>JBEVJT010000021.1:0-4328 GCA_040510075.1 Xanthobacteraceae bacterium | reverse complement strand
GACGCCCGCGCGGGCGCATGGATTCGGCGAACGTTACGACCTGCCCATTCCGCTGTCGTTCTACCTCGCGGGAGCGGCCGCCGCGGTCGTAGTTTCGTTCCTGATCGCGGCGTTATTTCTTCGTGCAGGCCCGAGCACGCGCGCCCATCCGCGTGTTGATCTGTTGGGTGATCGCGCAGGCTCGAGCCTTGCGCCTCTCATTCTCCTCCTCAAGCTTCTTGCGTTGGCGATTTTCATTCTCACCATCGCGGCGGGATGTATCGGCAGCCAGAATCCGTACCGTAACCTGGCGCCCACGATGGTGTGGATCATCTGGTGGGTGGGCTTCGCATACGTTTGCGCATTCGTCGGAGACGTTGCAGGACTGGTCAATCCATGGCGCACCCTCTTCGGGTTGCTCGAACGAGGCTATTGCCGCCTCACCGGACGGCGCTCGCTCGCGCTTGATCTCCCGTATCCTGCATCGGTCGGCGTGTGGCCCGCGGTTGCTCTGCTGTTCGCGTTCAGCTGGCTCGAATTGATTTATCCCAATCCTGCAATTCCTGCGGTGATTTCCTTGGTCGCGCTCGCGTACACGATCGCAACGTTGACCGGCATGCTCCTGTTCGGTCGCGAGATCTGGCTGCAAAACGGCGAGTTGTTCACGGTCACGTTCGCCACTTTTGCCCGCTTTGCCCCCTTCGAGCTGCGCACAAAGCTCGCATGCGGCCTGGCGCTACGGCCTTATGCGGCGGGACTGATGCAAGCGGGCCCGGTATCCGCGTCGATCACCGCCTTCGTGCTCCTGCTGCTCGCGACGGTTCTTTTTGATGGTGCGCTCGGCACCCCCGAATGGGGCACACTCGAAGTCACGTTTGCCGACCGCGTTGCGATGTTCGGCGATTACAAATTTTTCGTCATCCGAACCGCGGGCCTGCTGCTCTTCTGGTTGGTGTTTCTCGGCGCGTTTCTCGGCGTAAGCGCCATCATCAGCGCCATGACGGAGAACGAGCTTCCGCCGCTCGCGATCGCGAGCCGGTTTGCGCTCAGCCTCGTGCCCATCGCCATCGGCTATCACCTCGCGCATTATCTCACCTTTCTGCTTATTCAGGGCCAATACATCATTCCGCTCGCGTCCGATCCTTTTGGCTGGGGCTGGAATTTGTTCGGCACCGCCGGCTATCGCGTGAACATCGCCATCGTCGGCGCGCGCTTTGCCTGGTACGCAGCGGTCACGGCCATTCTTCTCGGCCACATTGCCGCGGTTTTTGTCGCCCATCTGGATGCACTGCGAGTTTTCGGCTCGCGCCGGCTCGCGCTGCGCTCGCAGGTGCCGCTCACCGCACTGATGGTGGTGTACACCCTGATCAGCCTTTCAATTCTGGCCGAACCTGTGGTCGAGCGTCGCCCTCCCGCGCAACCGTCGAGCATCACGGCAGAAATCGTAATTCCCGATAACGCCATGCTTCCGGAAATCGGGACGGGCCAGCTGAAGAGCGTGGCGCCCGGCAGTATTGCGAAAGAGAAGCTCATCTATCGTGCCATGGGCTCCGCATTTCACGACGGCACACGCACGACCACGGCCGATCTTCTCTATGCCTACATGTTTGCCTATCGGTGGAGCGTGGAGAGCAATGACGTTCATTTCGATCCGTTCATCGCGCGCGCGAGTGCGATCATGCGCGCGCAACTTCTCGGCGTGCGTGCCGTTGGGCGCGATACCACCTCGAAGTCATACCGTCTCGGCGACCTCGAAGTGCTGCGCGAGCTGTTCATCCTCGAAGTGTACCTGTCGAGGCAGCCCCTCGAGGCTGAGCAGGATGCCGCCATCGCGCCGCCCTGGAGCACGCTGCCATGGCACGTCCTGGTGTTGATGGAGGAGGCGGTGGGGCGCGGCTGGGCCGCATTCTCGGAAGCTGCGGCGACCAAGCGAGGCGTGCCCTGGCTCGATCTCGTGCGCTCCTCACCGCTCGGCAAACAGCTGGCCGGGCTGGTCGACGAGTTCGCGCGCGATGGGTATCGGCCCGAACGCCTGCACTCCCTCGTCAGTGCCGAGGATGCGCGCAAACGCTGGACGGCGCTGTCCGCCTTCTACAAGGAGCGCGGGCATTTCCTCGTCACCAATGGTCCATATTTCCTCAAGTCCTGGACGCCTGAGAGCGCGACCGTCGATGCATTTCGCGATCTCAGTTATCCACTGGGTGTGGGTTCCTTTGACGCTTATGCCACCCCGCGCCGCGGCTTTATCACGAAGCTGGAGCGCAGGGCCGACACGATTCGCATATTCGGCGACATCGAAGTGCTGCAGAAGCACATGCGCAGCACCGACATCGTGCGCCAGCCGCTGCAGTCCGTGTCTGCCGATCTCATCCGGCGCTCGGCGCCCGAATGCCGTTACATGGTTACCGATGCCGAAGGGCGCGTGCTGCTTGCGGGCCGCCTCGCGCTCGGCAGCGACGCAAGTTTCCAGCTGAGCCTTGCCGGCAAGCTGCCGCCGGGCCGCTTCACGTTTTTTGCGGAACTCCTGGTGAACGACAATGCGACGAATGCGGAGATCCGCAGCATGACCGTCGACATGCGATGATGGAGGCGTTCCCTTCCGCACGTTCGCGCGCAAAATGCTTCGCGCACGTTCGCAAGTGGCATTGCAGACGCAAATGGGTGCCCGGCTTTTCCGGAGATGAACGGATTAATTCTTCCGTGTGGAGAAGAGCGGGTTTCTGTGCACAGCGCATTTATGCAACTCACCCGGGAGCCACCTTTCCCGCTATAACCCTGCGCTCGCGTGCGGAACGAGCGCTTTGCAACATTCGGGGAAACACATGGTCATGAATGCCGAAACCCTAGCCCCTCACTCGACTCGTCCTTCACCGGGCGTCCCCGCGCTGGATGCGAACGAGCCGCGCGCTCCTATTGCCGTACTTACGCCTGCGCAGCGTAAAGCGCTTCTCGTCTGTCTTGATGCCGGAACGATTCGCCGGCACGCCGGTGCGTGGATCCCGGCAACGTGCAGTGCGAGCGAGCCGCGCATCTCCGGGATTACGGTCGCGGATCTTGCGCGCGATGGGCTGCTGACCATCGAGGCATCGGGAAAGAACAGATCGGCGCGTCTGACCATGCGCGGCAGCTGGTTTGCGCGCACAGTGGCCACGAGCCTCTGAAAGAGCACGCCGCTCGGCGCCGACCCGCCATGTTCTCCCAAGTTCCGCGGGGCAGGATGTAATACCAGCGGCGTTAGGCACTCACAGCGCCGTCATGGCCGGACTTGTTCCGGCCATCCACGTCTTTGATCTACAAGGAAGAAAGACATGGATGCGCGGGGCAAGCCCGCGCATGACGAATGAGGGATTACTGCCGTGGAGACAAAGCTGCGCGTCAATCCTCCAGCAGCACGATCTGATGCACGCGTTGACGCGTGACCCCGAATTGTTTTGCGATCGCCCTGAACCCCGCGCCTTTTTTGTTCGCCTCGGCGATGGCGCTATCGCGCGCCGCGCCGCGGGCGAGCGCTCCGCGCATTTCCGCAAGCGCTTCGTTCTCGCGGCGTTGCAGTTCTCTGCGGCGCCGCGCCGCCTTGGCCCGCACGATCTCTTCCGTCGTCGGGCCCGACTGCGCCGCAACTTTCCGCAGTAGGTAGGCGCGCTGGTTCACATTCCCCGCGGTGGTGCCGAGTCGCTCGGCGATCTGGATCACCGGGAAACCTGAGGCTTCGAGCCTCAGCAGGCGCTTGTCCATTTCCGACGTCCAGAAGGACGTGGCGATGGTCTTGGGGTCTACTTTCGTTTTCCTCATGGCTGGAGTTTGAATTCGACTCGCCTCCCGCTGTCAACAGATAAGCTCTGCGAGACGATCCTGACCGGCGCCGCACTTGTCTGCGCTTGACAGGCGGCGCCCAAGATTCAAACTCCGGTGGCAATGCGCAAGACAAATCACCGCGTGTCTTCGCCCTTCTGGACGGCGCAGCGGGACAAGCGCCTGAAGGGGTTCGCCGCGGCCGGACTTTCGGTCGGCAAGATGGCCAAACGGCTCGGCACCGCCCAAAACGCGGCCATCCGACGCCTTTACCATTTGCGCGGGTTGCCTCCTCCCGATCCCACGCACGAACGGCTGCGCCTGGCTGCCGCCGCCCGACGGGAGGAAAAAGAGCGCCGCACGCAGGCTGCATTAGCGGCGATGCGGGCGGCTATGGCGCGAGGCGTGCCGCGCGACCTCGCCATTGCGCAGGCACGCAAGGCAGGTGCAAGCGCTCGGGCCATTGGCGATGTGGTTGGCCTTACCTTCCGCGCCGTGCATCGCATTTACCTGCTGCATTACTGAGAAGTCCACGGGGCCAACATCCCTCCAGTCCG
>JBEVJT010000020.1:0-9292 GCA_040510075.1 Xanthobacteraceae bacterium | reverse complement strand
CCCAGCATGCCACCACCGGTCAGCGCGATGCCGGCCGGCACACGCACCCACACGGCCTCTGGCTGGCGCAACCGGTCGATATTGCGCCCCGCCCAATCGGGCATGTGGCCCTGAAGGCGGTCCATTTCCTCGTCGAAGTTGGCCTTGTCACTCATGCCAGATCAAAGGCCCTGGCTGGGATTTGTTCCGTCGCTAGTGTTTCAGCTTCGGGTCGATCTTGAAGCTTGCCTCCGTCTTTTTCTTGATTTCATCGACGGTCACGCCGGGTGCGAGTTCGGTCAGCGTCATGTTGCCGCCCTTCTTGTCGATGCTGAACACCCCGAGATCGGTGATCACCATGTCGACGACACCGGCACCGGTCAGCGGCAATTTGCACTTGTGCAGCAGCTTCGGCTCGTCCTTGGCGGTGTGCTCCATCACGACGACGACTTTCTTCACGCCGGCGACGAGGTCCATGGCGCCACCCATGCCTTTGACCATCTTGCCCGGGATCATCCAGTTGGCGAGATCGCCATTCTGGGCGACCTGCATCGCGCCGAGGATCGATAGGTCGATGTGCCCCCCGCGTATCATCGCGAAGCTGTCGGCGGACGAAAAATAGCTGGTCGTGGAAATTTCGGTGACCGTCTGTTTGCCTGCATTGATCAGGTCCGGATCCTCTTCGCCCTCATACGGAAAAGGACCAAAGCCCAGCATCCCATTCTCGCTCTGCAGCTGCACATTCATACCGGGCGGAATGTAGTTCGAGACCAAGGTTGGAATACCGATCCCAAGATTGACATAAAATCCGTCGCGCAGCTCCTTCGCGGCGCGTTCGGCCATCTGTTCGCGATTCCACGGCATCAGATTTCCTCTCCTGTTCCGGCAGGTGCCTCGGTTCGTTTTCTCACCGTGCGCTGCTCAATGTGCTTCACGGCGTTAGGTACGTGGATGATGCGCTGCACGTAGATGCCGGGCGTGACGATGTGATCCGGATTGATGTCGCCCGTCTGAACAAGGTGCTCGACTTCGGCTACGGTCACTTTGCCGGCGGCGGCCATCATAGGATTGAAGTTGCGGGCGGTCTTGCGATACACGAGATTTCCTTCGCTATCGCCCATCCAGGCGTGGACGACGGAAAGATCGGCGACGAGACCACGTTCCATGATGTAGCGCTCCCCGTCGAATTCGCGCTCCTCCTTATCTTTGCCGATCATCGTGCCGGCCCCCGTCCTGGTAAAAAAGGCGGGGATGCCGGCGCCGCCCGCGCGAATGCGCTCGGCTAGCGTGCCCTGCGGGTTGAACTCGATTTCGAGCTCGCTACTCAGGTATTGCTGGGCGAAAGTCTTGTTCTCTCCGACGTAGGAAGAGATCATTTTCTTTATTTGCTTGCTGTCGAGCAGCACTCCCAATCCGATGCCATCGATGCCGCAATTGTTCGAAACCACAGTCAGGTTCTTGACCCCGGACTCGCGGATCGCATCGATCAGGCTCGAGGGAATTCCACAAAGTCCGAAGCCGCCCGCCATGATGGTCATGCCATCCTTGAGCAGGCCGGCAAGTGCGGTGCGGGCGTCGGGGTAGAGCTTCTTCATTCCAAGCCTTTGTGAGGCGCGCGCGGAGCAGACGGGCTGTATCGCGCGGGTAATTCTTATCCTGCTGCTGGAACGACCGCAACGCGTGAGCGCACCCGAGCGCGATCAACGCAGCATTGGCGGAGCAGCCGGCATCAGCGCGATCTCCGCCACCAGCTTCTTGAGAATGGCACGGCCAAATGAATGGAAATTCTCGGCCACCAGAACGAAAGCACCGGCGCCTCCGACTACGTTCTCCTGATAATATTTCTGTAATCCGCCGGGCGGGTTGGTGTGCTCGGCGTTCCACGGCACGGGGCGGTCGCTCAGAATAACAAGGCCATTGATGACAATTCCCTTCGCCAGCGCCTCATCGCGCGCCGTTCTCACGTCACGGCCGGCATTGTTGGTGCCGTCGCCGGAGACATCGATGGTGCGGCGCGGCGCAACGAAAGGAGCGTTTTCGAATTGCTCGGTTGCGAAATCGATGCCGCCGCTGATCGAGGTGCGATCCGCAAACGAGCGCGGCAGCTCAAGCAGCTGGTCGCCGAATTTGCGCGCGGCGGTAGCGCCGTCGATTACGGTCCAGTCGACCACGAGCTTCTGCGCGCCAAAACCCGACCACTCGACAAAGCACAGCGCGATACGCTGATGCGGACCGGACCTGACGGCATCGATCACCTCGCGGTCGGCAATTGCGGCCGCATAGCCTTCGCGCTGAAGCAGGAATTTCGGGTGATCCACGCTGCGGGACACGTCGGAAGCGAGCACCAGCAACAGATCCACCTCCTCGGCGGCTTGCGCGCTCCCGCTGGACCAAAAGACAAGCGCAGCTGCCCAGACAACAAAACAAGTGCAACCAAGGAAACGGGTCATGTCTGCTGTAGCGGA
Source organism: Xanthobacteraceae bacterium (assembly GCA_040510075.1). GTDB lineage: Bacteria > Pseudomonadota > Alphaproteobacteria > Rhizobiales > Xanthobacteraceae > VAZQ01. Next base: position 6,848 of record JBEVJT010000020.1, on the reverse strand, counting down.
TTCATCTCCTGCAACATAGTTCAAGTGAACTGAGGCTGCACGGCGGCGGGGTGGTCGCTCGGAGCGGGGCCCGCTGGAAATACGATCTCAGCCAGCGTGCCCGACCCCGGCGTGCTGGTCAGGCGAAAGCCGGCCCTGTTTGCTTCGGCCAGAGCTTTGGTCAACGGCAGCCCGAGTCCGGCCCCTTCATTTGGCAAGCTGCTCGTTTGAGCCGTTTTATCGAAGGCGCCTTGCAGCTGCTTTGCGCTCATCCCGGTGCCGGTGTCGCGCACGCGCAGGACCGTTTCGCCGCCTTCGTTCACCGAAGTCGATACGATCACTTGGCCGCCAGCAGGCGTGAATTTCAGCGAATTCGACAAGAGGTTGAATAGCATCTGCCGTACCGACCGCAGGTCGGCCCAAATGTGCAGCGGCAAAGGTGCCGGTGAGCTGCGCATGATCACGCGTGCGTGCTGCGCCTGTGGTTGCATGAGGCCAACGCATTGCCGCACAAGCTCGTTGAGATCGACAGAGGCGAAGGCGAGTTGGACCCTTCCTGCTTCGATCTTTGCGAGGTCGAGGAGATCGTTCGCCAATGAAAGCAGATGTGCTCCGGAGTCACGGATGTCCTTCAGATATTCTCGATAGCGGTCATTGCCCACGGCCCCGAACCGCTCCTCGATCATCAGCTCTGCAAATCCAATGATGGAGTTAAGCGGTGTGCGCAGCTCATGGCTGACCTGCGCAAGAAATTCGGATTTGGCGGTGGAAGCGATTTCCGCCCGATGCTTGGCCTCGATCAAAAGTCTCACATCCTCCCCGGGGCTCGACAACGCGAGGAGTGCGTGCGCCGGCTCCCCGTCCCAGATGATGTTGACCAGTTCGCATTCGAGCGGGAGGTTGTCTCCACGATCCAGCTTCACGGTCATTATGCCTGCACCTGGGGCCTGAGCTGCGGCGAGCGGCTCGATGAACAGCTCGTCCAATCCACCTGCCTCGATCAGGCGCTCCACGCTTTCGTGCCCAGACCAGCGCAGAAACGTTGGATTCGCATAAAGGAGCCCGTTTAGCTGGTAGATCAGAATGCCCGCGGGGATCCGGTCGAGCATTGCTTGAATATCCGTGCGGCGTTCAGCACCTCTGCGCTCACGCGCGCGCTCACGCGTGTTGCCCTTGAGCTGGGCGGCTGAGTCCTCGTCGTCGCCGTTAGCGGGAATATCAGCCGGCTCGTCAGTTGGGCGCGCCACGCCTTCACCGAGTTTACGTGAGATTTCCCGAAATGCTTCGTGCTCAGCCGGGCTCAAGCTTGGCGCGGGACTCTCTGCGTCATTGCCGACGCGTAAGCGAACTACTCTCGGATGCTGGGCTGTCATTACCGCCTGAAGCTCCAGTTCATGCTTTGGCGCGCCGGAGGGCGCGGTGTTCGACTCGACCATAGCCCTCGCGACTGCGGCAGCATTCCTGCAGATTCCAAAGCCGCGATAGCCGCGAAAGGTGCGCTTGCGGTCGAATACCGGCAATCCTGAGAGCTCTACGGCAAGACGGCGGTCGCTCGTTTGCGCGGGCCAGGAGACGGTGAGAGCGCTCCAGGTATCTTGCGTGGCGAGGGCTTGCGCAACTTGGCCTTCCGGATCGAGTTGCAAGGCCTCGGCTATTTCGGTCCAGGTGCAGCCGAGCAAAGCAGCCGTTCGACCTCCCACGAGGCCAATGAAATCCTCGGAGGCAAGCGTGAAGCGCCCCTGCTCGTCGGTCTGCCAAACGAAGCGCACGGGCATCAGGAACGCCCTCCTTGCCGGCACGGGCCGGCACCCGCCGCGGAAGATTTCCTAGTCCCGACTTTGGCCAGGGTCCACGTTCGCGTGGCCGCAAGATTGTCGAAAGCAAGGTAACGTTAACCAGGCGCATCGGCGCGCGCTCAGCCAGCAAGTTCGCGCATGATGGCGTAGAGTGCGGATTGACCTTCAAAGCCTACTCCGGGCAGCTGCGGCAGCGATGAGAACCCGTTCTCGACTGTTGCGCCATCCGCAAAGCCCCCGAATGCGCCGAAAACCCCCGGATAGGATTCGGCTCCTCCCAATCCGAACCCGCCCGTAATGGCAAGGGACATTTGATTGCCGCCATGGGGAAACAGGCTGCTCCGCGGCCACCCTTCGCGCTCCAGCATGGCTACCGTGCGCGCAAACTGCACGATTCCATAGGCCTGCGGCGGATCCACCTGGATCACGTCGTTGCGTTCGGGGCGCATGCCGCCGAACCGGATGAGGTTCTGCACATCCTGGGTGGAGAAGAGATTCTCTCCCGTCGCAAGAGGCGGGTCATAAATGCTCGCAATCTCCGCCAGCAGCGTGTAGTCGAGCGGATCGCATGGCTCCTCGAGCCACCGCAAGTTGAACGGCGCAAGCGCGCGCGCATAGGCGAGCGCTTCACCTCGGTCGAATTTAGAATTGGCATCGACCGCGAGCTCAGTGCGCGGCGGCATCATTGCTTTGACTGCCTCCACCCGGCGCGTGTCTTCCGTGAGCTTGAGGCCCCCTATCTTCATTTTCAGCATTGTGTAGCCGGCATCGAGATGCCGCTGCATCTCATCCTGTAGGTTCCTTATCGTTTGACCGGGGAAATACCAGCCGGCACCCACGTAGCAGAGTACTTTCTCTGCGCGCTTTCCGCCGTTGTAGCGCTCCGCCAGCAGCGCGTGCAGCGGTTTGCCGGCTTTCTTCGCGATCGCGTCCCAAATGGCGACTTCGATCGCGCCGATTGGAATCGACCGCTCGCTGTGTCCGCCCGATTTCTCCCGTTGCATCATGACGGCGAGGGCCTTGGCTGGATCGATATTTTCTCCGGTCTCGTCAAGCAAAGAGTCCGGCTCCGCCGCGAGGAGGCGTGGAATGAACCGCGCCCGCATCGCAGCCCCGCACGCATACCGTCCGGTCGAGTTGAAGGCGAAACCCGTAACCGGCTTGCCCTCGTTGCGTGCGTCAGTGAGCACCGCGACGACTGAAGTCGTCATCTCGGAGAAGTCGATGCTCGAATTTCGAATATTCGACGCGATCGGGATGGCACATTCGCGGATATCAAGGATTCGCATCGCGCTTGCCTATCTGATAAAAAACTTTGATCCTTCGCTCTGCCACGCACGCGACTGGGAACTGATCACCTTCGAACGTGCGGTACGAACCGGATGGCTCGCAGGAGTGCACTGGCGAAGGTGCGAAATCGAACATTGATGCCCGCAACAGGAGAATAGAACATGGCCGCCCAGGAGCGATTTGAAATTCCATCGGAGATGAGGGCGTTTGCGGAAAAAAGCGTGGAGCAGGCAAAGCAGGCGTTTGACGGGTTCATATCCGCCGCCCATCAGGCTGTGAGCGCGATCGAGGGTCAAGCGGAGACTGCGCGCAAAGGCGCGAGTCAGATCACGGAAAAGGCCATGAGTTTTGCGGAGCAAAACGTCGCCCGCTCGTTCGAGTTTGCCCAGCAGCTTGTCCGGGCGAAGGACGTCCAGGAGGTGATGAAGCTGCAGGCCGAATACGTCAAAACGCAACTTCATGTTTTCACCGAACAGGCACGAGAGCTCGGGGAAACCGCGGGCAAAGCGGCTGCGGATACGTCGAAGCGTTCGTAGCTCATTTCCCGGCGCGGACACCGAGGGGGAGCTTTGACCGCGCCCTTACGGGCGCAATAACAGGATTTTCCAGCCCTCCGGGCGGACACACGCCCCCGCCTCAAACGCAGGGCAGGTATTTTTGTGCGTTGCACAATTTTCGTTGCAATGCACCACGGGCCCGCCTATATTTTGCGAGAGTACGGCTGAACGTGCAGCTTGCGCGCTGCGGCGGTCGTCACATGCGCATGGGCAGGTCAGGGCGCTGCCCGCGAGCATCCCAGTCTCCGCCCATCGATTGATCAAGGACCGTCCATGTCTGAAACGTTCGAAGTGAATACCTCCCCGAAATCCAGAAACAAGGCGAGCGGCGCCGCGTCGCTCGTACCTAAATTCGACCTGCCCCAGTTTGATCTTCCGAAATTCGAGATCAGCGCCGCCTTCCGCGAAATGGCCGAGAAGAGCGTCTCGCAGGCGAAGGAGACTTATGACCGCATGAAGTCTGTCGCCGAGGAGGCGACGGATGTGCTCGAGGGCACCTATGCGACCGCCAGCAAGGGCGCGTCCGAGTATGGGCAGAAAGTCATCGAAGCAGCGCGGGAGAATACGAATGCTGCATTCGACTTCGCGACGAAGCTCATCAATGTGAAGTCCCTTTCGGAAGCGGTGGAGCTCTCCACCGCGCATACGCGCAAGCAATACGAGGCCGTCGCGGCTCAAACGAAGGAACTGGCGGCAATCGCGCAGAAGACCGCTGTGCAAACCGTCGAGCCGGTGAAGGAAAGCTTCGGCAAGGTGCTCAGGTTCTCCTGATCCACTTCGGCTTGAAAAGGATTATAGGGCTCGGGCTTGATCCGGGCCCTTTTGATTCCGAACGGCATGCACGGGCCAGACTTGTCAAACCGCACCGCTGCTCATACGACTCGGATGTTAACCGTTTGCCAATGATCTGTCGGTGAACTCGAGTTCCCTCTCCCATAGGCAGCGGGTGGGAGCGGGAGCGCAGCACAGCTTGCTGCGCGATTGTTAGACGTGCAGCTGTAGCTCAGTTGGTTAGAGCGCTTGGCTGTGGACCAAGAGGTCGGTGGTTCGAGTCCACCCAGCTGTACCACTCCACGCAATGCACCCTGTGGGGCTGCCACAGCATGATCCCGAAAAGTGGGTACCGGTTTTCGGAAAAGATCATGCTCAAACAATAAGCTAGAGCGGATGGCGATTCGAGGGAAAGTCATTCAGCTCTAGGATTTGCGGTTCGCAACGAACCGCGCTGCCGCCACGAGCGGGTCCGCCTTCCGTCCGAATGGAGTGAGCGCAGCTTCCGCCTCCCGCACGAGTGCCTGGAGCCGCATTCTCGCCCCTTGAGGGCCGAGAACCGCCACCAGCGTGGCTTTGTGCGCCGCGGCGTCCTTTCCTGTAGCCTTGCCCAAGGCGAGAGGGTCCCCCTCCAGGTCGAGCAAATCGTCGGCGATCTGAAATGCCTGGCCCAGGGCTGAGGCGTATCCGTCGAGGGCATTCCACTCCGGGCCACCGGCGCGGCCCATGATCGCTCCGGCCATGCAGCCAAACCGCAGCAGCGCCCCCGTCTTCATTGCCTGGAGCGTCCTCACCTGCTGTTCGCCGAGGCGCGGCGGGCCGTTTTCGAAGCGCCCTTCTGCCGCCAGATCCAACACCTGGCCGCCCACCATTCCGCCGAGCCCCGCCGCGCGCGCGAGTCCGGCGACGAGCTGCAGGCGCACGCTGGCGTCGGGATGCGTCTCGGGCCGGGAAAGAATGTCGAATGCGATGGTGAGCAGGCCATCCCCCGCAAGCACGGCCGTTGCTTCGTCGAAGGCCTTGTGAGCCGTCGGACGGCCGCGCCTGAGATCATCATTGTCCATCGAGGGCAGATCGTCATGCACCAGCGAATAACAGTGCACGCATTCGAGTGCTGCTCCCGTCATGAGGGCATTCTGCCGCGCGACCCCAAATAAGGCGGCGGATTCAACGACCAGGAAAGGTCGCAGGCGCTTGCCGCCCCCAAGGCTTGCATACCGCATGGCATCAAGCAGTCGTGCCGGGCGGGCGAGTTCGCCCTCGGCTGGTTTGGGTGCCAAAATCCTGTCGAGAAGCTCCTGTGTGTCCTGCGCGGTTCGGCTGAGCCGCTCCTCAAAGGGCGCATCGCCCTCGATGCGGATGCCTGTTGCTTCACCGCCCGACATCTGCGTCATCTAGGGACACCGTGCCGTGCAAACTGCCGAAACATGCCGGGAATTTAGCAAGCTGCGCTCGGGTTCCAACTCTTTTCCGGTGGAAATGCATTGAATAGGTTCGACTCTCTCGTTTTGGAGGGAAGCATGCATGGCTGAATTCGTGTCCGCGGCGTGTCTTGCAGGCTGGGTTTATCTGCTCTGCGCGCGCGGAAGTTTTTGGCGCTGCGCACAACGCGACGATTGGCACAAAACGGAGCTCAACGCATGGCCCGCGATAGCCGTCATCGTGCCGGCGCGGGACGAGGCCCCGCAAATCGCCGCGAGCATCGGCTCATTGTTAAATCAGGACTACCGCGGCGAATGGACGGTAATCCTCGTCGATGACGAGAGCAGCGATGGCACCGCTGAAATCGCGACCCGAATTGAGGCGGCAGCAGCATGCGAGAGATTACGGGTCATACGAAGCAAGCCCTTGCCGCCGGGGTGGACGGGAAAACTCTGGGCGGTGGGCCAGGGCGTCGATGCCGCCATGGCACTTCCACACCGCCCCGATTACCTGTTGCTGACCGATGCCGACATTGTTCACGCAACCGATTCCGTGAGTCGTTTGGTCGGGCATGCGCACCTCAGGGGCCTGGTGCTGAATTCCCTGATGGCAAAACTGCACTGCAAGACTTTGGTCGAGCGTGCATTCGTTCCGGCCTTCATCTTCTTTTTCCAGATGCTGTACCCGTTTACATGGGTGAACGCGCCCCGCGCTGCATCCGCTGCGGCCGCGGGCGGGTGCATGCTGCTGCGCGCCGACAGCCTCGTCCGCGTCGGCGGGATCGCGGTCATTCGCAATGCGCTGATCGACGACTGTGCCCTAGCGAAGGTTCTTAAACCCCAGGGGGCGATCGGGCTCGCGCTGACCGAGCGAGTCACCAGCATCCGCCCCTACGCTTCGCTGCAGGCCGTTCGTCAAATGATCGCGCGGTCCGCTTATGCTCAGCTCCGGTATTCGCCCGTGGTTCTAGCGGCCATTGCGGCAGGCTTGCTGTTGGCCTTCCTCGCTCCGCCTTTAATCGCGATCCTTAGCT
>JBEVJT010000019.1:0-7964 GCA_040510075.1 Xanthobacteraceae bacterium | reverse complement strand
GGTCTATTCCCAGCTCACGGTAATAGGGCGCAAGCCGCTCGCGCCATTTCGCCTCGCGTTCATTGCTGAGCACGGGAGGCACGTGGCAGAAGAAGTTGACGTTGATCGGTTTCTTGGTGCGCTCGCGGATGCGCCGCATCTGCTCGCGCGCCTGCTCGGCGTTCAGCATGGCGCATGGAAGGGAGCCAAGCGCCCCGGCTTCCGCCGCTTCCGCGACCAATTCCCAGTCAATCGCGCCAGCCATCGGCGCCTGCACGATGGGAAGCTCGATTCCACAAAGCTCAATCAATCGCCGGTCGGGCCACATAGACAAACTATCCACAGTTCATTCGGGTCCTGTTCACAAAGCCGGGACTAGGCTCGCGGTGTCATGGCAAAGTCACCTTGGCGTGCCAGACATGGGGCGTGGAGCACGGCAATGGAACACTTGGTATTCATTTGCCCGCATACTGGGCGAGCAGTCGACAGCGGGGTTGAGACCGAAATCGGCACGCTCCTGCGCATTCGTCAGGAAACCGTCCGTGCGGTTTGCTCGGCGTGCGGTGAAGCGCATGAGTGGCGGGTCCGCGACGCGTCGCTCGTCAAAGCAGCATAACACGAGTTCGCCTGCTGCGCCGCACAATCTTTGGTGTGGGTTCGCTAACCTACTGATCGCACGCCGAATCCTCTCTATTTTTGTTATGCAATTATTGCATAGCTGGGCTTTACACTTACGGCCTGTTGCAGTGCACAATTAGCGTTATGTATGCCGTGCATAACTTTTTGATTCCAGAAAGGTACAAGAAATGCTCGTTGCAATCCTGAATGCCCTGCGGACATGGCGACGCTACAATCGAAGCGTGCGAGAGCTTTCCCGGCTCGGCGACCGCGAATTGGCTGACATCGGCCTCACGCGTGGCGACATCGCCCGCATCGCGTGGCAAGACGCCCACCAGCGCTGAACCCCTCTCGATGGGATGAAAACGCCCGCCTTGTGCGGGCATTTTCATTTGTGGCGGCGCAACCGCTCGCGCGCTCGGACGGGCAGCCATTGTCGGCCCCGCGTGGCACCTAGAGCAGGATGGCTTCTCTTGGAATCGCCACCCGCTCTAGGTTATTGCGGCGCATGATCTTTTCCGAAAACCCGTTTCCACTTTTCGGGATCATGCTCTAGCTTTCCCGCATGGCTCGTTTTTCAGAAGCGGTCCACATCATCGGAGGCGGGCTCGCAGGCTCCGAGGCGGCCTGGCAGCTCGCGAGCCGCGGCGTGTCAGTCATTCTGCATGAAATGCGGCCCGGACGCCCGACGGCAGCCCATAAGACCGGCCAGCTTGGCGAACTGGTGTGCTCGAATTCGTTTCGTTCCGACGACAAAGAGCACAATGCGGTCGGCCTCCTGCACGAAGAGATGCGCCGGCTCGGCTCCCTGATTATGGCGGCCGCAGACGCCAATCAGGTTCCTGCGGGATCGGCGCTGGCGGTCGACCGCGAAGGCTTCGCCGAAGCAGTCAGCACAGCGCTTGGAACCCACAAGCTCATCGAGATCCGCCGCGAGGAATGCGTGCCCCTGCGCGAGTGGGACAGCGTCATCATAGCCACCGGTCCCCTCACCTCCCCCGCGCTCGCCCAGGCGATCGCAAGCTTGAGCGGCCAAGACGCGCTCGCCTTCTTCGATGCCATTGCGCCGATCGTGCACCGCGACTCCATCGACATGGGGGTAGCGTGGCGCCAATCGCGTTATGACAAGGCGGGCCCCGGCGGCTCGGGAGCGGACTACATCAACTGCCCTCTGACACGGGAGCACTATCAACGCTTTGTCGGCGCCTTGCTGGCAGGCGAAAAGACCGAATTTCACGAGTGGGAGACGCCGTATTTCGACGGCTGCCTGCCCATCGAGGTGATGGCGGAACGCGGTCCCGAAACACTGCGGCACGGCCCGATGAAGCCGTTCGGGTTGACCAATGCCCATGCACCTGACGCAAAGCCCTACGCGGTGGTCCAGCTTCGCCAGGACAATCGGCTCGGGACGCTCTTCAACATGGTTGGCTTTCAAACCAAGCTCAAACACGGTGACCAGGTGCGTATCTTCCGCACTATTCCGGGGCTGGAACGCGCGGAGTTTGCCCGGCTGGGGGGCGTGCACCGGAATACCTTCATCAACGCGCCGAAGCTCCTCGATGCAGAACTGCGGCTCAAGCGCGAGCCGCGGCTGCGCTTTGCCGGCCAGATCACCGGCTGCGAGGGGTATGTGGAATCTGCCGCCATCGGCCTTCTCGCCGGCCGCTTCGCCGCAGCGGAGCGTCTATCAGAAAGCCTCAATGCACCCCCGTCCACTACCGCAATCGGCGCCCTTCTCGCTCACATTACCGGTGGGCATCTTGAGAACGCTGACTTGGCCGCGCGTTCCTATCAGCCCATGAATGTGAATTTCGGCCTCTTTCCTCCCCTCGCCGGGAGCCCGCGAGGTGATGCTGGCCAGCGGTTGCGCGGAACGGAAAAGTCTTTGGCGAAAAAACGCGCCCTCACCGGACGGGCGTTGAACGACCTCGAGCAGTGGATGGGTTATCGCGGCGCGGCGGAATAATCGTAGCGGAGTAACGGTGGCCCGCATGAGCGTAGCGACATGCGGGACCAAAGCACCCGGATATCGCTTCACTCATCCGAGCTACGGTTCAGCAAATATTCGGCTGGGATTGCGGGCGGCGCGCCAGATCAGCCATTGCTTGCGCCACGGTGCGAGATCGACTGGCACGAACGGGTCGTAACCGCGCCTCGCCATGAGCGCGAGGACAGGCCCGGTGAGCGCAACGGGCAAAAATGCAGGCAAGGCCGCGGGGTTCATGGCAGCCAAGTAGGGTCGCGCGGCGCGCAAATGCGCGCAAGCCGTTTTGCGTAGATCGGCCAAGGTGCCGCGCAACTGCGCACTCGCCTCCCCGCGCGCGACATCGCCTGCGCTGCTGCCGTGCCGTTCTAGCACTTCAATGGGCAAAAACATCTGACCGCGGCGTGCGTGGATCGGAAATGCCTTGAGCAACCCTGCTATACCGGCAGCAATTCCCGCGTGACGCACGAGATCCGCAGTCTCAGATGAAGGAAAGTCGCGATCGAGCACGGTGCCGGCCAGCCCAATGAGATTCGACGACGTTCCTTCCGCGTAGGATTCGAGATCGACCATCGTGCACATCGGGTCCTCGCCCAGATCGAATGAGCGGGCATGCAAAATCGCCGTGAGCCGTTCCTCCGGCAATCCGTGCTCGAGGATCGTGGCGCGCAGCGCCGCGGCTACTGGGTTTCCGCCAATCCCGCCGCGATCCTCTCCACGCAAAGTCTCGCGCCACCATTCGAGCCTGATCTCGCCGGCCAAGGGATTGCGCACAACCTCGCGAATGCGCGCAATATCGAGGTTGAATGCATAGAGGGCGAAGAGCGCGCCACGACGTTCTTCCGGCGCAAACAAGGCGCTGAGAAAGCGCTCCTTGTCGCCCTTACGAACAAGCGTCTCACAATGCGCGAAGGCGTCCATATCGTGCCGACCTCGTCATGCGCGGGCTTGTCCCGCGCATCCACGTCTTTGGTGATAGGACGTGGATGGCCGTGACAAGCACGGCCATGACGCCAAGGCTTAACCGCGGGCGGGACGCCCTGCCGGTTCGGCCAGTTCGGGGCGGGCGGTTCCGACACCGAGATAGATCAGGATCGGGGCTGCGATGAACACCGATGTGTAGGTCCCCACCAGCACCACGCCGAAGATCATGGTGGCGACGAAGCTGTGAATTGCATGCCCGCCGAAGAGAAGAAGCGCCAACAACGCGAGCGTCACCGTCACGTGCGTGATGATGGAGCGCGAGAGCGTCGAATTGACGGAAATATTGAGCAGATCGGGCATCGACATGCGCTTATAGCGCCGGAGCATCTCGCGGATGCGGTCATAAATTACGACCGTGTCGTTCAGCGAATAGCCGAGAATGGTGAGCAGGGCGGCAATGCTGGAAAGATCGAAATCGATCTGCGTGAGCGACATGTAGCCGATGGTGAGCACGAGATCGTGCACGTTGGCGATCATCGCGCCGAGCGCAAACTGCCATTCGAAGCGGAACCACAAATAGACGAGGATGGCGATGATCGCGAGCATGAGACCGATCGTGCTGTAGGCAAGAAGCTCCTTGGACACGCGGGGACCGACCACTTCCTCGCGCCGGATCTCGACCTCGTTGCCCAGCGCCTGCCGCACCTTCGCGAGCGCCGCCTGCTGCGCCTCTTCCCCGCCTGGTTGTTGCGCCACGCGGATCAGCACGTTCTCGGGTCCGCCGAACTGCTGCAGTTGAACCTCGCCGAGGCCCAAACCGCCAAGCGTGGCCCGCATCTTGGCGAGATCGGCAGGTCCGGATCTCGACTGCACCTCGATCAGGGTACCGCCAATGAAATCAATGCCGAAATTCAGGCCGTGAAAAAAGAAAAGGCAGATGGCGACGATGGACAACAGCGCCGAGGCGGGAAAGCTGATGCGCCGGAAGCGCATGAAGTCGAACTTGGTGTCGTCCGGCACAATCCGCAGCAGCGGAAGCGAGTGATGCAGGCGCACCGGAATTGACCCGCTATGAAATCGCCAGCTGCCGCGGACGCGCCCACCTGACCCACCAGGCCACTATCAGCCTTGTCAGCGTGAAGGCAGTGAACACGGTAGTGACGATGCCGATGCCCAGGGTCACTGCAAAGCCGCGTACCGGACCCGTGCCGATGAAGAACAGCACGGCCGCAGCGATAAATGTTGTGATGTTCGAGTCCAGGATCGTCGCAAGCGCCCGCGTGAACCCAGCATCAATCGCCGTAATGGGCGTGCGGCCGGTGCGCACCTCTTCGCGGATGCGCTCGTAGATGAGCACGTTGCTATCCACGGCAATGCCGATGGTGAGCACGATGCCGATAATTCCCGGCAAGGTGAGCGTAGCGTTGAGTAATGAGAGAATGCCGAAAATCATGCCGATATTCACGGCCACGGCAATGCTGGCGAAAACGCCGAAGAGGCCATAGGTGACGACCATGAACACCACGACGAGCGCCGCGCCAAAATAGGAGGCCATCTTTCCTTTTTCGATCGAGTCCTGGCCCAGACCCGCGCCCACCACGCGCTGCTCGATGACGGTGAGCTTGGCAGGCAAGGCGCCTGCGCGCAGCAGGATGGCAAGATTGTTAGCGGATTCGACAGTGAAACTGCCCGAGATCTGGCCGCTGCCGCCGAGAATGGGCTCACGGATCACCGGAGCCGAGATCACTTCGTCGTCGAGCACAATCGCGAAAGGCCGCCCCACATTCTCCTGGGTCACCTGCGCGAATTTGCGCGCTCCCGAGGTATTGAACTTGAAGGTCACGACGGGCTCGCTGGTGCGCTGATCAAAACTGGGCTGCGCGTCCGTGAGTTCCTCGCCGGAGACGATGACCCGCTTCTCGAGCAGGTAAGGCTGGCGGTTTTCCGCTTTTGAGCCATAGACGATTTCCGATTCCGGAGGCGGGCGCCCCTGCAACGCCTGTTCCACCGTCATTGACGTATCGACCAGCCGGAACGTGAGCTTCGCGGTAGTGCCGATGACCTTGATCAGCTCTTGCGGATTGCCGAGGCCCGGCACCTGCACGAGAACGCGATCGATACCCTGGCGCTGAATGGAAGGCTCGACCAGCCCCATGGCATTGACGCGACGGCCGATGATCTCGACGGACTGATCCACCACTTGCCGCATGCGTTCGAGAATAGCTGGTTCGGTTACGGTCAGCCTGATGAGTCCCCCGGCGGCACTCTCGATGTCGACGGTCCGCGCGCCGCCGGCGCCAATAAACGTGTTGATCGGCTGCGACAGCTCACGCAGCTTCGTGAGAGCCTGTTGCACCTCACCTTCGCGCACGACGACCTCGACGGCATTGCCGCGAATGACCGGCGCGCGCACCAGGCCAATGCGCGCTTCTCGCAGCAGCTTGCGGACGTCATCCTGAAGCGACTGCAGCTTCTGCCGGCGCACGTCATTGGCATCCACCTGCAGCAGGATGTGCGACCCCCCCTGCAAATCGAGCCCGAGCACGATGTGCCGCTGCGCCCATTTCGGCCAGCGCTGCACGCTTTTTTCCGGAAAGAAATTCGGAAATGCGAACAGGCAGCAGATCAATGCCGTGAGCAGGATCGCTGCCGCCTTCCACTGAGAAATGTGAAGCATCAGTCCCGATTTCGAATAACGCGGGTGTTTAGCCTATCCGCTCGTCCCCGCGAAAGCGGGGGACCAGTTCTTTTCTCCTGGACTCCCGCCTGCGCGGGAACGCGCTGAAAACAGTCAGCCTGGGCTGCTCTCGTCTTTCGCCGGTTCACCCTTGGCGCGCACCCCCGAGATCATCGAGCGTACCTGCCGCACGCGCACGCCGTCTGCAACCTCGATTTCGATCTGGTCGTCGTCGACTACCTTGGTCACCTTGCCGACCAGCCCACCTGATGTGATCACGGTGTCGCCGCGGCGCACGTTCTTGATCAGCTCCGTGTGCTCTCTGGTGCGCTTTTGCTGCGGTCGCAGGATCAGAAAATACATAATGACGAAGATCAGGATGAACGGCAGCAGCTGCACCAGCATATTGTCGCCGCCGAGCATGCCCCCCTGCGCAAAAGCCGGCGTAACGAACATTGCTGATCCTTAAAGAATTGGATACGCGCCCGCGGAGCGCGTTCTGTGCGGAATATGGCGCCGGACTATAGCTGTCGCCAAATCAAATGCAATGATCGGACCCCAGGCGCTTTTCTCAACATCGGAGCTTTTGCAGGAACTTGCGGCAGCTGCATGCGCCCGGTAAGGCTGCGCGAAACATGCGCCGGCAGCCATGCCCAAGCCGAAGCCCCCGCTGACAATCGCCCCTCCCGTGCCCCTCGATGCGCAGGATTCGCTCGAGCGCATCGCAGCGGCGCTGGAACGGCTTGCACCAGGCAAGGTGGAGCCGCCGCGCTACGATGCCGCCGACGCCTTCTCGTGGCACCCCAATGGTGGGCAGCTGCAGCCGGTCGGAAGAGTAAATCGCGTGGACATGTCGCTGCTCAAGGGGATCGACCGCGTGCGCGATATCCTGCTCGAAAACACCGAGCGATTTGCGCGCGGACTGCCTGCGAACAATGCGCTGCTCTGGGGCGCGCGCGGAATGGGCAAATCGTCGCTGGTGAAGGCGGCGCATGCAACGGTCAACGCGGCGTGCGCACCGCGCAAGGACGGCGTGCTCAAGCTTGTCGAGATCCATCGCGAGGACATCGAAAGCCTGCCTGATCTGATGGCACTCATCCGCGGCGCCCACTATCGGTTCATCGTCTTCTGTGACGATCTCTCGTTCGAAGCGGAGGACACGAGCTACAAGTCGCTCAAGGCGATGCTCGAAGGCGGCATCGAAGGGCGACCCGAGAACGTGATTTTCTACGCCACGTCGAACCGGCGCCATCTCATGGCCCGTGACATGGTCGACAACGAACGCTCTACCGCGATCAACCCGGGGGAAGCGGTGGAGGAAAAGGTCTCGCTTTCGGACCGCTTTGGCCTATGGCTCGGCTTTCACCGCTGCAGCCAGGACGAGTTTCTCGACATGGTTGATGGCTACCTCGCCCATCACCGCATCAAATATCCGCGGGAGCAGATTCATCGCGAAGCGCTGGAATGGGCAACCACGCGCGGAGCGCGCTCCGGCCGTGTCGCCTGGCAATACGTGCAGGACCTTGCCGGCAGACTCGGTATCCGGATGACGGAGACAGATAGCAGATAAGGACTCGATTGCTTCCGTACTCTGTCGTGAGTCTTACGCGCCGTTCAGAAACTTCGTCGGATCGAGGGGTGATGCGCCCTTGCGAATTTCAAAGTGCAGCTGAGGCGCATTTACGTTTCCGGATTGGCCCGAGCGCGCAATCACCTGACCGCGCTTGACCTGATCGCCCCGCTTGACGAGCAGTTCCTTTGCATGCGCGTAAGCGGTGACAT
>JBEVJT010000018.1:0-16720 GCA_040510075.1 Xanthobacteraceae bacterium | reverse complement strand
CGATGCTGTTGAAAAAGTCCCAAATTGCCCGGCGCCAATTTTCCTGCTTTAAAAAATCAGACCGACAACCGCCGAATCGATGTGGCCTTAATCACGTTACCGAGGTCGCCAGCGAGTTTGTCTTCAAGAAATGAGGTCTCCCACATCTTTTACGCGAAAGTCGCGTGTACAGCCAAAAGAAATTTTGATCACGAGTGCAAAATGACTTTTTCAACAGCATCGACCATCAGCTGCCTTTAGCAGTCGGCGGCGAGCGCGTCCGGTATGCCCCAATCAGCGGACATCGGTCATGCGCGTTGGCACTTCGGGTTTGTGCCATTTCCAGACCTGAGCAGGTGCAGCAAAGCGCCCTGTCCCTTCTTCTCTTTGGGCGTCTTCTCTTTGGGTGGCGGCTTCTCGCCGGTGATGATCCCGACGGCCGACTTGAAGTCGCAACCATCGAGGAACTGAACAAAGCTGATTGCGCCTTTGCCTCCTTTCGAGCATCCCCTGCAATTAAACACCTGATCAGTGAGATGCACGGCGAAGCGATCATCGCCGCCGCAGTTTGGGCAAGACCCGACTAATTCCTTCCCCTGCTTTGTTAGTTTGATCCCTGGGTCTCGCGGCGAAGCCGCCGCTTGCTGGCAACCAGGCGACCGTTCTCAGCCGTGCTGCCGATCGACAGCCGGCCGGCCCGCCGCAAATAGTAGGGATCCGGATCCGGCCACCCCAAAAATGTCAGGTAAGCCGCGATGGCGGACGCGCCGACAAGCAAGTCGCCGGCAACATCTCCATCTTCGTCTTGGATGGTGCTCATCGCAAAACTCCTTTCGGGTTTTGCGATGGCTTAAACACTTTGAGGGTTTATGGTCATTGCCCATCTTGCCCACGCAGACAAGACAAGCCCTATTTGCCGAGTTTTCGCTCAAGCACGCGGTCGATGGTGTTGCGCTGTGACATGGACCAGCCAAGGTGATCCATGATCATCCCGCGCAGTTGAGCCTCGCGTCTGCTCCTCCAATACGACCCCTTGGCGCCTTAACTGACCTATCGCCCTGATGACCTGATCGCTCTGGTAGCCCTCGGTCGCGCCCCCGTCGTAGTCAATGAAAACGAGGAACCCACACCGTATGTCGGCCTGCATGCCGCCGCTGCCCGAGAAGATTGCAGCCACAACGTGCGCTACTGTAATGCGTGCCTTGACGGATGTGGCGCGCCACACCGGGAGCAAGCGCCAGCGGAGGGTGCCGAGGGCGCACCATGTCGCGCGCTTGTCGCGTCCAGCCACCACCAATCCATCCGAACCATTGAAAACGAACACAAAATAGTCGGGACCGACACGAAAGGCGAGAGCCTTGTCATGGGTAGGGTAAAGTGTGAGAAACCCTTATGAATTGGGCATTTCTTGCATTATGATGCGACGCGGTCGCACCAAAAAAGAGCGGCCTTGAAACCCGCCCCTACAAGCGTCACGACGGTCGTGTCCGTCGCGTCCCTCATTTGGGGGACGGTTACGCCATATGCTCCCCTGTCCTAAAAGGGGGAGGTATTCGAGGTTGCGCTACAGGACCTTGCCGGGATTGAGGATGTTCTTGGGGTCGAGCGTGCGCTTGAGCGCACGCATGAGATCGAGCGCGACCGGATCCTTCACCTGCGGAAGGAGATCGCGCTTGAGCACGCCAATGCCATGCTCGGCCGAGATCGAGCCGCCGTGCTTGCGCACAACCGCGAACACTGCCTCGTTGACCTCATGCCAGCGCGCCAGATACTCGGCCTTATCTGCTCCTTTCGGCTGCGTCACATTGTAATGGATGTTGCCGTCGCCGAGATGGCCGAACGGCAGCGGGCGCGCGCCGGGAATGAGGTTTGTCACCGCCGCATCGGCTTCCCGGATGAAGGCGGGCACTGCGGCGACAGGTACCGATACGTCATGCTTGATCGAGCCGCCTTCATGGCGCTGCGCCTCCCCGAACATTTCGCGCATGCGCCAGAACATTTTTGCCTGCTCCAGATTGTCGGCGATGGTCGCGTCCGCAATGAGCCCGCGCTCGAGCGCAAGCCCTAAAATCTGTTCGAGCACATCCCGCAGACCGGAGGCAGACTGTGACGACAACTCGATCAGTACGTACCACGGATGTTTCGCCGGCAAGGGATCGCGGCATCCGGTGGCATGGCGAAGCACGATATCGATACCGGCACGGGCCATCAGCTCGAAGCTCGTCACCGCGCCGGCCGTGCGCTCGGTGGCGAGGCCCAGAAGATCGAGCGCGGCTTCGGGCGAGGCGAGCCCTGCGAACGCGGTCTCCACGGAGCGCGGCCGCGGAATGAGACGCAGCACCGCCGCCGTGATGACGCCAAGCGTGCCTTCGGCGCCGATGAAAAGATTCTTGAGATCGTATCCGGTGTTGTCCTTCTTGAGTTTGTTCAGGTCCCTAAGCACGCGGCCATCGGCAAGCACCACTTCGAGGCCAAGCGCGTGCGAGCGCGCAATCCCATAGGACAACGCAGCGGTGCCGCCCGCGTTGGTCGAAAGATTCCCTCCGATCGTGCAGGTGCCTTCGGAAGGCAGGACCTGCGGATAGAGCCGATCGGCTGCGGCAGCCGCTTCCCGCGCCCGCAGCAGTGTGACACCCGCCTCGCATGTGATGGTGTTGGTGACCGGATCGACTTCGCGAATGCGGTCGAGACGGTTGAGCGAAAGCACGATCTCGCCGTTGAACGGGATCTGCCCGCCGACGAGCCCCGTATTGCCGCCTTGGGGTACGATCGGGGTCGCGGTTTCGTTCGCCACGGAAAGAATGCGTGAGACTTCCGCGACCGAGCCTGGGCGGAGCACCATGGGCGTGCTGCCGTGATAGAGATCACGCATTTCCGTGAGATACGGCGCCTGCGCACTGGGATCCCTAAGCGCGTGCTTCTCCCCCACAATGTCGGCGAGGCGGCTGAGCAAATGGGGATCGGCAGAAGCCTTCGTGAGCATTTCATTACATCCTTCGCTCTTCACATGAATGCGTGAGGAGCCAATTGCAACCTGTTATCGTAGGGCCGCTGCGCGCCGCAGCCGGTCGTTGATGGCTTCTCCAAGGCCTTCGGAGGGAATCGGCATCACCGCAATGGTTGTTGCTCCGCATGCGTCGAGCGCGCGTAAGTGGGAAAAGAGCCGCGCCGCGGCTTCGATGAGATCGCCGCGCTCGGAGAGATTGAGCGTCATGCTTGCGCCCTCGACGGGCTCGGGTCCGAAGGCGAGCAGGGCTTCTTTCGGCTCGACGCCGACTGCGTCGAGGCGCAACCGCGCGCGTGGAGCATAGTGGGAGGCGAGCTGCCCCGGTGCAAGGACGTTTTCACTCGCCGCCGGCGTGTCATTGATAGCAACCACGCGCTCGATTTCTGCACGGGACAAGGCGCCGGGGCGCAGCAGGCGCGGCTCGCCGAGGCAGGCGACGATGGTTGATTCGAGTCCCATGGGAGCGGCGCTGCCGTCGACGATAAGGTCGATGCGACCGCCAAGATCGCTGAACACATGCTGTGCGGTTGTCGGCGAAACGTGGCCCGAACGGTTGGCGGAAGGCGCCACAACCGCCCGGCCAAACGCGCGGATCACTTCGCGCGCAATCGGATGCGCCGGCACGCGCAGCGCAATGGTGTCGAGCCCTGCGGTAGCAAGCTCGGCGACGGGAGCGTTTGGCAGCTTGCGTAGCACGAGGGTCAAAGGTCCCGGCCAGAAGGCAGCCGCAAGCGCGTCGGCAGCGGCATCGAACTCGCCCAGCATGCGCGCTGCGGCGGCATCGCTCACATGCGCAATCAGCGGATTGAAGGAGGGCCGGCCCTTCGCCTCGTAGAGACGCGCCACGGCCTCGCCATTTCCGGCATCGGCGCCGAGCCCATACACCGTCTCGGTGGGAAACGCCACCAGCTGCCCTTGCCCCAGCGCCCGCGCCGCCCGCTCGACGGCGAGCGCATCCGCCTTGATCAGTTGCGTTGCCCGCTCGGCGTTCATGCGCTGCGTATATATCTCTGATGAGCGATTTTCGCTTCCTAACACTGAGACTTGGTAGTTTTTGTACCGCTAGCACCGGCAAGTGCATTGTTTTCGTCGCTCACTGCGGCAGTGCAGCATAAAGCTCACAGCGAATCGCGACCATTCAACAAAAATTAGACCGTTGCAAAAATCACACAGCGGCACCGAAATGTTTCCACTGTAGACTCGGTCCATGGATCGAAAGCTGGATTTCTTTTTTAACGGCAGTTAAATTTTTCTCAGGACAAAATATTCGAGCTGTCATCAGCTCGATAGAGGGGTCCGATGGTCACGAGCAGCAAGCACCTCAAGAATGGCAATTTCGCCCGCTGCGCGTTCTGCAACGAGCCGTTCCTTTTTCGGGATGGTCATGTTGAAGTTTGGCGGGCGTCTAACGGTGAACACTTCTGTTCGGAGTTTTGCGCAGACGACGCCGAGGAAGCGCAATTTCGAATGCGCCATGCTGGAACGCGGTGGGTTGCCGGCCATTCCCCCCGATACTAGACCAACGCCGTTTCCGAGATACGAATCATATCGGCGTCATTCCGGGGCGAGGCCGCGCGCGCGACGAGCGGCTCGGGGCGAGTGTCCGGCGCGCGCACTATAATCTTGCCGCGCTGAGCGCTCGCTTCGCTCGCCAGCGCGGCGTGGCCGACAGCCCGGATGCCATAACCCCGATTTGTGGCTATAGATTCCGGGCTCGCCGCGCAGGCAACCTTGTGCAGCCTGCGTAAACTTGGCTGCTTGCGGCGCCCCGGAATGACGGATTGGCCAACTAGCCGACTTTCAGATATCCAAAGCCTTTGGCCTGAAGTTCGGCCACTACCGCGACCCCTGATGCACGAACTTCAGGAACGCGTCTTCGCGGGTCTTCGCCTGATCTATTTTCAGGCGCTTGTAGGTGATCTGGCAGAAGTAGGCTTCCGCTCCGTATTTGGCGAGCCCGGCGAAGCGCTGATAAAGCTCGGGATTGACCGCATCCTTCTCCCAAGGCGTGCCGGTCAAGTCATGCAGAAAGAACTTGATGCCTGCGCCATGGGCGACGACGACGAGCTTGATGCGGAAGCTGTCGAACTCATAAACGGAATAGTGGTTGAGCATGTTCTGCTCCAGTTGCGAAAATCGCTGCGGGTCGCCGAAATCACAATGGTAGAGGCAGGCTAAATCCGTTTCTTTCTTTACGGCCGATAGATCGAGCTCGACTGCCTTGCTGGTTGCGGCAACGGCGGATGCGAACGTCGCCCCTGACGCCGCCAAGGCGCCCATCAAGTGCCGGCGATTCGTCAGCATGGCTTCTCCTCCGAGTTCATGGCTCGATCCGAACTATTTGTTCACCGGGCTGTCCGGGCTCATGACCAGGGCCACGAGATCCCTGATCTGCTCGATCGTAAGCACCTTGCTGGCGCCGAAACGCGGCATGTTCGAGCACGGCAAGGCCGCTTCCGGGTCATAGATCTTTTCATACACCGCTTTCGTCGCGGCTTCACTGAAGCTTCTGACTTTGCCGTATTGCAGAAGGCTGGGACCAAGCGTGCCGTAGCTCAATTCCTGGGCCGTGAGCTGGTGGCACGCGTAGCAGTTGCCGCCGTTCGCCTGCCGCGGCGGATAATCGGTGAAGCGAAGGCCGTAGCCTGATTGGGCAATCTTTTCCCCCGCTTTCCAGTCGTCGAGAAGCTTGCCGTCGGGCGGATATTCGATCCTGGCCTTCTCGGCCTGCTGGATTTGCTTCGACACGTCTGCAGGCGGGTTGCCGCGGTAAGCGGAGCACAGCCGCAACGTCTCGTCGGGCACGAGACGCGGCTTCCAGTCTGCGGGCGCGGTGGGGAAAGCGGCCTGTATCACTGCCGTAAGGCGCGCGGCGTCGGGCGTCGCGTTTTCTTGCGCAGCAGCCACTCCCGACAGGGCCGCGAGCAGAATGAGAGCAAGCATCGGTCGCATGCCCCCGCGCCTCATCGTTTCAGCCCCGGCGTAGAGATGTCGGCGCCCTCCGCGTTTTTCGTCAAATACGCGATCAGGGCCACGCTCACTTCCGACCCGATCTCGAGCTCCGGCATGCGCATCTGCCAGAAGCAGTCATAAAGCCGATGCTGCATGGTCATGACCTGCGTAGTCGAAACGCGATAGGCCGGCCATTCGCCCATGATCTTCTTGGCTTCCTGCGGGTTCGCGAGGTGCGGCAGTTCTTGCAGACGAATGCGTTGGCCGGCATTGCCGTGGCAGGTGATACAGCCAAAATCGAAGGGCCCGGAGCGGCGGTTAAAAAGCGCTTCGCCGAGGCCCACCATTTCCCTTTCCTTCGCGAGGTCGAGTTTGGCTGAAAATTTGAGCCCGCTCGATTTGCTGGCCACATAGGTGGCAATCGCGCCGATCTCTTTCACGGGTTGCCCGGGAGCGGGATAGGGCTTGTCGGTGAGATTGGAATGAGAGAAGCCTTGCAGGGTCTCCATGCACCAGATGAGCCGTGTCTCGAGATCCATCACGCGATCGGCGTCGGCAAAGTAGCGCGGCAGCTCGGCGAAGGCGCCATCCACCTTCCCCGGCCCCAGGCCAAGATCGCATCCCTGCAGCGAGGCATTCTTCGGCCCACGCGCGGTCGCCCAAAGCGCCTCGCCACGATCGGCATCGAGCAGACCCGGATTGCTCCACGGATCCTGTTTCAGCATCTGTCGATACCGCTCGATCGCTTTTTCGGTTTCCTCGTCCTGCGCGAGCGCAGCCACCGCGCTCGCCGAAACCATGATCGCCAGCAAGGCTCTTCGTAGTGACATCCAGCGGCGCTCCATTCTCCACACTCAGCGGGTGTCGCAATCCGGGCGTGGAGTTGGGATCAGAGTACATGCATTTTACGGCATGCAAAGGATGTTTGCGCTTGAATTGAAAGCCTCGCTTGCACTGTCCCTTGCACCTGAGGGAACGCTGATATAGACGGGACTAGTATTTGTGGAGCATGATCTTTTCCGAAAACCGGTTCCCACCCTCGGGTCAAGCCCGAGGGCATGCTTTTTTCGGGATCATGCTCTGAACCAAAGAAGACATGTGACAGCGGGCTGCATGCGCGGGCTTGCCCGCTGTTTTGGGGCGGCGCAGTGTTCCGCCCGTCTCCGGGAGGAAATCATGAAAAATTTCAGCCGGCGGCAGGTACTGGCGATCGGGGCCGGCGTGGGTACGACCGTGTTCTTCGACGGGCCGCCTCCCGCGTTTGCGGACAACGGCGCCAGCGAGGCGATCAAAGCCTTTACCGGCGGAAAGACGCCCGCGGATGGCAGGGTGAGGCTTGATCTTCCGGAGATTGCCGAGAACGGCAACACCGTTCCCATGTCGGTTGCCGTCGACAGTCCCATGACGGAGCAGTCCTACGTCAGCGACGTACTGGTGGTGAGCGACGGCAATCCGCGACCGGCGGTTGTGACCTTTCACTTCACTCCCGCGAGCGGCGTGGCAGAGGCCAATACGCGCATCCGATTGGCGCAGACACAGAATGTCACCGCGGTTGCGAAGATGAGCGACTGCTCTTTCTTTGCCGCAAGCAAACAGGTGAAGGTGACGATCGGCGGCTGCGGCGGTTGAACCTCTTCCGGGACAGGATCTACAGGAGAATCCATAAATGACCGATGTGAAACCGCGGCTCAAGCTCGACAAAAAGCAGGCGAAGGCGGGCGAGCTGATCGAGGTGAAAGCGCTGGTCTCGCATGTGATGGAAAGCGGCCAGCGCAAGGATAACGCGGGCAACACCATTCCGCGCAAGATCCTCAACAAGTTCATATGCACGGTGGCCGGCAAACAGGTCTTCTCCGCCGACTTCGAGCCGGCAATCTCCGCAAACCCCTACATTCAGTTCAAGTTCAGAGCACAGGAAAGCGGCGCCGTGGTGCTGACCTGGATCGATGACGACGGCTCAACCATCGTGGGCCAGGAGAGCATCACGGTCGGGTGAGCCGACCGGGATGATCCCCACCCGATCTCGGGTTTACCCGAGATCGGCGCTATTAATTGCGCCAAGCATCGCAATGTTTGACTCGTCATGCCCGCGCTTGTCGCGGGCATCCACGTCCTGCTTTCCTAGTCGATTCAAAGACGTGGATGGCCGGGACAAGCCCGGCCATGACGTGGAGAGAGCGTCCCTGGTCGCGAAGGTTGGTATTACATGATCTCGCGGCGGGAGCTCGTTCAGCTTGCAGCCGCGACCGCGGCATGCCTTGGCGCAAATTGGACGCGCGCCCTGGCGCAGCAAAAGCTCCGCCAAGCCGACCTGCTGCGCTTCGAGCCTTTGGGCAATGTCACCATCGTGCATGTCGCCGACCTGCACGCGCAGCTTATGCCAGTGCTGTTGCGGGAGCCATCGAGCAACGTCGGCGTAGGCGCCAGCAAAGGGCAAGTGCCCCATCTCACCGGCCGCGCCCTCCTCGACTACTACAAGATCGAGCCGCAAACGCCCGAGGCCTACGCGCTCTGTTCTGACGATTTCGTCGCGCTCGCGCGAAGCTACGGCCGCGTCGGCGGCCTCGATCGCATCGCCACGATCCTCAACGCAATCCGCGCCGAGCGCGCCGAACGCGTGCTCTTCCTCGACGGCGGCGACACCTGGCAGAACAGCTACACGTCGCTTGTCAGCAAGGGCCAGGACGTGATCGATTGCATGGCTTTGCTGGAGCCCGATGCCACGACAGGGCATTGGGAATTCACCCTGGGCGAGGTGCGGCTAAAGGAAATCGTCGCCGCGCTTCCATATCCTTTCCTTGCGCAGAATGTCCGCGATACGGATTGGGAAGAGCCCGTGTTCGCGCCCTCGGCGCTCTATGCACGCGGCGGGGTCAAGATCGGTATCATCGGCCAGGCGCTGCCCCACACCCCGATCGCCAATCCGCGCTGGCTGATTCCGAACTGGTCGTTCGGAATCCGCGAGCAGGACCTGCAGAAGGAGGCGGAGAAGCTGCGCGCGGCAGGTGCCGAGCTGATCGTCCTTCTGTCCCACAACGGCTTCGATCTCGACCGCAAGCTCGCCACGCGCGTGCACGGCATTGACGTCATTCTCACTGCGCACACGCATGATTGCATGCCCAAACCGCTGCAGGTCGGCAAGACGTTGCTGATTGCATCGGGCAGTCATGGCAAGTTCGTTTCCCGGCTCGATCTCGACGTGCGCGACGGCCAAGTGAAGGATTATCGCTACAAGCTCATTCCCGTGCTCGCCGATGTGGTCTCGCCTGACCCGCAGGTAGCGCAACAAATACAACGGACAAGACAGCCGCACGAACGCATGTTGGGCGAGGTCATCGGCCGCACCGAGACGCTGCTTTACCGCCGGGGAAATTTTGACGGTACGTTCGATCACGTCATCTGCGACGCGCTGCTGAGCGAACGCGATGCCGAGCTCGCCCTCTCGCCGGGCTTTCGCTGGGGAACGTCGCTTCTGCCCGGCCAAGACATCACGCGCGAGGATGTCTACAACGCAACCGCCATCACTTATCCGGCTGCCTACCGGACCGCCATGACCGGGGAGCGTTTGAAGCAGATTCTCGAGGACGTGGCGGATAACCTGTTCAACCCCGATCCGTATTACCAGCAGGGCGGCGACATGGTTCGCCTTGGCGGACTGTCCTACACCATCGATGTTGGCGCCGGCGCAGGGCAGCGCATCTCCGACCTTCGGCTTCTGCGCACCGGCATGCCCATCGCAGCCGAAAAGGAATACGTGGTGGCGGGCTGGGCAAGCGTGAACGAGGACAGCGAGGGCCCGCCGATCTGGGACGTCGTAACCAGATATATCGAGCGGAAGCGATCCATCGCGGCCCCGGAATCGAGCCACGTGCGCGTGCTTGGCGCATGAGACGGAGCGAGCAGTGACAAAACGGAGCACGGGCGGCAGCACATCGCGTCGCGAGTTGCTGCGCGCGGGGCTCGCAGGAGCAGCGCTGGCGCCATTGGGCGCGAGGGCAGGACCGCAGAGCGCGGGCCATCCCGCAAACCAGCCGCCCAACGTTCCGGAGTGGACGCGCGGTCTCGGCGACGGGGTTGGGGTACGTGCCTACGGCAAGCCGTCAAAGCACGAGGCGCAGGTGGTACGGCGCGACGTCTCATGGCTCACGCCGACCCCGCAAAGCGCGGTCAGCTTCACGCCCCTGCATGAACTCGACGGCATCATCACTCCCAACGGGGTGTGCTTCGAGCGTCACCATGCGGGAATTGCGGAGATCGATCCCGTCGATTACCGCCTGATCGTTCACGGCATGGTTGAGAAGCCGCTGATCTTCACGCTCGCTGATCTCAAGCGCATGCCGCGCATCAATCGAGTGCATTTCTGCGAATGCGCCGCCAATACCGGCATGGAGTGGCGCGGCGCGCAGCTCAACGGCTGCCAATACACGCATGGGATGATCCATTGCGTGATGTACACGGGTGTTCCTCTCAAACTGCTGCTTGAGGAAGCGGGACTCAAGACGGGCGCGAAATGGCTGTTGCTCGAGGGCGCCGACGGAGCGGCGATGACTCGCTCGCTGCCGTTACAGAAGGCGCTCGAGGACGCACTCGTCGCCTATCGGATGAATGGAGAGATGCTTTATCCGGAAAACGGCTATCCGGTGCGCATGGTGCTTCCGGGGTGGGAGGCCAATATGTGGGTGAAATGGCTGCGCCGGGTCGAGGTCGGCGATCAGCCCTGGCATACGCGCGAGGAGACCTCGAAATACACCGATCTTCTGGAAAACGGCGTAGCACGCCGCTTCACCTGGGTGATGGATGCGAAGTCCGTGATCACGACACCGAGCCCGCAGGCACCACTCAACTACAAATCCGGCTTCACCGTCGTGTCGGGCCTTGCCTGGTCGGGGCGGGGAAAGATCGCGCGCGTCGATGTCTCGCTCGACGGCGGGCGCAACTGGCGCAGCGCGCGCCTCGACGGGCCGGTTTTGGACAAGGCGCTCACCCGCTTCTACTACGAGTTCGAATGGGACGGCAGCGAGTTATTATTGCAGTCGCGTGCCATCGACGAGACCGGCTACGTGCAGCCGACCAAGAATGCGCTGCGCAAATATCGGGGCGTGAACTCGATCTACCACAATAACGGCATCCAGACCTGGGCACTCCACAGCAACGGCGAGGTGGAGAATGTCGAGGTCTCGTAGAGCCGCTGGCGCAATCGTGCTCGGTGCCGCCTCGCTTTTGTGGATTGGGCTTGCCCCCGCGCGTGCAGGCGAGAGCCCGCGAGCCCAGGCGGAAGCTCCTGCGAAAAAGCTCGGCATTGGACGGGAAGCAACGCGTGAAGAAATCGCCGGCTGGGCGATCGCCATACGGCCCGACGGCCACGGACTGCCTTCCGGCAAAGGCACGGTGAAAGCGGGCGAGGCGATTTACATGCAGGATTGCGCCGCCTGTCACGGCGAGTTTGGCGAGAGCGTCGGACGGTGGCCCATCGTGAGCGGGGGCACCGGCACTCTCGCCACCCACGACCCGGTGAGGTCGGTCGGCTCCTACTGGCCATTTGCATCCACGCTGATGGACTACATCCGGCGCTCGATGCCGTTCGGCAATGCGCAGTCGCTCACCAATGACGAGCTCTATGCGGTGACTGCTTACGTGCTTTACCTCAACGATATCGTCAAAAGCGATGATTTCGAGCTGAACGAAAAGAATTTCACTTCGATCAGGATGCCGAACGAGCCGAATTTCGTTGACGACGATCGCGAGACTGCCGAGAAGGAGTTCTGGCAGAAGAACCCATGCATGCAGAACTGTGCGGCCGGGCCGGCAAAGATCACAAGCCGTGCGCGCGCACTCGAAGTGACGCCGGAGGAGAACAAAGGCGGCAAGGTGGAATAGGTGCAATATGCGCAGTTTCAGAATTCTGATCGCGGCGCTTGCTTTTGCAGGACTCGGCGTTCACGCGGCCAACGCAGAGACGAAGTCGCACCGACTTGCGTTGCAGGTCAGCGACAATGCGGCGGAAAAGATGAATGCGGTGCTCAACGTTGCGAGCAATGTGTCGCGCTATTACAGCGAGCGCGGCGAGGAGGTGGAGATCGAGATCGTCGCCTTCAACGAAGGACTGCACATGCTGCGCGAGGACACCTCGCCGGTGAAGGAGCGCATCAAGAACTTTGCGGCGAGCATGCCGAACGTCAGGTTTGCCGCCTGCAAGAACACCATGGACAGCATGGAGAAAAAGGAGGGACGCCCGATCGCGATCCTGCCCAATGCATCGGTGGTGATTGCCGGCGTCACCAGACTGATCGAACTCAGCGAAGATGGCTGGACCATCGTTCGTCCCTAGAGCATGATCTCGAAAAGTGGGAACCGGTTTTCGGAAAAGATCATGCTCCGCCAAAAAGCTAGAGCGGGATGGCGATCCGAAGAAACCTCATCCTGCTCTAGCGCGCCTGTCGCCGCCGCGCAGGCGCGTTTACGCCGCCGTGACATGCTTTCCGCGATGGGCGCCGCCCTGCTGGCGCCGGCAAATGCGCTGGGCTCGTCTGCGCAGTTTCGCAGGCAAATTGGCACCATCGAGCTCATCGTGCTCAGCGACGGCGCGCTCAACGTGCCGCTCTCATTCATGCTGCCGGAAACACCGGTTGCCGAAGCCGAACAGCTGATCGGCGGCGCGGCTCCAATCGCCACCAATCCGGTTGTGGTGAAAACCGGGAACGAGCTGGTGCTCATTGACGCGGGCGCAGGATCGAATTTTCAGCCCAACGCCGGAAAGCTCGGCGATCATTTGGCTGCCGCCGGGATCGAGGCGGCACAAATTAATAAAATCGTGTTCACGCACGCCCATGCCGACCACCTGTGGGGCGCAATCGACGAATTGGATGAGGAGCGGTTTCCGAACGCCACCTACGTCATTTCAGATCCGGAATGGGACTTTTGGACCAAGCCGGATACGATTGCCTCCGTGCCGGACTGGCTCAAGCCTATGGCGCAGGCGGCGGCCCGGATTCTCAAGCGCATCGAGCCGAAGGTGGAGCGGCGCAAGCCGGGCGAAAGCGTGGCCGCCGGGCTCAATTATGTCGAGACGATCGGACACACGCCCGGGCATATGAGCGTCATGATCGAGAGCGCGGGCGAACGGCTCTTCGTCGGCGCCGACGCGCTCACGCACCCAATCGTATCTTTCGCGCGGCCGCGGTGGCGCATAGGCAGCGACTTTGACCATGATCGCGGTGTGGCGACGCGGCTGCGCCTGCTGGAGCAGCTCGCCGCTGACCGGCTGCCGCTCATCGGCTTCCACCTGCCGTGGCCGGGGCACGGAATCGTGGAGCGTGAGGGCGCGGCGTTTCGTTTTGTTCCGGCCTGAGATTCTCTGTCGCGCTCTTCAATCGAGAGCATGATCCCGAAAAAGCATGCCCTCGGGCTTGACCCCGAGGGTGGGTACTGGTTTTCGGAAAGATCATGCTCAACCAATAAAACTGGAGCGGAATGGCGATTCGAAGAAAACCATCCCGCTCTAATTGGAGTTCTTGAACCGACAAGCGCCGTAGGTATATATCACCGGCTCTGGTCAGGCGGAGTGTAGCGCAGTCTGGTAGCGCACCTCGTTCGGGACGAGGGGGTCGCAGGTTCAAATCCTGCCACTCCGACCAACCCTTAGCTTATTTTTAGTTTCTTCAGTCCCACGATATGCCCCACGATACGCTTTGTGCGGGGCATGCGATCGAAAGCGTCGCGCGCGCCGGACAGGTGCTCCGGGTGATGGTGACCATAACGCTGCGAGAGCATCTCAACGGTCATGCCGAGATAGCCGGCGGCCTCCCACACGTCTGTCCCCGCCTGCATCAACCAGGTCGCAGCCGTGTGGCGCAGCGTGTGCGGTACAACCTCGTCACCTAACCCGGCATCAGCGACTACGCGGGCAAACGCCTTGCTGATCTTTTTGACCGGCTGACGGTCCCATTCCACGGCGAACCGCTGGCCGTTGCGCCGCCAACGGCGCAGGTGTCCAAGTAACCGCGGAGGCAACGGCACCGGCGGTTGCCGCTTGTTGGTCTGCCGTTGGCGGGCGGGTCTCCGGTAGAACACACCGCGGTCGAGGTCGATCCAGCTGCACCCAGGCATCGGTTCAAGCGCGGCGCTGCAGACGGCGCCCGAGCGCGTGCCGGTGTAGAGCGCGACCAGAATGAACCTGGCGATGTGGCGCCGCGTCCGCCGATCAGTCGCGACGCCCATTTGCTTCTCGCGATAGCGCCAGGCGGCGCGGATCATCCGCGCGGCCTCGGCGCGCGTCAGCCAACGCTCACGTTCGGGCCGCTCCTCGGGCAGCACCACCTCGACGACCTGTGAGCACAGCCCCTCGCGACGATGGTGGTTGATCGCTGCGCGGAGGTCCTCGAGCTCGCGGCGCGCCGCCGCATCGGTGGACCGTGCTTCCTCATAGTCGCGACAGAGCGTGCCAGTGACATCGCCGAGCATCTTGTCGCCGAAGAAGCCTAGCAGACGTTTTATTCGCGCGGCGCATTCCTGAGGGCGCGCCTGGCGCGAGGCTTTGTCGCGTGCGTAGAGCGCTAGGACGTCGGCGACAGGGATGTGAGCGGGATCACGTTTGTTGGTTTGCGTTGCCGCCGTGACGTGCTTGCGGGCAATGTAGGCGGCGAGCGCCCGCTCAGCCCCTCGACGATCGTCAGCGCTGCAGCCAGTGCTTTCTTCGTGCCGGCCGTCAACGGTGTCGAGAATGACCCAATGGGAGTTCCTGTTGCCGGCCCGACCTCTGCGGAGGAATAGCCGTGGTCCCTTGGCTTTACGCGACATAGCTCTCTCATCTGCTGGATGTTGGCAAGCGTCGTGTAATCCTTGCCGGCAACGCGCTCGATGACAAGACGCCCCCTCGCCACCTCACGTCGCAATCCACTGGCGGTCATCGACCCGTCCGGGTAGCCGAGCGCCGCAGCAATATTAAGCCGAAGCGGTGTATCTGGTCGTATTAGCTCGGGCGATGGTAGCTTGAGAGCGCTCATAGGTTACCGGTTTCATTCAGCCATTTTCCTAGGCTGCTAGCACGTGAAACCGGAGGGGATCGATAAGTTTAGTTCGAAACTGGAGTAGCCTTGGGATCTGGCTTTCGGCGACCTCGGTGGCTTGCGCGGCGGACGCCCAAGATGGCTTTATACCGGCCGGTAATTCGCCGAGCCGGGGGCGATATAGCAGAGATACCGATGTTTGCGGGTATGCGCCACAACGTGCTGGGATCGAAAAGTGGACCTTCCCTGCCGTGCACGGGCACCTCCAGTCCATATTTCTCGAAGGTGAGGGCGACCGAAAGAACCAGATCGGGAAGCATTTCTGTAACTGTTACCGGTTGGAAACTACGGGTGCAGAGACCCCAAGCCTCCGTACCATTCCGATAATTCGCTTCGGCAGCTATTAACACAGCGGCCGTGACAACATGCGCTACGTCCATATAGGTTTTCCAGATCTCCCATAGCTTCGACTTGCCCGTTCCCTTGGTCGTTGCGCTTGCAGCGATCAGTTCAATGGCTTTGCCTAGACTGGGGCCGCCGCGACGAGCCTGGTGTCCGCCCCGCGCCAAATCGTAATGATGATGCAGGATGTCGGCAGTCCGCGCCCAATGCTGCTGGATAAGTTTCAACCTCGAATAGAAGTCATAGAGTGTTGCTGATGTCGCCCAATGTTCGCCACCGGTCCCACGGGTCTCAAGACCCGCTTGCTGTCCAGCTTTCTCGCTGATCTCATCACTGATTGCAGTTACGGATGTTGCCGAAATTCCATAAAGCCCCGTCCAGCAATTCCTTGCCGTCTCGTCATTCGGCCATGCCATGTAGGAAATGAGCCGAGAAGACTGGGCGGACCACCAAGCCACATTGCCAACAAGCCGCGATCTGAGCAAAGGACCAAGGTTATCAAAGCCCGTTGGGACTTCACCCAACGGATCGATCTGCATAGTCCTCATACGTCACCTGAAGCCATGTGAATGTTCAAGTGCTTGATCGGGAAGCTTCATTCGGCCGCTTCGGGCATGACATCTCCACTATGCGCCTGGCGATGCCCCGCAGCGGCTTAGGCTCCAAATAATGGCGGCAGCTCAATTTCCAAGGCTACTCCAGTTTCCGTTTCAGCTGCTCGACTTGCTCAGTATGATCTATAAGTTCGAGGAACAGCTCGCCACCGAACTCCCGTGTCAAGGCGAACGGTCATGAAAGGAACAGGCTTGTCGTTACCGAAGACCATGACCTTCTGCACGATCAAGATGGGCGGAGCGAATGGGCGTCTCTACCCGCACCGTCCGTCGCTGGATCAAGCGAGGCGAATTGGTGGCGCACCGGTTCGGCAGCGCCGTGCGCGTCGCCGATCGCGACCTCCTCGCTTTTCTGGCAGTTCACAGGGAGGGCTGAGGCCGTGTCACGCCTGTCCGCCATTGTCCAGGCATGTCAATTGTTTAAGGTAAATCGGGAAATCTACATATGAATACATCCCAGGTGCTCGATACTAAGATTGGCCCCCCAATGACCCGTCCTACGGTTGTCCAAAACTGCCTTTGCAGCAGTGCTGACCGTGGGACTCTTTGTGATCAGTCGGCACGCTCCTCACGCTCATAACTGAGATGAGAAGTCGTGTTGCTGACACAATCGGCTCCTGAAAAAAGTGAAAGAGCAATGCCAAGAGGATCGAAACCAGGTGAAAGGCGCGGCGGTCGCCTGCGCGGTACGCCCAACAAGAAGACAGTGCTTCGAAACGCAGCCATCGTCGCTGCTGCTTCAAACCCGAACATATCCCCGC
>JBEVJT010000017.1:0-10778 GCA_040510075.1 Xanthobacteraceae bacterium | reverse complement strand
GCACCGAGGGCGTGGGAAATCCTTCCTCCGCCCTTGGGCCGTCATCGCGAGCAAGGCAGCTCAGAAGTCCGCATCATTTCCGCGGCAAGTCCGAAATGCGGACTTCTGAACCAAAACCAGTTGCTAGTGTCCTCCGATTCCGAAGTTCGCAAACGAGCATAGCATGCCGCAGAAGGATGCGAACTTCGGGATCGGGACGCTGGTGCCGCTCACGGCGGCCGCTCCAGTCCCGCGGCGGTCAGAACTGACCGCTGGTGTTCGGCCACGCACGCCATGGAGAAGTTCTGGATCGCTTCATTGAACAGTCGATGGAAGTTGAGTTCGGCCCGCAGATGCAGGAACACCGCGCCGAGCCCGATCGCGGCCCGGTCCATGAACACGAATTCGCGCGGCACCGTGACCGGGCCGAGGCGCTTGAGCGCCTGATGCACGTGAAAGGCCTGACGTCTGCCGTATTCCGCAGGCTTTACCCCGTCGGCAAGGCTGCGCACGCGGTCCTCGAGAAGTGGCCCGTATATGAAACGCGCCCAGATATTCAGCGCGTCGATCACCTCCCGATTGAGGCGGCGAAAGCCCCACGTCTCGTAGGCGCGCACGACAAGCGCATCATCGTTTCGCAGAAGACCGTGATAGAGGTCGACGACTCCGCCCACGAATTTCGCGGAAAAAATGCGAATGCAGCCGTAGTCCAGCAGATTGATTCCGGCAGCGCGGCGATCGGTCTCGAAAACCGTGTAGTTGCCGAGATGGGGGTCGCCGTGGATGGTGCCAAAGCGGCTGAACGGCCACCACCAAGCATTGAACATGGCGGTACCCAGAAGATTGCGCGCGGCGAGATCGTCATTCTTGTGCGTCAGCAAGGGGCGGCCCTCAAGCCAATCGAGCGTAAGAAGCCGGCCGGTCGAGAGTTGCGGCCACACGCGCGGCACGCGGATTTGCGCAAAGGAAGCAAGCATGTGGCGATACATGGCGACGTGCTTGGCTTCGCGGCGATAGTCGAGTTCTTCGCGAATCCGCGCGCCGATCTCCTTTGCAATCTCCCTCGTGTCGATGACCGGATCCATGCGGCGATGAATGGCGAAAATCACCGACAACTGCCGAAGGTCGGCTTCGACCGCCGACTGCATGTCGGGATATTGCAGCTTGCAGGCAAGCGAGCTGCCGTCATGGTCGCGCGCGCGATGCACCTGGCCGAGCGAAGCGGCGGCCGCCGGCTGATGCTCGAAGTTTGCGAATTTTTTCTGCCAGTCCGCGCCAAGCTCCGCCGCCATGCGGCGCTTGACGAAGCCCCAGCCCATGGGCGGCGCCTCGCTCTGCAGCTTCATCAGCTCGGTTGCATATTCGGCCGGCAGCGCATCCGGGATCGTGGCCATGAGCTGCGCCACTTTCATGATCGGCCCCTTCAGGCCGCCAAGGGCAAGCGCAAGCTCGGCCGCGTTCTTGGAACGGTCGAGCGCAAAGCCGAACAGGCGTGCGCTGGCAAGGCGCGCCGCCACTCCGCTCATGTTTGCTCCGACGCGCGCGTAGCGGGTTGCGCGGGCAGAGAATCGGTTCGCTTCGTGGTCGCTCATTGCATTTTTTCGCAGGATGGCTCGAGCCGGGCGAAACGCATTGTCACGCCCTTACAACCCAAATGTAGGCATAGCTGCGCGCACCGAAACCCGTGATCGCGGGCCGCGTTCACTCAAGCCCTTCGAGCTCCCCGATCATGCGCTCGATGACGCCCAGCCCGCCCTGCCAAAACGCGGGATCCCGCGCATCGAGGCCAAAGGGTGCGAGCAGCTCGGAATGGTGCTTGGTACCACCCGCGGCAAGCATGTCGAGATAGCGTTCCGCAAATCCTTCGTTGGCGTGCTCGTAGACCGCGTAGAGCGAGTTAACGAGACAATCGCCGAACGCATAAGCGTAGACGTAGAACGGTGAATGGATGAAATGCGGGATGTAGCACCAGAACATCTCATATCCGGGCTTGAGCTCGATCGCCGGCCCGAGGCTTTCATGCTGCACTTCGAGCCAGAGCGCGTCGAGGCGGTCCGAGGTTAGCTCTCCGCTGCGGCGCTCGGCATGCACCTTGCGCTCGAACGTATAGAATGCGATCTGGCGCACCACCGTGTTGATCATGTCCTCAACCTTGCCGGCGAGCATGGCCTTGCGTTCCTTCTTCCCGGCATTGGCGAGGAGCTTCCTGAACGTGAGCATCTCGCCAAAGACGCTTGCCGTCTCGGCAAGCGTGAGCGGGGTCGGCGCCATGAGGGGACCGTTGCGAGCCGCCAGCACCTGATGCACGCCGTGACCCAGCTCGTGCGCGAGCGTCATCACGTCGCGCGGCTTGCCCTGATAATTGAGCAGCACATACGGGTGAGCGGACGGCACCGTCGGATGCGAGAACGCCCCCGGCGACTTCCCGGGCCGCACCGGTGCGTCTATCCAGTCATATTTGAAGAAGCGCTCGGCAATTGCCGCCATCTCGGGCGAAAACGCCCCATACGCGGTCAGCACGGTCGCTTGCGCTTCGTTCCAGGCAATGGTGCGGGTTGGTACTTTCGGCAGCGGAGCACTGCGATCCCATTGCGGCAGCCGCTTTTTGCCGAACCACCTCGCCTTGAGCGCGTAATAGCGGTGCGAGATGCGCGGATAGGCGGCGCGCACCGCGTCCACCAGCGCCGCAACCACTTCCGGCTCGACGCGGTTCGCCAAATGACGCGAGTCCGCCACATCGGCAAAACCGCGCCAGCGGTCGGAGATCTCTTTGTCCTTGGCGAGGACATTGGTGACAAGCGTAAAGGTACGTTGATTTGCCTTGAACACCTGGGCCAGCGCCTGCGCCGCAGCCTTGCGCATCCGTCCGTTGGGATTGAGCAGGAGATTGAGCGTCGGCTCGATCGTGAGCGTTTGCCTGTCTACCTTGAAGCGCAGCGCCGCGATGGTCTCGTCGAATAACCGGTTCCAGGCCGAGTGTGTCGTCACCGATTTTTCGTGGAAGAGCTGCTCCACCCGGTCTTCGAGCTGGTAGGGCTTCTCCCTTCTGATGTCCTCCAACCACGGCCGATAATGCGCGAGCGGAGCTTGCCGCATCGCGGCTTCGAGTAACGCATCGTCGATGCGGTTGAGCTCGAGCACAAAGAAGAGCAGATGCGTCGATGCCGCAGTCAGCCGATCCTGCACGTCCGCGTAGAACTTGCCGCGGGCTGGGTCGAGCGTATCGCCGGAATGAATGAGCCCGGCATAGGAGCCCAGACGTCCGAACAGGTCATCGAGCGCTTCATATCGTTTGACCGGTTCCACAAGCGCGCGTCCCGCCTGTGCCTGCGGCTGACTTGCGAGCTGCGCGAGCTTGCCCTTGTAGGCCTCTTCGAACGCGAGGCTCTCCGCGTCGATGCGGTCGAGATCCTGTTTTATCTTGGGGTCGGCGATGCCCGCATAGAGGTCGGCCAGATTCCATTCCGGCAAGCGGCCAAGCCCGCGCGTTGCGCGGGATTTCCCGGTAGGACCAGTTGCGCGTCGTCTTTTTTGAGGCATGACCGCTTCTTGGCTGAGCCAATGTTGGCATGGAACGAGGGAAGAAACCCCCGTTTAACCAATTGGTCCCTGCCCATCCAGCGCTGCGCGCGACCCCTCCGCCTGAAAGGAAGAAGGTAGGAGCGCCTGCGCAATTCATCCGCCATTAACCCAACTCAGCGCAGAGTGCCCCAAATCGGCACACGCGCGCCATGCGTGAGCCGGAGTTGCAGTGTCAGTTCAGCGAGTTGAGCGAGTGAGTGAGCGTATCCTGATCGTCGACGACGATCCCGTGCAGCGACGGCTTCTCGACAATATGGTCCGCAAGTTCGGCTACGAGCCTCTCGTCGCCGAGGGCGGGGATGGCGCGGTCGCGATGCTCTGCGCCCCGAACAGCGCACAGGTCGATGCCGTCGTGCTTGATCTCGTGATGCCCGACCTCGACGGGCTTGGCGTGCTGGCAAAAATGCGCGAGGCGGGGCTGAATATCCCGGTCATTGTGCAGACCGCCCATGGGGGGATCGACAACGTGGTGACCGCGATGCGCGCGGGCGCCGCCGATTTCGTGGTGAAGCCGGCGAGCCCCGAACGGCTCCAGGTTTCCTTGCGCAACGCACTCGCGACGAGCGCGCTCCAGGGCGAGGTCGCCCGCATGAAGCGCAGCCGCGCCGGCACCCTCGGCTTGCGCGACATCATCAGCAAGAGCCCGCGCATGCAGCCGGTGCTGCGCCTTGCGCAAAAGGCGGCCACCTCGACCATTCCGGTCCTGATTGAAGGTCAATCCGGAGTCGGCAAGGAGTTGATCGCGAGGGCCATTCACGGCAGCAGCGAGCGCAGGACAAAGCCGTTCGTAGCGGTGAACTGCGGCGCCATTCCCGACAATCTCGTCGAATCGCTTCTGTTCGGGCATGAAAAGGGCGCGTTCACCGGGGCCACCGACCGGCATACGGGCAAATTCGCCGAGGCGTCGAACGGCACGCTGTTTCTCGATGAGGTGGGCGAACTCCCCGCCGCCGCGCAGGTGAAGCTGCTGCGCGCCATCGCCGAAGGCGAAGTCGAGCCCGTAGGGGCCCGCAAGCCCGTTGGGGTCGACGTGCGCCTCATCTCAGCGACCAATCGCGATCTCATCGCCGACGTCAAAGCCGGACGTTTCCGCGAGGATCTGTTCTACCGCCTCCACGTGTTTCCGCTTTCGGTGCCGCCGCTGCGCGAACGGCCGGAGGACATCGCCGAACTCACCCGCCATTTCCTGGCGCGGTTCGCGGCGGAGGAACGCAAGCGTGCGATGCGCGTGAGCGGCGACGCCCTGCATCTTCTGCGCGTCTATCACTGGCCGGGCAACGTACGGCAGCTGGAAAATGCGGTATTCCGCGCGGTCGTGCTCTGCGAGAGCGACACCATTACGGCCGCCGAGTTTCCGCACATTGCGACCCACATCGAGGCAGAGCGGTGCGCAATCAACCCCGAAGCAGCGCTCGCCACCAGCCTCGCACCGGCGGATGAGGCGCACCCAATTCTCGAGGTCCCGACGGCGCATGAGTTCTCCGACCCATCAGCCGTGCCGCAATCCGGCCTGAAATCCTCCCAACTCGAGCTGCTGGATGAAACGGGCAACGTGCGGCCCCTCGAGAACCTTGAGGCTGAGGCGATTCGGTATGCGATTGCGCATTACGGCGGCCAGATGTCCGAGGTCGCACGCCGGCTGCGCATTGGGCGCTCGACGCTCTACCGCAAGCTCGAGGTTCTCGGCATTCACTCCTGAACGGTGCACAGCAAAACGTTGCAGTCGGGTGACACCCGCCGCGAAAAACCCGCTGGAAGGGTGCGCTGGACTTTCTAATCCCGCCCGACCGCTTCAAAATCGACCAAATTCGATCTGATGCTGCCGACGCTTGTTGCCGAGATGCGTAAACGAGGCCGGATGCTGCGGTGTTTGGCCGACATCGGGACCTGCATGAAGGTCCGCAACGACAGGGGAGATTCTCGATGAGCGGCGCCCGTTCCTTCTTGGCCACAACCGCCCTTGCGCTGATCCTCGCCGCACCCACGGGGCTGCTTGCGCAGGACGCTGGGAAAGAGCCGGCCAAGCCGGAGGCCCTGAAACAAGAGGAAGGAAAACAGGAGAGCGGCAAATATGCTGCCGTTCCGACAGGCACGCCTGCAGCCCGGCCCATCGGCGAGGCACGAACCGAGACGCCGTCGGTTACGCCTGCGGAAGGTGCGGGCAAAGAGCCGGTGCCCACGGCAACGAACGGATCGGAGCCGGAGCAGCAGGTCGACCGCCTCGCTTCCCTTGATCCGGCCGATCGCGTGATTGCCGAACAAATTCGCGACATGCTGGCCGCGAAGGGCGATCGAATTTTTGCGAGCAAGAACGAGCGCGCGGCGGTCGAGGCGTTCTATCAGGCGCGCAATCTTGCACCGATCTGGCTCGACAAGGGTATTGTCAATGCCCGCGCCACGGCGGCGATCGCGCGCATCAGAGGCGCGGAAGCCGACGGCCTTGATTTGAGCGATTACCGCGTGCCGGATCTTTCCGCTTCTTCACCGGATGCGCTCGCCGAAGCCGATCTCAAGCTTACGCAGGTCGTGCTCACTTTCGCGCGCCACTTGCAGGCGGGCCGCTTTCCTTACACGCGCGTGAGCCAGCACAACATTGCGCTCCCGCAGGTCGCACCCGAGCCAGCCGATATTCTTGCGAAACTCGTGAACGCCGCGGATGCAGCCAAGGCGCTCGATGAGTTCAGCCCCCCGCAGGAGGAGTATCAGAGATTGCGCGCCAAGCTTGCCGAGTTGCGCGGCAATACGCGTGCAAGCAGAACCGAGATCGCCGACGGCCCGGTACTCAAATTCAACCCGAAAACCCCGGTGGAAGATGCCCGCGTGCCGCTTCTGCGCGAAAGGCTCGGGCTTTCTTCTGATGCGTCCGATCTCAAATACGACGCCAAGCTTGCCGAAGCGGTGAAGAAATTCCAGGCCACACGCGACCTGCCGCCGACCGGCAGCCTCGACGCGCGGACGGTAAAAGAGCTCAATGGCCCGGGCCACAGCCGCGATATCGACCTGGTCATCGCAAATATGGAGCGGTGGCGCTGGTATGCGCGCGATCTCGGTGCCGCGCATGTCATCGTGAATCAGCCGGACTTCATGATGCATGTCGTGCGCGACGGCAAACGGCTGTGGACCACCAAAATCGTCATCGGCGAACCCAAGAAGCCGACGCCGCTTCTGAGCGAGACGATGAAGTCCATCACCATCAACCCGACATGGAACGTGCCGCCATCCATTACGTATGGCGAGTATTTGCCCGCGCTGCAGCGCGATCCGACCATTCTGTCGCGCATGGGCCTGAACGTCACCTATCTGCCCGGTGGCGGCATCCACGTGTCGCAGCCACCGAGTGCCATCAACGTGCTCGGGCGCATCCGCTTCAATTTCCCGAACAAATACATCGTGTATCAGCACGACACGAACGAGAAATTCATGTTCGCGCACGACGTGCGTGCCTATAGCCATGGCTGCATGCGTGTGCAGGATCCCTCCAGATATGCCGAGATCCTGCTGAACATCGCGCGTCCGAACGAGCACTGGACGGTGGACCGCGTTCAGCGGCTCTATGGCGCAGGAGAGCAGGACATCCAGGTCGCACAGGCAAACATCTGGGTGCACGTCACCTATCAGAGCGCCTTCGTCGACGATGCGGGTAAATTGCAGACGCGTCGCGACATCTACGGCACGGACAGTCGCACCATGGCTGCGATCAGAAGCGAGCGCGCGATCATCGAAAACGCGCCGCCGCCGGCCGAGCGCAAAAAGGAGCCTGAAGTCGCATCGTCATCCTCATCGTCGAGCCGGCAACGAACAGCTGCATCCGCGCCGCAGACGCCCAACTCCTTCTTTGCTGCGCTGTTCGGCCGGCCGATGCCGCCTCCCGGGCGAGTCGTGCGCCCATCCCGCGGCCTCTACTATCGCTGATGCGCTTCATGGCCGGGCTTGTCCCGGCCACCCGCCTCGTGTGCAGCGACAAACACGGCGTGCATGCACGAACAAAGCCGCGCATGACGAAGAGCGCGCGAGCGCTTTGTGTTGTTAAAGCTTTCTTTGCGCTTTCGACAGCGCGGCAAGTTTTCGCCACACTCCCCTGCCACCGTATGTGTTATCGGGGGGACGGGTGAGCGCTAACCGCGCATTAACCCTTCCCTAGTTAACGCTGCGTTAGCGTTGTTCGCGGGCAGCATATGCCGGCGGATCATCGTACTTGCCGGGGAGCGCCGCTCGCCTGCCGAGTACGAAGCCTGACGCAGGTAACGTGGGGTGGGCATGTGACGGTCAAAGCCGCGCGCAAGCTTGCATTGCAATTGCGTCTGACCCGCGCGGGCTGTTGCGCCAGTGTCGCCGCATTGCTGATCTTCTTCGGTTGTGAAAGCCTGCAGAACGCGACCGCCGAAGGCGAGACGCGCACCATCTCGTTCCATCACATTCACACGAATGAGAATCTGACTATCACCTACAAGGTGAACGGCCGTTACGACGATGCGGCGCTCGCCAAGATCAACCACGTGCTGCGCGACTGGCGCGAAAATCAGCCGATCGAGATGGATCCGCACGTGATCGATGTGTTGTGGGAAGTGCACCGGGAAGTGGGCGCGAAAGAGCCGATCTCCATCGTCTGCGGCTACCGGTCGCCGACAACCAATGCATCCCTGCGCAAACATTCGAGCGGCGTCGCCAAGCATAGCCAGCACATGCAGGGCAAGGCGATCGACTTCTTCATTCCCGGCGTGCCGCTCGATGAGGTGCGTGCCGCCGGGCTGCGGGCCCAGCGGGGCGGCGTCGGGTTTTACCCGAGCTCCGGATTCGTGCATCTCGATACGGGCGGCGTGAGGCACTGGCCGCGCATGCCCGATGCGCAGCTTGCCAAGATACTGTCCAAAGGACAGCTCGCGAGCCACTTTGCATCCGACGCAAAGGGCACCACGATTGCACGCGCCGAGAGTGCGCGGCCGGGCGCAATGCCCAGCTTCCTGGCGAACATGTTTGGGACCAAGAACGAGGAGCAGGAGACGGTCGCACCTGCACGGGCCAGCTCTGCCGCCGGAAGCGGCAAGTCCGAGCCGAAGTCGCAAAAGCCGGCACAGATTGCCGCGAACGGAGCGGAAACCGGGGTTTCGGTGCCGTTGCCGACGGCTCGACCTGCCAACCCGCAAGTCTATCAAGTAGCCTCCGCCGACACCAAGATCGTGATGCCGGCCGAGGTGAAGGCGGAGGTCGTTTCAAGTTTTGCCGAAGCGACGCCCGCGGGTTCCACCACGTCGCCCGTTCGACTCGCGCAAGTGACAACCGTTCCCGCAAATAACCAGAACGCAAGCGACGTCATCAATGCGCGTGGGTTCTGGAAAGGGACACCGGGCGCCGAGCCCGTCGAGGTCTCTCCATCAAAGCCCGAACGCGTGCCTGCGGCACCTGCTCCCGCGGCGCGCCGGCCCGCCACGAATAACGAGTCAAAAACGAGCGCGGCTGCTGCGACCCCCTGGCCTACCGGGAGTCGGGAGGAGCCGCTCCCGAATGCTCTCTCTTACGCGGCCCAGCCGACGCCGATTGCCACCGCGCGTCCCTTGCCGATGGGCACCATGACGCGCCGTCCGCACACAGAGACAACCGTCGTTGCCAAGCAGAGTGAGGAGCGTGTGCCCTCCGGAACCACGAAAATCGAAGCGCCGGTTACCGAGCCGATGGGCAAGGTCGCGAAGATCGGAGGCGCGGTGCGCGTGGGCGATCGTTTTGACGATCCGTGGATGCGCGCCATGATCCTGAGCCCGAGCGCGCAGAGCTATATGAAGACGACACTGTTCGGCTCGCCCGACTTCCGCAATCTCGGATCGTACCTGCACAAGCCCGCGACAGCGCTCCCGCTCGGCTTCACGACACAAGATCCCTATCTCGGCATGAGCAGCGAGAAGTTCTCGGGCAATGCCGTGATGTTCCTCTCGTCCATTTCGGTGACGTCGCGCACAGCCACACGCTGAGATCAGTCGCGTGAAGCCGCCCGCTGCGAATAAAGATGCGGGACACTGACCCGCATTTCGGGGCCCTCATCCAGAAGGATAAGCCACCCGCCTCACGTCATTCCCAGCGCGTGCATGTAGGTCGCGAGAATCGTTTCCTGTTCGTGCCGTTCCTCGACGTCCTGTTTACGCAGCCGCACGATCGTCCGCAACGCCTTGATATCGAACCCGTTCGCCTTTGCCTCCGCGTAGACGTCGCGGATGTCGTCGGAAATCGCTTTCTTCTCTTCTTGCAGTCGCTCGACACGCTCGACAAAGGCTTTCAGATGATCCTTTGCAAAGCGCGTTGACGGCTGTTCGGCTGTGGCTGCCGCGCTGGCGGGCATGGAACCTCCTCGTCAGGCTGGGTGGTATTCGGCCAACTTTCGGAAGCCGGCAGGAGAGGTCAAGCCGCGAGACCGGTCGTCCCCAAAGTACACAGGGAAAATAATTTTGTTCTATTCAGTGCTTGTGAACCGCCTTGGCGAATTCAGCTTGCTGCTCCTTGGAGGCTTCCTTCTGATACTTCGCCTTCCATTGCTCGAAGGGCATGCCGTAGACGAGTTCGCGGCTCTCCTCGCGCGAGAGCGATACGCCGCGCGCATCCGCTGCGTCCTTCATCCAATTTGAAAGACAGTTACGGCAGAAACCCGCGAGATTCATCATATCGATGTTTTGCACGTCCGTGCGCGCGCGCAAATGCTCGACCAGGCGCCGGAACGCCGCGGCCTCGAGTTCGGTTTTCATGCTCTGATCAATGGCCATGGGCACGTTCCTTTCGCGAGAATTTCATCCAGCATCCATTGCCTTGAGAACATAAGCGGCGCGCATCTGGTTTTCCAGCGCGCTCGCCAGGCAAGAGCTTACGCGTGAGCACGCCGGCACTGGCTTTCCGTGAATCTCTCTGTCGTACTGGCGTTGCGGCTGCGCATCCTGCCACCCGCGCGCTCCTTGCCTGCGGTGCCCCCATCGGGGTTCGCGGCAAGGGCCGCGGCGGCCCTTCGGTCGCCGCATTGGCTGGCGATACCGATGGACCGACGGGGGGGGGGCGCCGGACGATCCTGCGGGCGTCTTCGTCGATTTCCGCGCGCGCGCCCGAGGACTGGGGCTCGATCCGGCGGCCTTCTGGCTGACAACAATTCGACCGAATTCTTTGAGAAACTCGGCGATCTGGTGGTGCCGGGGCCAACCCTCACGAAGGTAAATGATATCCGGGCCGTGCTTGTCGAGGGGGCC
>JBEVJT010000016.1:0-12766 GCA_040510075.1 Xanthobacteraceae bacterium | reverse complement strand
AGCCGTTCGAGGGGTTGTCACCGACGATCATTCCGGCCATTCGCGATTCGGTGCATCAGATCGTGCAGCTCGGACGTGCCGTCCTGGTTGCCGAATCCGAGCTACAACACGTGCCCGATTACGCGAGCCGCATTTATGTCATGGAGCGCGGCGAGATCGTTTTCAGCGGCAAGCTCGACGAGGCAAGCCGCGATCCTGCGGTGCGGCGGATCATCGCCGCGGAGCCGGAGTAGCATTCAGACTGAGGACGACAGATGACGGAGGACGATCCCTATCTGTCCTTGGTCATCCGTCGTCTGTCCTCAGGAAGCCATCGCGCCGGCTTGGCTCAGCACATCCTTGAGCTTCGCGCTGTCCTGCGTAGTGAGCATGCGCAACGGACGGCGCGGGGGCCCCACGGGCCGCCCGAGAATGTGGAGCCCCGAATGCGCGACGCGAATGTGCGACTTTGCACAGATGAAGTCGCATACGGGAAAGAGCTTGTCCCACATGCTCTGCGCCGCGGGCGCGTCGCGATTTTCTACTGCCGAGCCGAAGAACTTCATCGCGAGGTTGGGCACGAAATTCGTGCAGACCGGCGCCCAGCCGGTCGCGCCTGCCATGAAGGCCTGCAGGCTCGTCGATTCCCATCCGGCAATCACGGTGACCCGATCGTTGGTGAGAAGCCTGATCGCGGTGATGCGGGAAAGGTCGCCCGTGCTTTCCTTGATGCAGTTGCAGTTGTCGAGCTTGGTCAGGCGGGCGAGCAGCTCGGGCTTCATGTCGACGCCGGTCGTCCATGGATTGTTGTAGATGCAAATGGGAATGCGAATGGACTTTGCCACGCGTTCGTAATGCTCCGTCACCTCGTCGGTGGTCAGGGGCCAGTACGAGACCGGGAGCACCATGACGGCGTCGCAGCCCACATCCTCCGCGTGCTTGGAAAGCGCGATGCAGGCGGAGGTAGTGCGCGCGCCCGTACCCGCTACCAGGGAGATGCGGCCGTCGATGTGCTTTGCCGCAATCGCCGTCGCCTTTTTCATCTCCTCGTCGGTGAACGAGCCGTTCCCACCGGTGCTGCCGAAAATGCAAACCCCGTGCACGCTGCTCTCGATCTGATAATCGATCGCCTCGCGGAATGCCTTCTCGTCGATTTCCTCGCCGTCCGCCTTGGTGGCGGTCGGCACGAACGTGAAAACCCGTGACCAGAACTCGTTCTTTCTCAACACGGCGCGTTTCCTCTGCTCGGCGTTGCGGATGCTGTACTGGTACCACCGGGCTGCCTCACCAGACAGTACCAGGGCGTGAACGATCGGCGGTGCCAGTTTCCGGCAATCCTGTGCAGCCCTACTGTGGGGAAAGCGGACCTTGCCCTTGCGGGTCAAGGGGCTTCCAGCTGTGATACATGTGTGATATATCAGGCTTGGGAAGGACGAAACTCCCTCGGACGGGGTGGAGTGTCCCAATCGTCAGCACATCCGGACACTGGAGAGCACGCGATGATCACCCAGCGGCAAATTGCGTTTCGGCAGGAATACCGATCCCGCATCATGGGCTGGTATGACGGCTATTTTCACATCCTCATCATCTACGCGATGGGCGCCGCCGCGTTCTATATTTACGTCCAGCACCTCCATGATGTTACGGTTTGGGAATGGCTCACCATTCCTCTCACTTTTCTGTTCACGAACATCTTCGAATGGGCGGTGCACAAATTCGTGATGCATCGGCCGGTCAACATAAAAGGATTGCGCTCGGTTTACGAGCGCCACACGCTGAATCATCATCAGTTCTTCACCGACGAGGAGATGCGCTTCCGCGACCATAAGGACTGGCGCGTGACCGTTTTTCCACCTTATGCGCTGGTCGTGTTCATCCTCATGTCCATCCCGCTCGCTGCGATCCTTGGCCTGGTGTTTTCGTCCAACGTAGGCTGGCTATTCATGTGCGTGACCACCGGCATGTATCTCATCTACGAGTTCATGCACTTCTGTTGCCATGTCGATGAGAACTGGTTCGTGCGCACCTGCCCGTTCGTCAACACCTTGCGTCGGCATCATACGGCGCATCATAACGGGCGCCTGATGATGGAGGTGAACATGAATCTGACGTTCCCGATTGCCGACTGGCTGTTCGGAACGTCCGATCTCGATCGGGGACTCCTTGGGCACTTGCTCAACGGATACGAGACGCGATTCCTGAAAAAGAACCTCCGCGGCGCGCCAAAGCGTCCCGACGAGGCTGCCGGCGTGCCGGTCGGTGCTTACTGAGCAATTGCCGGGGAAGTGCCATGCCCAATCCGGGGAAGTGCCATGCCCAATGATGTCAAAGCTGTCGTTTCCGTGGTCGTGCTCATTGTTGCTGCGGTGCTTGCCTACTGGCACGGCTCGCCGGTGCGTCACGAATTCTCAACCCTGCT
Source organism: Xanthobacteraceae bacterium (assembly GCA_040510075.1). Taxonomy (GTDB): domain Bacteria; phylum Pseudomonadota; class Alphaproteobacteria; order Rhizobiales; family Xanthobacteraceae; genus VAZQ01. Next base: position 10,368 of record JBEVJT010000016.1, on the reverse strand, counting down.
CATGATCATTGCCGTTTTCATGATCGCGGCGATGTGGGTGTTCCCCGAAGCCGGGGTGAAAAAGGGCGATCTGAAAAAATCGACTTAGCGCCCCATGGCGCATCCTGTGGTTGATCGCCGGTCCGCGACAAGCCTGGAGACCGATGTCCTGGTTGTCGGCGGCGGCGCCGCAGGAGTAGCCGCGGCATGCACCGTCGCGAGAAGCGGCCTGCACGTGACGCTGCTCGAGCGTTACGGGTTCTGCGGCGGCGGTGCCGTCGCGGGCCTTTCGGGCACCATCTGCGGACTTTATGAGGCCTCCGACGATGCGGCTGCCGCGCCCCGGCAGGTCGTGCATGGTTTCGTAGACCGCTTCATCAACACGATGCAGGAGAAGAACGGGCTCACCGGCCCGGTGCGTTACGGCAAGACGTTTACGCGCGTGCACGATCCGTTGATCTGGCGCGAAGCCGCCGATCACCTGCTCGCCGAAGCGGGCGTAAAGGTGCTGCTGCACACGGTGGTGACAGACGTCCTCATGGATGGGGGCGAACGCGTTGCCGGGGTCATGGCCTACTCCAAACAGGGCAGGATTGCTGCGCGCGCCGCGCTCACGATCGACGCGAGCGGCGATGCGGACGTCATTGCGATGGCTGGGCTCCCGTATTTCGTAGGCGAGCAAGGCAGAGTTCAGAACCCGACCATGATCTTCCGCCTGCAAGGCGTCGACGTGGACCGTTTCCTCACGACGTATGGCCCCGACAGCATCATGGGTGGGCCTGTAAGCACGCTCATTGGGAAACTCAATTCGGGCAATGAGTACCATCTGCCGCGGTCGAAAATCTTTCTGTTCCCCACGCCGCGCCCGCACGAGCTTCTGTGCAATGCGACGCGCATCGTGGGCTTCGACGGGCGCGAGCTCAATCCGCTGCTGGCGGAAGATCTGAGCGAGGCGGAAATCGCGGGCCGGCGTCAGGTGCGCGAATATGCGCGTTTTTTGAAGGACCACATCAAGGGATGCGAGAACAGCTTTGTGAACGATACCGGCGTTCAGGTCGGCGTGCGCCAGAGCCGCCAGCTGCGAGGAGAGCGCATCCTGGCCAATGAAGATGTCGTTGCCGGACGGAAATGCCGTACCGGCATCGCGCGTTCACCATGGCCGATCGAGCTGCACAGCGGGGAAAAGCCCCGGCTGTCCTGGCTTCTCAATGATTACTACGAGGTGCCATACGAGTGCTTCGTGCCCGCCAAGGGCGAGTCCGTTCTCGTGGCCGGCCGCTGTCTTTCCGCCCAGCACGAGGCCATGGCCTCGGCGAGAGTCACGGCCCAGTGCTTCTCTTATGGACACGCCATCGGTCATGCCGCGGCGATTGCCGTGAAAGAGCGCATCGCTCCACGGGCCATCGACGGCGCTGACATTCGCCTGGCGCTCAACCGCGACGGCGCCCAACTCGACTGAGGCTCGAGACGGGCGCCACATTAACAATCGGCTGGCAACAGCTGTAGCTCGGGAGGAAAAGATGACCACTGCTGAAGTTGGGCCGGCGCGCAGCAAGGCTCCCGGTTCGAAAGAGAAAGCCGGATCAACGCAGGCCGGCAAAAGCGAGGGCAAACGCGAGAAGCGCACGATCACCGAGATTCGCGAGTCAAAAAAGACCGGCGAGAAGATGGTCTACATGTCGGTGCCCGACTACACCTCGGCAAAATGGGCCGAAATGGCGGGCGTCGATGTCGCGGTGGTGGGCGACAGCCTTGCCATGATCGCACACGGGCATCCGAGCACGATCCCGGCCAGCATGGACATGATGATCATGCATTCGCAGGCCGTGCGGCGCGGCGCGCCAAATACGTTCGTGCTCGGCTGCATGCCGTACCAGAGCTACAACACGGTAGACCGGGCACTGAGCAATGCGACACGGTTCATGCAGGAAGCGCTCTGCGACGCCGTCAAGCCGCAGGGCGGCAAGTCGCAAGCTCATATTCTGCGCGCGCTGGTCGATGCGGGCATTCCCACGGCGTCTCACATCGGGCTCACGCCGCACACTATCGCCGTCTTCGGCGGATTCAAGATCCAGGGTCGCACCGCCGAGGCGGCCATGAAAATCCTGCAAGATGCGCTCGCTATCGAGGATGCCGGCTGCTTCATGCTGGAGTTCGAGGCGGTCCCGGCCCGGATTGCAAAATTGATTTCAGAGCAGTTGACCATTCCGACCATCGGCATCGGGGCGGGCGTCGGATGCGATGGCCAGATCCTGCTGTGCTACGACCTTCTTGGGGTATTCACGGATTTCAAGCCGAAATTCACCAAGCGATACGCGAAGCTCACCGAAGTCGCGGTTGCGGGGATTGCGCAATACGTCAAAGAAGTGAAGGAAGGCGCCTTCCCGGACGATGAACACTCGTATTCCATCAATGAAGCGGAATACGAGAAGTTTGCGGGGATGGTCGCAAAGCGCAGACACGTGTAGCGGCGCGTTTCGACGCGCATTGAATAACGATAGCGATCCGCTCAACCTCGGACCGCGGCGGGCTCGTTGTAGCTCTTGATGTCGGTGCCGCGATAAAGGATTTGCGCGTTTCGTTCGGCAATTTTCTTGTGCAGCGTCACGAACTCCGGGGCAAGCTCCTGGGTGGGCATCGGCTCCGGCTCGAAATGATGGAAGCGATCGGCGCCTCGGACAAGTGTGGCGCTGTCTTCGCCCACGGTCTGTTTGATGCGGGTCGGAATGTAGCGAATGGCAAAGCCGATTCGCCGTTCATTGGCCGGATTTGCCGGAGAGCCGTGCACGAGAAGGACGTGGTGGAGCGACATTTCGCCAGGCTCTAAATTCAGGATCACCGCCTTGCTCGCATCCACTTCCACCTCGATTTCCTGGCCGCGCGTGAGCAGGTTGTGCTTGTCGAAGGTGTCGCGATGCGGGATCTGGTCCATCGTGTGCGTGCCCGGAATGACCTGCATCGCTCCATTCGATTCATTGCTCGAGGTCAGCGCAACCCACGCGGTCACAACATCCGGGGCGCTGAGCCCCCAATAGGTCGAGTCCTGGTGCCAGGAAACGAAAGAGGGAGTGCGCCCTTCCTTGATGAAGAAATTTGTCGTCCAGCACAGGAGATCGTGACCATAAAGGTCCTCGATTGCGTCGAGGATCCTGGCATTGCGCACGAGGTCCGCAAGCCAGGGAAAAAGAAGATGGCTCTTGTGGCGAAGATCGCCCCGCAGCGGACCGCCCGTGCGCGACTCGAATTCCTCGAGCCGTGCGCGGATCGCGCCAGCTTCCGCTTCGGACATCACCCGAATGGGTGACACATAACCCTGTGTGCGATACTGCTCGAACTGACCGGGTGACAACAGCTTCGGCATGGAATTTTTCTCTGTTTCCGCGGGCCGGACATTCTCCTGCCTGTCGGATCCAATGATAATCGCGACAGGAAGCCGGGACAATCGTCGCCGTTCAACGCGATCCGCCGTTATACCTATATACATGCCGCCAAGGTGGAATTTACATAGTCCTGCCACGCATGTGCGTCAGCCTAGGCGATGAAGCGAGCGTGTCGGGGGGCAATGATGACGCCAAAGTATTCGGCGCAGTGGTGGGAGAAATTCGCTGCACGTCCGCAGCAAGAAACGCCTGAACACGATGCGCCGGCTACGGCTTTGTCGATCTATGTCTCCGGCGAGCCCCAAACCGCTGCCTCGAAAATAAAGCAGCGCAAATCCGTCTGTAGCGAAACGGGCTGAGCTCTGCTTTTTCCACCGATTGCCGCCCAAGCGGCAAGTCAAGGTGAAGATACTCCGCTATTTCTTGGCCGGCATGCGTTCGGCGGCGGGCGGCAGGAACTTTTCCGTATAGACGCTTGCCGGATTTGGCGAGGTGGGAAGCTGATAGGCGCCCACGATCTCGTCGATCGTTTTCTTCAGCTTCTCCGGGGTCACCGAGCTTAATCCGTTCTGCGCCACGTGCGGCGTGTTGGTCAGCCCGAGCGCGATGTCGAGGCGCACCTTCTCGATGTCGAGCTTCATCATCGGATCGCGCGCCTTGAGGAGCTCAAGCGCCTCCTGGGGAGACGCGATCGTATCTTTCGTGCCCTGATTGAGCGCTTTAACCACGCCACGCACTGCATCGGGGTTCTCGTCCGCGAATTTCTTGGGCGTGACCAGCGCGAGCCCATACATGTCGGCGCCGAAATCGGAGTATTTGATCACGAACAGCTCGTGCATTGTGAACCCAACTTCGAGGGCGGCGGGAACATTGGAATTCGTGAATCCGCCGGTGCCGTCGACCTCGCCGCGCTTGAGCATGGGGCCGAATAACTGCGGCTGCACCGCGACCCAGTTGATCTTCACGTTCTCGACCTTGGCGGCCTTGAGCAGGATCGAGATGGTGTCATGCACCGCAGTGCCGGGGCCGCCTGCGATCTTGCGGCCGTCGAGATCGGCGGGCGTGCGGATGCCGGCCGCCTTGCGGGTGATCACCGCGAGCGGGGAGGAATCGAAGCTCATATAGACCGCAGTCAGGGGTGAAGCCGGGTTCTGCGCGTTGAACCGGATCATCGACGGCAGGTCCACCCAGCCGAACTGATAAACGCCGCCGGCCACGTTCACCGCCACATTGGTCGCACCCTTGCCAGCATCGATGCCGTCGACAGTCACGCCCGCGGCTTTGAAATAACCCTTCTCCTGCGCCACGAAGAACGGGGCATGCGTGCCCTGGATGATCCAATCCATCATGATGCGAACGTTCTTCACTTCGGCTCGCGCGGAGAACGAGGCCAACATCGCGCACCCTAGTACGGCAGCAGCGAAGGAGGTTCGGCCGAAGACAGAATGTGCGCGGCTTGACTGAACGTGCATTGGCAACCTCTGCTTGTGCGAAACGATTGCAGCGAGCCGCAGCCTATTTGAGCTTGGCACGGCCGGCAACGCTCGCTACGCCTACGCAGTCGCCGCACTTCTGCCAATGCGACAAGGAGAGGCTGTTATGCTGAAGCTTCCGGGCCATGCGCGCTATGCCTATTCGGCCATTGTCAACCGGCCGAACTATGATTGGCCGGGCGGCAAACGGCTTGCCTTCTACATCGCGCTCAACATCGAGCACTTCGCGTTCGGCACCGGCATCGGGATGGATCCGTCGAACCGCAGCGGGCAGCAGACCACGCGCAACTTTGCCTGGCGCGACTACGGCAACCGCGTCGGAAACTGGCGGCTCTTCGAAATTCTCGACGATCTCAAGCTGCCGGCAAGCATCCTGCTCAACAGCAGCGTCTGCTATCACTACCCGGAAATCGTGGAAAAGATCAAAACGCGCGGCGACGACGTCCTCGGGCACGGGCGCACCAACGCGGAAGTGCTGCGGCCGATGTGGGAGGCGGACGAGACGCGCGCCATCGAAGAGTGCACGGCGGTGATCCAGAAACATATCGGCGTGCGGCCCACCGGCTGGATGGGACCTGCGGCGCTCGAATCCAATATCACGCCCGATCTGTTGAAGGAGGCAGGCTACACGTATCTGCTCGACTGGCCGGTGGACGACCAGCCGATCTGGATGCAGACTCGTGCCGGCTCACTCCTTTCCGTACCCTACCCGATGGAGCTGAACGACGCGGGAGCGCAGGTGCACCGCGATCATACGGGCCGGGAATTCGCCGACATGATCGTCGATCAGTTCGAGGAAATGCTCGACCAGTCGGAGCGGCAGCCGCTTGTGTTTGCGTTGTCGCTGCACGGCTTCATCGTCGGCCAGCCGTTTCGGCTGCGCCCGGTGCGCCAGGCCATCCGCCATTGCGTCGAGCACAAGCGCAAAGACCGCGTCTGGTACACGCGCGCGGGCGACATTGCACAATACTGCTTCGGATTGCCCAAGGGCCTCATTCCGGGCAGTTGAACCGACTGGCAAAGGAGCTGGCCATGACCGAAACGCTCGTCGCGGACGTCGCCTCCAGCAGGCACCACTTGCTGCAATCGAATCCGAAGACCGTGCATTGGGGCTATTTCGACGGCGCGCTTTCTCCTGTGCTGAGCATCGACTCAGGCGATCGTGTCACCATCGAATGCGTCTCGGGCAATCCCGAATGGATGCCGCCCAAATCGACCGGGTTCGAGGTCCTGCCGGAGCTCGCGGAAATCCATCGCCATGCTGCCCGCGGTAGTGGCAATCATATCCTGACCGGGCCTATCTACGTGCGCGGGGCTGCGGTCAGCGATGTGCTTGAAGTCCGTATTCAGGAAATAGCGCTGCGGCAGGATTGGGCTTTCAACCTTTTCCGCCCCTATGGCGGCACGCTGCCGGATGCTTTTCCTTATGGACGCATAATTTATTTGAAGCTCGATACGAAGGCGAACCGCGCCATTCTCCCCAGCGGCATGAGCGTGCCCGTGCGGCCGTTCTTCGGCCAGCTTGCGGTCGCCCCGCCCAAGGCGTTCGGCCGCCAGAACAGCAAGGAGCCGCGGGACTGGGGCGGCAACATCGATTGCAAAGAGCTCACCGCGGGGAGCATCATCTATCTGCCGGTCTGTAACGACGGCGCGCTGTTTTCCACGGGTGACGGCCATGCCGCCCAGGGCGATGGGGAAGTGAACGGCACCGCGGTTGAAACGTCGCTCAAAGGGACGTTCGAGTTTCACGTGCGTAAGGATCTGCGCTGGCGTCTGCCGCGCGCGCAAACCCCTGCCCATCTCATCACCTTCGGGCTCGATGTCGATCTCGATGTCGCCGCACGCACGGCTTTGAGTGAAATGCTCGACTGGATTGTCTCGCTCACGGGCATCTCGCGAGATGAAGCGTATTCCCTGACCAGCTTTGCGGTGGACCTGCACATCACGCAGACTGTCAACAACGTCAAAGGCGTGCATGCGATGATCGAGCGCAGCATTCTGCGCGGCGCGTAAGATCGATAATACCCGTGTCTCCCGATGCTTGATCAGACAGCTGCAGCGGGTTCGGCAAGATCGCGCTCCACGACAAGCTTCGTCGAGCTCGACCGCGTGTCCTTGCGCTATGGCGAGGACGCAAGCGGCACGCTCGCCCTACAGCGCACGAACCTGAAGGTTGGCCCCGGCGAGTTCGTCGCCATCGTCGGCCCTTCCGGATGCGGCAAGTCGACACTGATGAAGGTGGTCACCGGGCTGTGGCAGCCGACCCAGGGGGCTGTCGTTGTCAACGGCCGCAGAGTGAATGCGCCGCTGAGCATCGTCGGCATGGCGTTCCAGAACGCGACGCTGCTGCCCTGGCGCACCACGCTCGCCAACGTGATGCTGCCGCTCGAAATCGTGGAACCTCACTGCACAAAGCTTCGGCGCGAACGCGAAGCCTATGAAGTCAAAGCGCGCGAGCTTATTGCGCTCGTCGGCCTCGCAGGCTTCGAACAACACTTTCCGTGGCAGCTTTCCGGCGGCATGCAGCAGCGCGCCTCGCTCTGCCGCGCACTCATCCACGATCCGCTGCTGCTCATGTTGGATGAGCCATTCGCTTCCCTCGATATGTTCACGCGCGAGGAGCTGTGGCTCGCACTGCAGGATCTATGGCTTGCGCGCAGGCCCACCGTCATCCTGGTCACCCATGACTTGCGGGAGGCGGTCTTCCTTGCCGACCGCGTGCTGGTCATGAGCGCGCGCCCAGGCCGCATCATTGCCGAAGCCGCGGTCGAGCTGCCACGCCCGCGAAATCTGGAAACGACCTATGACTCCTACTCGGTCGATCTCGTCCACTCGCTGCGCGAGCGCATCAGCGCCGCCCGTGCGAGCTGACGCGCGGGGGCTTCCGTGGTTACCGGCATAGTCGAGGATATCCCGGATGCTCCTCGCAAGCCTCTCTGGTTGCGCCGAAGAACCTTGCGCCTCGTCCTGCCCTGGCTAGTGATCATCGGACTATTTTTATTCTGGGAACTGATCGTTCGCGCCTTCCAGATCGAGCCATTCGTCCTGCCTGCGCCCTCCGCGATATTTGCCTCCGGCTGGCAATGGCGCATGCCCATCCTCGACAACGCCTGGCAGACACTGTTCACGACGGTGATCGGCTTCTTCATTGCCGTGATCATCGGATTGGCGGGCGGCATTGCGGTTGGATCGTCGACGCTCGCCTATGACAGCCTTTATCCGGCGCTGATCGGCTTCAATTCCATTCCCAAGGTCGCCGTGGTTCCGATCCTCGTGATCTGGTTCGGCGTCGGCACGGTGCCGGCGGTGATTACGGCTTTCCTGATCGCCTTCTTCCCGATTCTGGTGAACGTGGCAGTGGGCATCGCCACCGTGGAGCCCGAGCTGCAGGACGTGCTGCGCGCGCTCGGCGCAAGCCGATGGCAGGTGATCAGGAAGGTCGGGCTGCCGCGCTCGATGCCCTATTTCTTTGCGTCGCTCAAAGTCGCGATCACGTTTGCCTTCGTCGGCACCATCGTGGCGGAGACCGTTGCGGCGAATAAGGGCATTGGCAATCTCATGCTTGTCGCGTCCTCGCGCTTCGAGGTCCCGCTCGCTTTCGCCGGCTTGCTGGTGACGAGCGTGATGGGAATTGGCATGTATCTCGTCACCGTGCTCGTCGAGCAAAGAATGACCGGCTGGGCCATGCGCGGCGCAGACGGCGGCATGCAGCCGCGGGTCTGATTGCGAGGCTGAAATGGCCTTCACGCATTCCGTGGGCGGGACCGTCTACCGGTTTGCCGATCTAAAGGAACTGCTCGCCAAAGCGTCGCCGCAGCGATCCGGTGACGAGCTTGCCGGCGTTGCGGCGGCGAGCAGCGAGGAGCGCGTGGCGGCGCAAATGGCGCTTGCCGACCTCCCTTTGGCAGAATTTCTCAACGATTCGGTGATCCCCTACGAACGCGATGAGGTCACGCGGTTGATCGTGGACACCCACGACGCCGAGGCCTTCGCCGTGGTGCGCAGCATGAGCGTCGGCGATTTTCGCGATTGGCTGCTGCGCGAGGAAACCGACGAGCAAACGCTCGCCCGGCTTGCTCCCGGGCTCACGCCCGAAATGGCGGCCGGCGTGAGCAAGATCATGAGGCTTCAGGATCTCATTGCGGTTGCCAAAAAGTGCCGGACCGTGACTGCCTTTCGCAACACGATCGGGTTGCCCGGTCGGCTTGCTACGCGCCTACAGCCAAACCATCCCACCGACGACCTGTCGGGGATTGCAGCCGCCATTGTCGATGGGCTGATGTACGGTTCGGGGGATGCGGTCATTGGCATAAACCCGGTGACCGAGACGGTCGATGTGGCGACGGGCCTCCTGTCCATGCTCGACGAGATGCGCCGGCGCCTCGATGCGCCGATCCAGGCCTGCGTTCTCGCCCACGTGACCACGACGATTGCGGCGATCGAGCGATCCGCGCCAGTCGATCTCGTGTTTCAGTCCATCGCGGGCAGCGAAGCGGGTAACCGCGCGTTCGGAATTTCGATCCGCATGCTTGAGGAAGCGCATGACGCCGGGCAGGCGCTCAGGCGCGGCACGGTCGGCAACAATGTGATGTATTTCGAAACCGGGCAGGGGAGCGAACTGTCGTCCGGAGGGCACGAGGCTGTGGATCAGCAGACGCTCGAGGCGCGTTGCTACGGTCTTGCGCGCAAATTCAATCCGCTCCTGGTGAACTCCGTCGTCGGGTTCATCGGCCCCGAATATCTCTTCGACGGCAAGCAGATCACGCGCGCGGGCCTGGAAGACCATTTTTGCGGAAAGCTGCTCGGCCTGCCAATGGGCTGCGATGTCTGTTACACGAACCACGCGGAAGCGGACCAGGACGACATGGACGCGCTGCTCACGCTCCTTGCAGTCGCGGGCTGCACGTTCGTGATGGGCGTGCCGGGCGCCGACGACGTCATGCTGAATTATCAGAGCACCTCGTTTCACGACGCTGCGTATGTGCGGCGGCTTCTCGGGTTGCGCCCGGCGCCTGAATTCGAAGCGTGGCTCGCGGCGCTCGGCATCACCGATGCGACCGGCCGGCTCGCTGCGGGCAGCGCAGAGCCGCTCATTCGGGCGCTGCCGTCGTTGCAAGGTATGGGTTCGTGAACGCGCGGGCAACGCCGATTGTGCAGCAGAGTTGGGCCGCTCTGCGCCGTTACACTCCCGCGCGCATTGCGCTCGGGCGTGCGGGCAACGGCGTGCCGACCCAGGCGCATCTTGCGTTCCAGGCGGCGCATGCGCGTGCGCGGGATGCCGTCCACGCCGGCTTTGACGTAGAAACATTTGCAGACAAGGTCGCGTCCTCCGGCTGTTCGGCGATCACGGTGCGCAGTGCCGCAGCAGATCGCCAGGCGTATTTGCGCTTTCCCGATCTCGGCCGCACGCTGGCCGCGGAAAGCAAAGCGCGGCTATCGGAGCCCTTGGTCGCACCCGACGTGGTGATCGTGGTCGCGGACGGGCTGAGCAGCGTTGCGGTCGAGCGCAACGCGTT
>JBEVJT010000015.1:0-9948 GCA_040510075.1 Xanthobacteraceae bacterium | reverse complement strand
GCTATTTCGATTCTGAAACGGATGCGCGCGCGTTCTTCGACGAGCTCATTTACATGCTCGCCATGCAAAAGGCGGCGCCCAACTCGCCGCAATGGTTCAACACCGGGCTGCATTGGGCCTACGGCATCGATGGCCCGAGCCAAGGCCACTGTTACGTCGACTTCACGAGCGGCAAGCTGGTGAAGTCCAAATCGGCCTACGAACATCCGCAGCCGCACGCCTGCTTCATCCAGTCGATCTCCGACGATCTCGTCAACGAAGGCGGCATCATGGATTTGTGGGTGCGCGAGGCGCGCCTCTTCAAATACGGCTCCGGCACCGGATCGAATTTCTCGGCGTTACGCGCGGAAGGCGAGGCGTTGGCGGGCGGCGGCAAATCCTCGGGCCTGATGAGCTTTCTGAAAATCGGCGACCGCGCGGCGGGCGCAATCAAATCAGGCGGCACCACCCGGCGGGCGGCCAAGATGGTGATCGTCGACGCCGATCACCCGGATATCGAACAGTTCATCGAGTGGAAAGTGACGGAAGAGCAGAAGGTTGCGGCACTCGTCACCGGCTCGCGCATCAATCAGAAGCACCTCAAGGCCATCATGAAAGCCTGTGTTCTGTGTGAGGGCTCGGGCGACGACTGCTTCGATCCCGACAAAAATCCGGTACTGCGCCGCGAGATCAAGGCCGCGCGCAAGGATCACGTTCCCGACAACTACATCCAACGCGTCATCCAGTTCGCGCGCCAGGGCTATACCGATATTCACTTTCCGGTCTACGACACGGATTGGGACTCGGAGGCCTATCTCACGGTTTCAGGACAAAACTCCAACAATTCGGTTCGCATTACCGATGAATTCCTCAAGGCAGTGGAGGCGGACAGCGACTGGGACCTTTTCTGGCGAACAAAGCACGGCAAAATTGCGAAAACCCTGAAGGCGCGCACGCTGTGGGAGAAGATCGGCTACGCGGCCTGGGCCAGCGCCGATCCGGGGCTGCAGTACCACACCACGATCAATGATTGGCACACGTGCCCGGCGTCAGGGCCGATCCGGGCATCGAATCCGTGCTCCGAATACATGTTCCTCGACGACACTGCGTGCAATCTCGCATCCATGAACCTGCTCGCCTTCCGCACGCCGCGCTCGGCTGCGGGTGACGGCACGAGTGCGGGTGATTTCGAATTCGACATCGACGGCTATGAGCACACTGTTCGCCTGTGGACCCTTGTGCTCGAAATCTCGGTGCTGATGGCGCAATTTCCTTCCCGCGAGATTGCCCAGCGCTCGTATGACTACCGCACCCTTGGACTTGGCTATGCCAATCTCGGCGGTCTGTTGATGTCGACGGGCATTTCCTACGATTCCGATCGCGGCCGTCAGATTGCCGCGGCGCTCACCGCGATCATGACTGGTGTGAGCTATGCCACCTCCGCTGAAATGGCGGCGTTGCTCGGTGCCTTTCCCGGATACAAAAAGAACCGCGAGCACATGCTGCGCGTCATGCGCAATCACCGGCGGGCCGCGCATGGGGAGCGCACGGGCTATGAGAAGCTCGCCACCCCGCCGGTCGCGCTCGACGCCAAGGGCTGTCCCGAGCCGCGCCTCATCGAGCATGCAAGACGTGCCTGGGACCGCGCGCTGTCCATGGGCGAGCAATACGGCTACCGCAACGCGCAGGTTTCGGTGATCGCACCCACCGGCACCATCGGCCTGGTCATGGATTGCGACACGACCGGAATCGAGCCCGATTTCGCGCTGGTGAAATTCAAGAAGCTCGCGGGCGGAGGCTATTTCAAGATCATCAATCGGGCCGTGCCGGAGGCGCTGCGTGTGCTTGGCTATGGCCCGGAGCAGATTGCCGAGATCGAAACCTATGCGGTCGGTCACGGGAGCCTCGCCGAAGCGCCCGGCATCAATCACGCCACTCTCATGCAAAAGGGATTTAGCGCGGAAGCGATCGAGAAGATCGAAAAGGCGCTCCCGACCGCCTTCGATATCAAATTCGTTTTCAACAAATGGACTCTGGGCGAAGAGTTTCTGACCCAGCTCGGCATCGGTGCCGACAAGCTCGTCGATCCGCGCTTTGATCTTCTGACCGCGCTCGGCTTCACCAAGCGCGAGATCGAGGCCGCCAATGTCCATGTCTGCGGCGCGATGACGATCGAAGGCACGCCGCACCTGCGCGCCGAGCATTATCCCGTATTCGACTGCGCCAACCCGTGCGGGCGCAACGGCCGGCGGTATCTCTCGGTCGAGAGTCACATCCGCATGATGGCGGCAGCACAGCCCTTCATCTCCGGGGCGATCTCCAAAACCATCAACATGCCGAACGACGCCACGGTGGAGGATTGCAAGGCTGCGTATCTTCTCTCGTGGAAGCTCGCGCTCAAGGCGAACGCGCTCTACCGCGACGGCTCGAAGCTTTCCCAACCGCTGCAGTCCCAGCTCATCTCGGACGAGGAAGAGGACACCATCGAGGCCTTCATCGAGAGGCCGATGGCCGCACGCGCCTCATCTCTCGCCGAGAAGGTGGTCGAAAAGATCGTCGAGCGCATCGTCGTCATGCGCGAGCGCGAGCGCATGCCCGACCGCCGCAAGGGCTACACCCAGAAGGCCGTCGTCGGGGGCCACAAGGTCTATCTCCGCACCGGCGAATACGACGACGGCCGATTGGGTGAGATCTTTATCGACATGCACAAGGAAGGCGCGGCGCTGCGCTCGCTCCTCAACAATTTCGCCATCGCCGTCTCGCTAGGGCTGCAGTACGGGGTGCCGCTTGACGAATACGTGGACGCCTTCACGTTCACGCGTTTCGAGCCGTCGGGCCCGGTGCAGGGCAACGATTCGATCAAATACGCGACGTCGATCCTCGATTACGTGTTTCGCGAGCTCGCGGTGAGCTATCTCGAGCGGTTCGATCTTGCTCATGTGGAGCCAACCGAAGGCGCGTTCGATGCGCTCGGCAAAGGCGTGGAAGAAGGCAAGCCCGGACCGGCGGCGGCGAGATACGTCTCCAAGGGACTCACCCGGTCGCGTACGGACAAGCTCGCAGTGCTCACGGGAGGTGCAGCCAGTAGCCCCTCTCCTTCCAGCGCATCGCGCGTGACTGCGCTTGCTGGCCGCGAGACGCGGGCGGAGACCGCAGGCGCGGCGGCGCTCAAGGCCGAACCCGCGCAAAAGCTCTCGCCGGCGGAGCAGCTTGAGGAGCTCACGGCGCCGCAGACCGAACTGCGCGCACATGCCCGCGCCGCGGCAGCCGAGAAGCGCGCTGAGGCCAAGGCCAAGGGCTATGAGGGCGAAGCCTGCGGCGAGTGTGGCAATTTCACCTTGCTGCGCAACGGCACGTGCCTGAAATGCGACACCTGCGGCGCGACCAGCGGTTGCAGCTGAAGCGCAAGAGAGGTCATCCTGGCCTTATCGAGAGAGGGATAGCCCGTGCTCACGCCTCCTTGAGACCGTATGGTCCCTCTGGATTGATCTGTACCAGGATGTTCGCCTTCTCAGGGTGAGCAATTTGGGTTGGGTTCATTTTTACAAAATTGGCATCGCGCTCCAGGCAGCGCGTAGCCTCGCCTTACCTCGTTTTCACCTGCTCCAGTCGCGGCGCTTGTAAACTACAATGATTTGCAATCGGCGGACGTGTGTTGCATCGGGCCTCTGCCCAACCTGAACATCTGTTGCGCAAACATCAGTTGGGTTCGTTTTTCCAAAATGTGTCGTGCGTGCCATATGTCGCTCCTACGATCGGCGAAATGAAAAAACCCGGCGCGGTGGTCCGGCCGGGCGCATGTATCGAAGGTGGCTAATTCATAGCATGTTTCTGTACAGAAGCAACCGTAAATAGCGCCCTCGCGGATTATGTTATTTATGTTCTTGTTACGTTCTACACGTTTTCCGCCGAAATCAAGCTCTTTTAGCTTTTTTTTCGGCGCGAAGGCTGCCCTCTCTGAACTCCACATGTTGCGTAGGGCGGGTTAGCCGACGGCGTAACCCGCCGTGGAGCGAAGGGCGGATTACACTGCCGCTAACCCGCCCTACAAGCCCTGGCTGGCCCGCGCGCGAAGCGGATAAGCGAGAAATGACCCAGCGGCGGCATGGGGCGGCGCTCGACGAGCTGCACTCCCGGCCGCGACGCCACCCACTCTGAAAGTCGCCGCCACGGAAATTCCGGCCGCCAGCCAAGCCGCCGCGCCACCGGAGCGAAGGCCTGCTCGAAGCCGCGTCGAAGACCGCGATCGGCACCGAGATGATTGATCAGGATGATCTCGCCGCCGATCTTGGTGACACGCAAAAATTCGTCAAGCGCCGTTTCGGGGTCCGGCAGAGCTGTCACCACGTATTGCGCGACGACCGCATCAAAAAAGGCGTGCGGGAAAGCCAGGCGGCTCGCGTCCATGACCGCAAGGCCATCAACGTGGGTGAGTCGATTCCGGCGAATACGCTGTTGCGCTCTGCGTAGCATCGGTTCGGAATAGTCGACCCCGATCACCCGACTGCGCGAAGAGTAGTCGTCAAGCGAGATGCCGGTGCCGATCCCCACGTCGAGAATGCGACCGCCGACCCGCCCCGCGGCCGCGATCGACGCCTTCCGCCCCGCAGCGAACACGGCGCCGAACACCAAATCATAGACAGGCGCCCAGCGCGCGTAAGCTTTCGCCACGGTTTGGATATCGATGCCATCCGCCATGCCCACCATCCCCCTCGACTCGGCGGTACGAGAGCTAGGCGGCGGAAACGACGCGGTCGGTCCGGCGGGGCTCTGCCGCCGGCACGGCACTGCGGATGAAGCCGCCGCCCAACACGCGCGCCTGCCCCTCGGGCGCGTCGTAAAAAACGCAGGCTTGGCCGGGGGAGACGCCCTCCTCGCCTTCGACGAGATCGACTTCGATTCCGTCCCCGCCGCGGCTCAGCCACGCCGGACACGGCGGGCGGGTGGAGCGCACCTTGACGAACACTTCGTGCCAACCGGCGCAGAGCGCGTGATCGATATCGCCTTCGCCGAGCCAGTTCACGTCGCGCAGCTTTATGCGGCTGGTGCGCAGCGCCGCGCGCGGCCCAACGACAACCTGTCGCGTGGTCGCCTCGAGACGAACGACATAGAGCGGATGGGCCGCGGCAAGGCCCAAACCGCGCCGCTGGCCGACAGTGAAATGGATAATGCCCGAATGCGTGCCGAGCACGCGCCCGTCAAGATCGACAATGTCGCCCGCCTGTGAAGCGCCCGGCTTGAGGCGCTCAATCACTTCACTGTAGCGGCCGGTGGGCACGAAACAGATGTCCTGACTGTCCTGCTTCTCAGCAACGGGAAGCCCGAACTCACGGGCCAGCCGGCGCGTCTCGGCCTTGGTCAGATCTCCCAGGGGAAACCGCAGCACATCGAGCTGCGCGCGCGTCGTGGCAAACAGAAAATAGCTTTGGTCGCGCTCGGCCTCCCGCGCGCGATAAAGTGCCCGCCCGCCGTTGGCCAACGATCTCGAAACGACGTAATGGCCGGTGGCAAGCACCGTTGCGCCGAGCTCGCGCGCGGTTGCCAACAGATCGCGGAACTTGATCGACTGGTTGCACTCGACGCAGGGAACCGGCGTTTCGCCGGCGACATAGCTCTGCGCGAACTGCTCGATTACGGTCTCTTTGAAGCGGGCTTCGTAATCGAGCACGTAATGGGGAATGCCGATGCGATCGGCCACCGCGCGGGCATCATGGATGTCTTGTCCGGCACAACACGCGCCCGGACGGTGCAGCGCGGCACCATGGTCGTAGAGCTGCAATGTGACGCCAACCACGTCATAGCCCTGTGCCTTGAGCAGCGCGGCAGTCACCGACGAATCAACTCCGCCCGACATGGCCACCACCACGCGGGCGTTCTGCGGGCAATGATCGAGGGCGGGACGGTCGAGCACGTACTATATCCGAGCCGGGTTCAGGCGACGCGCGCACGCGCACCGGGCATGCCGCTCCATTATAGGCACTCGCCCGTCGCAGCGCACGGCCTTAACACAATTGAAACGATGCGCTTAGGCAAATTTTAAGCCGCGCTCGGTAGAGTTGCACCCAGTTTGTCAGTCGAGTGCGTGAGTTTGCTCATGACGGAGCCCGTTCGACCGAGGGCCAAATATGTCATCGGACCTGATGGAAGTCCGCTGACGATCGCCGATTTGCCCGCCCCTGGCACCAAGCGCTGGGTCATTCGCCGCAAGGCGGAAGTGGTTGCCGCAGTACGCGGCGGCTTGCTCTCCCTCGAGGAAGCCTGCAGCCGTTATACGCTCACCGTCGAGGAATTCCTTTCCTGGCAGGCCTCCATCGACCAGCACGGACTGGCTGGCCTGCGCACCACGCGCATTCAACAGTACCGGCATTAGTTCTCCAACAAATCGTCATTCCGGGGCGCTGCGCAGCAGCGAGCCCGGAATCCATAACCACAAGCCTGCCCCCGGTTAACCGGACGGTAACTGCGAAGCAGGCAGTTCTCGATATCGGCTATCTGCATCGGGGGACGCCAGGCGCCGTGACAGCGAACGTCTCATGCGCATTTGAAGCAAGCGGCGTGGAAGGGCTCGTCGGACGCACGCTGCTCGACGTCGAGCGCAGGGTCATACTCAAGACGCTGGAGCACTGCGCTGGCAATCGCACTCGCACCGCGCGCGTGCTCGGGATCTCGCTGCGCAGCCTGCGCAACAAGTTGCGCGACTATGCGGCTGCGGGCATAAGGGTGCCTGCTCCCCGTCCCGCGCAGATCCCTGTCCATGAATGCTCCTCAGTTTGAAAGGGCTCTCATTGTCGGCACCGGCTCGGGACTGAGCGCCTCGCTCGCGCGCCTCTTGGCGAAGGAAGGCATCAAGCTCGCGCTGGCCGCGCGCAGCACGGATGATTTGGCCGGACTTGCCAGGGAGAGCGGCGCGCAGCTTTTTGTTTGTGACGCGAGCGTGCCCGCCAGCGTGGAGCGGCTTTTTGGCGACGTGGACCGCGCATTCGGTTCTCCGCAGATCGTGATCTATAACGCGAGCGCGCGGGCGCGCGGCCCGTTTGTCGAGCTTGATGCGGGTGAGGTCGAGAAAGCGCTTGCGGTCACCGCCTTTGGCGGATTTCTCGTAGCGCAGCAGGCGGCGCGCCGCATGGTGCCGAATGGGCACGGCGCCATCTTGTTCACCGGCGCCTCGGCAAGCGTCAAGGGCTACCCGCAGTCGGCCCCTTTCGCCATGGGCAAGTTCGCGCTGCGCGGCCTCGCCCAGAGCATGGCGCGTGAGCTCGCTCCGCTCGGCATCCACGTGGCGCATGTCGTTATCGATGGGGGGATCAGAAGCGAGCGACGTCCAGACTCTCCTGACAAGCCCGACGGCCTGCTCGATCCCGACGCCATCGCGGCGAATTATCTCCACCTCATTCGCCAGCCGCGCAGCGCCTGGGCGTGGGAGATTGAGCTGCGGCCCTGGGTGGAGAAGTTTTAGCCGGCTACGTCATTCCGGGGGGCTGCGCAGCAGCGAGCCCGGAATCCATAATCACAGGCCTGGGATTATGGATTCCGCCACTCGGCCTAAACAGGCCTCGGCCGGAATGACGCCATTGGTGACCGTGCGCTCAGCTCTCCAGCCCCGTGGGAACGTTCTTGTTCTCGCTCGCAACCTGCATGCCGGCGGCAAGCGCCATGGTTTCCATCAGCGCCGAAAAATCTTTCTGCAGGTATTCCTCCGGGTTCGATTTGAGCGTGGCGGCGCCGAAATGGCTTTGCAGCACTTCGCGCGTTGCGGCGGTGACGGGCATCGGCACATCCCATTCACGGCCAAGCGCGAGCCCAAGATCCAGATCCTTGCGCAAAAGCTCGGGTGTAAACGTCGTCGTCCAGTCGAGATTGACCAGCGCCGGCGATTTGTAGCGCGTGAACATCGAACCCATGACGCTGTTGTTCATGAACGCGAGGAACGCATGCCGCGGCACGCCCATCTTGTTGGCCAGAAGCGTGATTTCGATCAGATTCTCGATGACGACGCCGAGCATCACGTTGTGAGCGATCTTG
Organism: Xanthobacteraceae bacterium; assembly: GCA_040510075.1. Lineage (GTDB taxonomy): Bacteria > Pseudomonadota > Alphaproteobacteria > Rhizobiales > Xanthobacteraceae > VAZQ01. The sequence goes on along the minus strand of JBEVJT010000015.1, from coordinate 1,947 downwards.
CAGACGCGGGCGAGCTCCCCCTCCCCCACGTAGGAGACGCCCTGCGGCGCGATCACTTCGACAATCGGCGCCACTTTCTTGCAGGCGGCTTCGTTGCCGGAAATCACCGCGGACAACCTGCCGGCCTTTATCACCTTGGCATTGCCGCTCACCGGCGCTGCCACGAATTCGCTGCCCAATTGGCCCAGGCGATCTCGGATGGCGGCCGATTCCTCGACCGATATGGTTGAGCAGTCGACGAAGATTTTCGGGAGCTTGCCGCCGTGCCCGCTAATGCTGTTCTTTCCAAAATAGACCTGATCGAGATCCTTGCCGGTCGAGACGATCGAGAACACAACGTCTGCGTCTTTGATCTCGAGAAGATTGTCGCGGACGGTGGCGCCTAGCTTCGCAAGCGGCTCGGCCTTCGCGCGCGTGCGGTTCCAGACGGCGACGTCATAGCCAGCCTTCAGCAGGCGCTCGACCATGGGGTATCCCATGCGGCCCGTCCCGATCCACGCGATCTTTTGCTTGCTCACTGGACTCTCCTTTAGAAGGCGAAATCGTGAGGGCCCGGCGCCCGGTCTTGTGGTTTCATCGTAGACGCAACGGTCCCCTCTAGCCTCCTCACCTGCGAAGTTCAAATCCACGGCGCATCCTTGTCGCAGCGACCATGCCCGCCGTATCGTGATCCCATGAGCCTCACTCCGACCGCTGCAGTTGCTACAGCGGGTGCAAGCCCGGGCGCCATTCGTGAAACGCACTGGCACCGCATTGGGCACAATGCTTTTCCGTTCATCGTGCTTGCGCTCTTATGGGAATTGCTCGCGCATCTCGATATGTTTCCGCGCCGGCTGTTCCCTCCCATGGAAGATGTCTTCGCGACATTCATCCGTCTTACGGCCGCGGGCATCCTGCCGCACCACGTGCTCGATACACTGTTACGGCCGCCTATTCCGGGGCTCGCCTACGCGCCACTGTTCCTGCTGTGGTTTGGAAGCGGCAACAGGCCGGCCATCCTGCTGGTCGCGCTGGTCTCCGCTTTTCCCGTCATCTTGAACACCTGGACTGGGGTAAAGGCCGTCAAGGAAATCTGGCTGCGCTCCGCGCAGGCCATGGGAGCGCAAGGCCGACAGGTGTTCTGGCACGTCATGTTGCGGGGTGCCTTGCCTTACATCCTCACCGGCATGCGCCTCGGCCTCGCGCAAGCCTGGCGCATTCTGGTCGGAGTGGAAATGCTCTCGGCGGTGCCGTGGGGCCTGGGTTGGATGATTTTCGGCGCCGCGAGTTCTTGAATACCGATGTGATGCTGGCGGGAGTTTTTGTCATCGGCGTGATCGGAATTCTGCTGGAAAAATTCGTTTTCCAGCAGATCGAACGCTACACGGTCATGCGTTGGGGAATGATCACGTGAGCACGCCCAAAGACCGTGCGCGCTCGGCTTTCCGCGGCGGGTTTGCTTTGTTAGTCATTGCCGCGATGTACGAGAGCGTTGCACGCAGCGGTTCTTTTCCCCCTGCCTTGCTGCCGACGCTGCCGCAGGTCGCCCGCACACTGCTGTCGCAGGTTTTCGATGGCCTTTGCTGGCGAGCTGACCGAAGTCTCGCTCGTTTACGAGACCCCTTCTGGACGGCTCGCCGCGGTGGAGCGGCTGACATTGCAGGTGCAATCCGGCGAATTCCTCTGCATCGTCGGCCCCTCCGGTTGCGGCAAGTCCACGCTTCTACATGATTGCCGGCTTTATCGCTCTAACCAGTGGCGAAATCCGTATCGCAGGCCAGCGAGTCACCGGGCGCGGGCTCGACCGCGGCATGGTGTTTCAGGATTTCGCCCAACTTTTTCCCTGGCGCACTGCGCTGGGCAACGTCTGTTTCGGACTCGAAATGAAAGGGGTTGCCAAGACCCAACGCGAGGAGATTGCCCGCGAGCAGTTGAGCCTGGTCAAGCTCGAAAAATTCGAGCGATCCT
>JBEVJT010000014.1:0-3475 GCA_040510075.1 Xanthobacteraceae bacterium | reverse complement strand
TCTTTGGCCGCCCGGTCGAGGAACGAGCATGACGAATGCTCTGCCCCGAACGGCGGCGATCGCCCTCCTTGGTTTGCTCGCCATCGTTCCTCTTGTCGTGCAAGGCACCTACTACCCGTTTCTCGGCATCATCATTTTCATTTACGGGATCGTCGCAGTCGGCTTGAATATTCTGGCGGGCTATGGCGGGCAGTTCTCGCTCGGACACGCGGCCTTGATGGCGATGGGCGCCTATACGACCGCGCTCGTGAGCAAGTCGCTCGCTCCGGTTCCCTCCTTTGCCGCAAGCGGGTTGCACATCTGGCTTGGGGTGCTGGCCGGCACCGTGATGGCGGCGGCGTTTGGAGCGCTTCTCGCCTTCCCCGCCTTGCGCGTACGTGGGCCTTATCTCGCGATGGTCACCATCGCGTTCGGCTGGGTGATCTTCAAAGTTCTGCAGGAATGGGTGTCGGTCACTGGGGGCGACCTGGGCCTTGCTTCGATCCCGAAGGCGCAGGTCGGCTCCTATCGGTTCGATACTCACAGTTTCTATTACGCGGTCCTGGCACTGTTTGTGCTGGCGCTCGGGCTGCAATACCGGCTGGTGACATCCGAGCTGGGGCTGCGCATTCGCGCCATGAAGCACAACGAGATTGCGGTCTGGTCGCTGGGCATCAACGTTTACCGGCTTAAGGTGCTGGTGTTCGTGATCAGCGCAGCCTTTGCCGGGTTTGGCGGCACGCTGTTCGCGCATCAGCAGAATTACATCAGCCCCGACAATTTTCAGTTCTTCAGCTCGGTATTCTTTCTGCTCGCGGTACTGTTCGGCGGAGCCGGGACGTTGCTGGGGCCGGTGATCGGTGCCGCCGTTCTCACGTTGCTCCCCGAGCTGCTGCATGACCTCGAAAAATATCGTCTCATCGTCTACGGCGGCTTCATCCTGGTCACGCTGTATTTCCTGCCCAACGGCGTGATGGGACTCTTTTCCCGCCGCGGCCGCACGTTTGCCGGTGATGCCGCCATCTCCGCGACAAGCGGAAGCGAGCTTCCGCACACCAATGGAGCGGAACTGGAACTCAGAAGTGTATCCAAGCGCTTCGGCGGGCTGCGCGCATTGCGTGAGCTAAACCTGCATGTGGAGCGGGGCTCGATTCATGCGCTGATCGGGCCAAATGGTGCCGGAAAAACAACTGTCATCAACCTGGTCACCGGGTTTTACCGCGCGGATGCGGGAACGATCCTCATCGACGGCCGCTCCGCTCCTGTTGCGTCCATGCATCACGCTGCGCGCGAAGGTGTCGTGCGCACGTTCCAGACCATCAAGCTGTTCGGCGACATGACGGTGCTCGAACATGTGCTGGTCGGATGCGCATGCCACGCGCGCGGCAGTGCCACAGGCTCTATTTTCGCTACCGTCTCGGCGCGACGCGAGCACGCAAAAAATCTGGCGAGCGCGCGCGCATTGATTCATTTTGTGGGGCTTTCGGCTTACGAGGACACGCCCGCCAATGCGCTCGCTTACGGCCATCGCCGTCTTCTTGAAATGGCGCGCTCGCTCGCGGCACGCCCGCGGCTCATCCTGCTCGACGAGCCGGCCGCCGGTCTCGTCGCCGAAGAGATTCGCAGGCTAGCTGCGCTCATCCGCCGCATCAACGAAAGCGGCATGACCGTGTTGTTGATCGAGCACCACATCGAGCTCGTCAGCAGCGTTGCCGACCGGGTAACCGTGCTCGATCATGGCGTAGTGATTGCCGAGGGCCCGCCTGCTACCATCCAGCGCGACGAGCGGGTCATCGCCGCCTATCTGGGCACTCCGCATGCCGCTGCTTGAGATTCGCGACCTTCATGCCGGTTACGGCGAGCTCGAAGTGCTCACGGGTGTCTCGTTTGCAATCGAGCCGGGCGAAATCGTAACGATCCTGGGCAGCAACGGCGCCGGCAAGAGCACCACCTTGCGCTGTGTCTCGGGATTGTTGCGCAGGACGCGCGGAGCGATTGCGTTCTCAGGGAGCGACATCGCAGAAACGCCGGCCCATGCGATTGCGCAGCTCGGCCTGGCGCTTGTTCCCGAGGGCCGCGCTCTGTTTCCGGAGCATACGGTGCGGGAAAATCTCGAGCTGGGTGCCTACCGCCATCTGCGGCGCGGAAAGCAGGCGGAATTCGAGCAAGCTCTTGCCGAAGTGGTCGAACTGTTCCCACGCGTGCGCGAACGTCTCGACCAGCCGGCGGGCCTCCTGAGCGGCGGCGAGCAGCAGATGGTTGCGATTTCCCGAGCGCTCGTAAGCAGGCCGCGGCTTCTGCTGCTCGACGAGCCGTCGCTCGGCCTCGCCCCCATGGTGCTGCGGTCAATTTTCGACGCCTTCGTCAAGCTCAGGACACGCGGCTTGACCATTCTGTGCGTCGAGCAAATGGCGTGGCTCGCGCTGGAAATCAGCGACCGCGCCTACGTGCTCGAGAAGGGTGCCGTCGCCCTGTCCGGCACGGCGAGCGAGGTGAAGGCGAACCCGCGCGTGATCGAGGCGTATCTCGGCGTCTCGTGATCATTGTAAACAACAATAAAATACAATGCGCCCGGCTTTGGACTCCGTCCTTTTGTCGCAACATCCTGACCGGCGCGGCGATCGAGGCTTCATCTTGGGCTCATCTGCAGATGAAAAAGCCCGGCGCGGTAACCCGCCTTGGGCGCATTTCTCGAAGTTGTCCGAAGTATAGTGGTCCACTGTACAGTAGCAACCATAGTCTCTTCAGAACAGCACGCGACACCGACGCTTGCTCTTGAGCCCGTGGTTTCAGCGTTACTGGGGCAGGCGCTTCCAAATTGCCCAGGACCAAGCAGCGAAGTCGAAGTTCGATACCACGGCAGGCGGTTCACGCATCTCAACGTCTGCTCGCGGTTTGCTGCTCGGCATCGGCGGCGATTGCATCATTGTAGATGACCCGCACAACCTGCACGGTGCCGAGAGCGAAGCAGAGAGGCTGCAGGCGCTGAACTGGTGGCGCGAATTATCCTCAACGCGGCTGAACGACCCGAAGCGGTCGGCCATTGTCGTTATCATGCAGCGGCTGCACGAGTGCGACGTAAGCGGCCACATCCTCTCGTCTGAGAGCGGGGAGGAATTTTGCCATCTGATGATCCCGGCCGAGTATGACTGGCGTCGGCATTGCGTCACCGTGCTGGGCTGGCAGGATCCGCGCGGACTGGACGAGAACGACGAGCCGCTCGTCGCTGTGCTGCCGTCTGGCGAGCGCGTACCGCGCGATACTGAGGCCGCAAACGAACTGGATCGCCGCGACGGTGCATTGATGTGGCCGGAGCGGTTTGGCCCAACTGAGATCGCTCGAATTAAGGCCGAGCTGGGCCCGTATTCCGAAGAGTGCCGACTGGCAGCAGGATATATTGACCGCATTTTGAGGGGCGAGAAGCCAGCTGATCTGCCGGTGCAGAATCCGACTAGGTATCAACTAATCATCAATCTCAAAACTGCCAAAGCGCTCG
>JBEVJT010000013.1:0-2936 GCA_040510075.1 Xanthobacteraceae bacterium | reverse complement strand
GATCTTCTGCCCGATCTCGGAAGCGCTGCAGAAACATCCCGACCTGGTGAAGCAGTATCTCGGCACCGTGGTGCCGGTGACCGATAATTTCTTCGCCACGCTCAATTCGGCGGTGTTCTCCGATGGCTCGTTCGTCTACGTGCCGCCGGGCGTGCGCTGCCCGATGGAGCTGTCGACCTATTTCCGCATCAACGAGCGCAACACCGGCCAGTTCGAGCGCACGCTGATCATCGCCGACAAGGGCTCTTACGTCAGCTATCTCGAAGGATGCACCGCGCCGCAGCGCGACGAGAACCAGCTGCATGCCGCCGTGGTCGAGCTGGTCACGCTCGACGACGCCGAGATCAAATATTCAACGGTGCAGAACTGGTATCCGGGCGATGCCGAAGGCAGGGGCGGCATCTTCAACTTCGTCACCAAGCGCGGCGACTGCCGCGGCAAGAACTCGAAGATCTCCTGGACGCAGGTGGAGACCGGCTCGGCGATCACCTGGAAATATCCGAGCTGCATCCTGCGCGGCGACAATTCGCGCGGCGAGTTCTACTCGATTGCGATCTCAAACGGTCACCAACAGGTCGACAGCGGCACCAAAATGCTGCATCTCGGCAAGAACACCGTGAGCCGCATCATCTCCAAGGGCATCGCCGCGGGGAAATCCAACAATACCTATCGTGGCCTTGTGTCGGCACATCGCAAAGCCAAGGGCGCGCGCAATTTCACCAACTGCGATTCGCTTCTGATCGGCGACCAGTGCGGCGCGCATACGGTGCCCTATATCGAGGCCAAGAATTCATCGGCGACCTTTGAGCACGAGGCGACCACCTCGAAGATTTCCGAGGACATGCTGTTCTACTGCCGTCAGCGCGGAATGTCGGCGGAAGAGGCCACCGCGCTTGTGGTCAACGGTTTTGTGAAGGATGTGCTGCAGCAGCTGCCGATGGAATTCGCAGTCGAGGCGCAGAAACTCATTTCAATCAGTTTGGAAGGAAGCGTGGGTTAATCTTATGGCGTTTCTGGAAGTCAAAAATCTGCATGTCGAGGTCGAGGGCAAGAAGATCCTCAACGGTCTGACGCTGACTGTCGAGAAGGGGCAGGTCGCCGCGATCATGGGGCCGAACGGCTCCGGTAAGTCGACGCTCGCCTATGTGCTCGCGGGCAAGGACAACTACAAGGTCACTGAGGGCGACGTTCTGCTCAATGGCGAAAGCGTTCTTGAGATGGCGCCTGATGAGCGCGCCGCCAACGGCGTATTCCTCGCCTTTCAGTATCCGGTCGAGGTACCGGGGGTCGCGACGATGACGTTCCTTCGCACCGCGCTCAACGCGCAACGAAAGAGGCGGGGCGAGTCGGAGGTCTCGACGCCGGAATTCATGAAGCTTGTGCGGGATATCGCAAGCCGCCTCGGGATCAGCCAGGAGATGCTGCGCCGCGCCGTTAACGTCGGGTTCTCTGGCGGAGAGAAAAAGCGCAACGAGATTTTGCAGATGGCCGTGCTGCAGCCGCAACTTGCGGTGCTCGACGAGACAGATTCAGGCCTTGATATCGACGCGCTCAAGATCGTGGCGGATGGCGTCAACTGCCTGCGGTCTCCTGCGCGCTCGATTGTCGTGATTACGCACTATCAACGGCTGCTCAATTACATCGTGCCGGATGTGGTGCACGTGCTGGCCAAGGGCCGGGTTGTGAAATCCGGCGGCAAGGAGCTCGCGCTTGAGCTTGATGCCAAGGGCTATACGCAATTCCAGGGCGAGGCCGCCTGATGAAGGCAGAATTTCGCGCCATCAAGACGCCGGCCGAGCAGGCGCTTAGCGCCGCGTTTGCAGCTGCACGAGGCAAGCTGCCTGGCGGCGGCGCCATCACGGCGCTACGCGACGAGGCCTTCCACCGCTTTGACGCGCATGGCTTGCCGCATCGGCGGATCGAGGAATGGAAATACACCGATCTGCGCGCGCTCATGCGCGAAGCCAAGCCGTTGGCGGAACCCGCGACGCGAACCGGGGTGGTGACGGGGCTTGCGGGCGTTGAGGCCGGTCGGGTTGCCATTGTGAACGGACGTTACGAGCCGGGTTGGAGCGATTTAAACGCCAGCGATGCGGGCGTCACGCTGACCGAACTTTTCGCCTTTGCAGCCGAGCAGAAGACCTATCGTCTCGGTGACGTCCCGGGCAAAGAGGATATTGCATTCTGGTTGAACACCGCCTTCATGACAGGCGGTGTCGCGCTGCGCGTGAAAGAGAATGCGCGTCAGCCAGTGCATATCGCTCATGTGTTCGCAGGCAATTCCGCGGCAGCGATGTATCCGCGCTGCGTGGTGATCGTCGAACCGGGCGCGCAGCTGACTCTGGTCGAGAGTTTCGAGGGGCCGGTTGGCCTCGACTATCAGGTCAACTCCGTTCTTGAGCTCGTCATCGGAGACGGGGCGCGGGTGGACCATGTAAAGATCGGGAGCGACGGCGAGGCGGCGCTGCGGCTCTCGACGCTCGGTGTCACGGTTGGCGCCAATTCGGCCTATAACGACTTCGCTTTCACTACCGGCGGCGGCGTCGTACGTAACCAAACTTTCGTGCGGTTCAATGGCGAGGGAACGGGGGCGTCGATCGGCGGCGCCACCCTCCTGCGAAATCGCCAGCACGTGGACAACACGTTGGTGATCGAGCACGCAGCGGGCGGCTGTAAAAGCCGCGAACGATTCAGATCGGTTCTCGACGGCCAGAGTCGGGGCATCTTCCAAGGCAAGATCAGCGTTAATCCGCATGCCCACACAACAGATGCCAAAATGGCCAGTCATGCGCTGCTGTTGTCTGACGAAGCGGAGGCGGACAACAAGCCCGAGCTGGAAATCTTTGCGGACGACGTGCAATGCGGCCACGGCGCGACTGCCGGTGCGCTCGACAGCGCGCTCAAGTTCTATCTGATGTCGCGCGGCATCCCGGAAA
>JBEVJT010000012.1:0-3253 GCA_040510075.1 Xanthobacteraceae bacterium | reverse complement strand
GAAGAAATACGCGAAGGACCATAGTGCGGCAGCGCGTTCCCCAGCGCTCGCCGGCAGCATTTGCCGCCAGCGCTCGATCACCGTCATGGAGCCAGAGACAGCTTCTGCTTGAGCTCGGCCGCGGTGACCGCCTGGCCATAACCGGGCGCGCCGCGCTGAAACCGGCGCGCATCCGCCAGCTTGCCGACCAGCACCGGGTCAAAGCCAGCATCGCGAACCAAACCGGCCGCGACCTGGACCGCTTCGGCATCATCGCCGGCGATTGGAATCGCAAGCTTTGGGTCAGGACGGTTCGCTTCGCGCGCGAAGATCATATAGCCGAGTGTATTGAACGCGCGTACCAGGCGCGTGCCGGGCAGATATTTCTGCGAGGTCGCACCGATACCGTCGCGCTCCACTTCCTCTGCGATCGCGGCACCGTCACGGGCTGGCACGGCGTTGCCGGCATCGAGCGCGATTTTGCCGCGGAGCGCATCGCCATAGTTCTTTCCGAGCTGGGGGTAAGCGCTATATGGCACAGCGAAGAAGATCACATCGCCGAACGAAATTGCCTCTGCGACCGTACCATTGCGAGCGAGCGATCCCAATCCGGTCACCAGCTCCTTGAGCTCTACAGGGTGGCGGGACGAGAACAGGACAGGGTGGCCGGCCTTTACCCACAAGCCGCCGATCGTGCCGCCAATATGGCCCGAGCCGATGACGCCAATGCGCAGCTTGACCGCACCAGCCGCCTGGGTCAGCCCGTCCGATGGAATTAGGAAAGCCGTGCAGGCAAAGGCTCCTGCCAACTCGAGCAACACACGGCGGGAAATCTCGCGGTGATAGCGCTGCATGCAGAGCCTTCCTTTCGAGTTCTGCATACAGGCCATCGCCAAGTTTTACAAACGCCGACACACATCAAGCTTGCGTGACACTGATGATGCGCATAGCTGCACTGCCCGTAGGGCGCGTTAGGCGAAGCCGTAATCCGCCGTACCGTTGTCAAATGGCGATTACGCCGGAGCCTGCCATCAGGGCCGCGCATAGCGCAGACCCATTGGGCTAATCGCATTACGGTCTAGACCGTGACTTGCGTTCCAACTTCCACCACCCGTCCGGTGGGAATATGAAAGAAATCGGTCGCGTCGCTCGCAGAGCGCGCAATCACGAGAAAAAGGCTTTGTTGCCAGCGCGGCATCTCGGATCGAACGGCCGCCTTCAAGGATCGGCGGGACAGGAAAAATGAAGTCGACATAATGTCGAACTTCCAACCGAGCTTGCGCGCGATCGCGAGCGCTCCTGGCACATTGGGCGTCTCCATGAACCCGAAGCGAAGGATTATGCGCGAAAACATCGGACCAAGAGGCTCGATCTCTACGCGATCGGATGGCTCAACCTTCGGGATCGGCTCGGATTGAATTGTCAGGACAACATTTTGCTCGTGCAGCACCTTATAGTGCTTCAGGCTGTGCAGGAGAGCGGTAGGCGCGCTTTGCGCGTGGCCGGTCAAGAAAACCGCGGTGCCGGGTACGCGAGGCGGCGGTTTGCGCTCGAGCATGGATATGAGATTCACCAGCGGCGTCTCCTGTCGGCGCGTTTTTTCGAAAAGGATGCGGCTGCCGCGGCGCCAGGTATACATGACCAGCATCACCGCGCCGCCGAGTGCGAGAGGCATCCACCCCCCCTCGACCACCTTCAGCAAATTGGCCGCCAGGAAAGTCAGATCGATCAACAAAAAGGGACCCAGAAGAAACAGACTCGCAAGCGTGGACCAATTCCACACTCTCCGGATCACCACGAGGGCCATGATCGTAGTCACGACCATGGTTCCGGTAACGGCAATTCCGTAAGCAGAGGCAAGAGCGCTGGATGAGCGGAACATGCCCACAAGGAGCAACACCCCCACGAGGAGAAGTGTATTCACGCGCGGCATGTAGATCTGCCCGAACTGTTCCGCTGAGGTGTGGCGAATCTCAAACCTGGGCAGCAGCCCGAGCTGAACGGCTTGCTGAGTGAGCGAGTCGGCGCCGGTGATGACCGCCTGGCTTGCGATGACGGTGGCTGCCGTCGCAAGCACGACCATGGGCAGCAAAGCCCAGTTTGGATAGAGCAAAAAGAACGGGTTTTCGATCGCCTGCGGATCGGCCAACAGAAGCGCGCCCTGACCGAGATAATTCAGCACCAGAGCCGGCAGCGCAGCGCCGAACCACGCCATCCGAATAGGCCCGCGGCCGAAATGCCCGAGGTCGGCGTAGAGGGCCTCCGAGCCGGTCACGGCGAGGAACACCGCACCAAGGGTGACGAGCCCGATGATGCCATGGCTGGCGAGAAAAACTGCTCCGTGGGCGGGATTAAACGCCCGCAGCACGCTCAGGTTCTGCGCAATGTGCCAAAGCCCGGCCGCCGCAATGGCGAAGAACCAGAGCAGTGTTATTGGGCCAAAGAACGCCGCAACACTGGCCGTTCCGCGCCACTGCACCGCAAAGAGCGTGAGCAGAATGAGCAGCGCCAGCGGGACCACGTAGGGTTCGAACGCGGGGGTGAGGATCTTGAGGCCTTCGACTGCCGACAAGACGGAGAGAGCCGGCGTGATGATCGCATCGCCATAGAACAAGGCGCCGCTGATGATTCCGAGCAGGATGACCACAGCGCTCGCGGTCGCACGATGGGCGAGCGCCATCAAAGCCAGGGTGCCGCCCTCGCCGTTGTTATCCGCGCGCAGCAGGATGGCGACATATTTCACCGAGACAACCAGGATCAGAGACCAGATGATCAGCGACAATATTCCGAGGATGACGGGTTCGGTCGCAGGCGTCTGGGCGCCCCCGCCCGCAGCCAGGACCGACTCGCGAATGGCGTAAAGAGGGCTTGTTCCTATGTCGCCGTAAACGACCCCGACGCTGCCCAGCGTGAGAGGCCAGAATCCCGCCTTCGGTTTTATTTCACCGTGGGCCGCATGCGGAATTTCGGTGATATAGGGGACAGTATGCGCCATAAATTGGAGCCGAGGATTAGCTGACGATCAGCAGCGCGCGGTCCAGATCTGAACGCAGCGGATATCGTCCCAGCGATATAAAGATTCGATTGGGTTCATCTGACCCGGGTATAAAGAAAGTATAAAAATTGGCTGGAAGCCTTTTTCGTTCAGTCTTCCATAATCCGGTACCCTATGCCCGGCTCGGTCACGACGATCTTGGGGTCATCGGGTTTGTCCTCGATTTTTTGGCGCAAGTGACCGACGTAAACCCGAAGATATTGCGTATCCTGCGCATGG
>JBEVJT010000011.1:0-18444 GCA_040510075.1 Xanthobacteraceae bacterium | reverse complement strand
GCTATTGAGCTCGAAGTTGTGGGCTCTGGCATTGTCCCGCTGGTTTCCGTGCGCCCGGCAACTTTGATCGGAAAGGGGAAAGTCGAGGAGATTTCCGGACTTGTAAAGAGCGAACGCGTCGACATCGTCATCGTGGACGGCGCGCTCACTCCGGTGCAACAACGAAATCTGGAACAGGCGTGGGGCGCCAAGGTCCTCGATCGCACCGGCCTCATTCTCGAAATTTTTGGGCGACGGGCACGCACGCGAGAGGGCAGGCTGCAGGTTGAACATGCCCATCTCACGTATCAGAAGAGTCGTCTCGTCCGCTCCTGGACGCACTTGGAGCGGCAGCGCGGGGGCTTTGGATTTCTCGGCGGTCCCGGCGAGACACAGATCGAAACCGACCGCCGCATGATCGAGGAGAGGCTCGCGCGGATTGAGAGCGAGCTGGAAAAGGTGAAGCGCACCCGCAAACTCCATCGGCTGAGTCGAAAGCGCGTTCCATATCCGATTGCTGCGCTCGTAGGCTACACGAATGCAGGCAAATCGACGCTATTCAACAGGCTCACGCAGGCAGGCGTGCTCTCAGGCGATATTCTGTTCGCCACTCTCGATCCCACTCTCCGTGCCGTCGACCTGCCGTGCGGATTGCGCATAATTCTTTCAGATACTGTAGGATTCATTGCCGAGCTGCCAACGATGCTGGTCGCCGCCTTTCGTGCAACTCTCGAGGAAGTGGTTGAAGCCGATGTCATCCTGCATGTGCGCGATATTGCTCATAACGATGCGGACGCGCAGGCGCAGGATGTCGAGAACGTGCTAAAACAGCTCGGGATTGAAGGAGCAGAAACCTCACGCGTCATAGAGGTCTGGAATAAGATCGATCTGCTTTCAGCCTATCAGCAATCCTCATCGCGCAACGTAGCGAGTCGATATCCTGTCGAGCGGCGTCCTGTGCTTGTTTCGGCGGTGACGGGGGAGGGCGCAGATCACCTCGTCCGCGAAATCGAACGGCGGCTCGCGAAGCTTCGCCTCACGCTCACCGTGGACCTCGAGCCTGCCGACGGTGCCGGCCTGAGCTGGCTTCACCAACACGGCGAGGTCATCTCGAAACAAAACCTCGACGATGGTCGCCTCGCGGTCACGGTTCGAGCTGATCCCGCCACTGCCGAGAGGCTTAGAGCTAGATTTGCCCACACAGGTTCCTCCGTACGGGCGTAGATCCGCTACTCGTCCAGAGGCGCGGAACGATTTTCCGCCATCTTTGCATCATTCCAGAGTTCTTCCATTTCTTCCAGAGATGCCTCATCCGGTGTCTTACCCCGAGCCCGCAGGCCTCGCTCAATGGCTGAAAACCGCGCCTCGAATTTTGCATTGGCGCCCCGCAGCGATTCCTCGGCATCGAAATCCAGGTGGCGGGCGAGATTGACGAGACCGAACAGGAGATCGCCTAATTCGACTGCAGCGGCTTTCCGGTTGCCGTTTGCAAGCTCTGCTTCGATCTCCCGCGCTTCCTCAGCGATCTTTGCAATGACGGCCTGAGGATCATTCCAGTCGAAACCCACTTCAGCTGCCTTTTCCTGCAGCTTCTGTGCGCGGGTGAGGGCAGGCAGCCCAACCGGCACATCGGCCAGAATGCCAGGCTGCCCGCCACCCTTTTTGCGTTTTGCTTTTGCGGCGCGTTCCTCAGCTTTGATGCGCTTCCATAAGGCTTCCACATAGGCTGGATCACTTGCGCCGTCGTTGCCGAACACATGCGGGTGTCGCCGCACCAGCTTGTCCGCCAAGCCTTTCACCACATCACGGAAGGCGAATACGCCGGTTTCCTCCGCCATCCGGGAATGGAAGACAACCTGCAGCAGAAGATCGCCGAGTTCATCCCTGAGCTCGTCGAGATCGTTGCGGGCAATCGCATCCGCCACCTCATAGGCTTCTTCGATCGTATACTTCGCGATGCTGGCGGAGGTTTGAGCAAGGTCCCAAGGACAGCCTGTCCCGGGGGTTCGCAGCGCGGCCATGATGTCGAGCAGGCGCGCAATCTCGCGGGTTTCGGACATTAGGCGACCTAAATTGCCCAGCTAAGGGAGCAATCCGGGCGCGGACTGCGGATTCGCATAAGCAATATTATGGAATGTTTTTCCCATTGGACGAAGGTCCAGCGAAACGTGACCAATTTCAACGACCTCCGGTGAATTGCTGCAGACGCAGTTTAGCTTTCAGGAACATCATCCAGGGTAAGGCCGTCGTAGGCCGGCTCCACGTCGGGCGGAAGCCTGGCGCGCAGTTCTTCGTAATCGAGGTCGGCATGAAGATTGGTCAGAATTGCGCGCTGTGGCGTTACGCGTCTGATCCACGTGAGCGCGTCATCGACGCTGAAATGGCTTGGATGAGGAGTGTAGCGCAGCGCGTCCACGATCCACACCTGAATTCCCGCCAGCGCTTCCATGCTTTGCTCCGGGATGGCGCTGACGTCGCAGGAATACGCCAGTGCACCGAAGCGAAAGCCGAGCGACGGAATGTCTCCATGCCGCTGCAGAAATGGAAGCGCGGCGATCGCCCCTCCCCGACCGTTGATGGTTACCGCGCGACCCGCTTCGAGCCGATGATCGGTCAAGATGGGCGGGTACTCGCTGCCGGGAGGCGAGCGAAAGCAGTAGCCAAAGCGCAGGTGCAGGAGTTTGGCCGTGGGCTCGTCAAGATATGCGTCAACGCGCCGGCGCTGCTTGATGAAGAGCGCGCGCAAATCATCGATACCATGGATATGGTCGGCGTGCGCGTGCGTGAAAAGCACGCCATCGAGCCAATCCACATCGGCATCGAGAAGCTGCTCGCGTAGATCGGGCGGGGTATCGACCAGCACCCGAGTTGTCCCGGAACCGTTCCGTCGCTCGACGAGCAGCGAGGTTCGGCGGCGCCGGTTCTTCGGAGTCCCCGGATCACACCTTCCCCATCCAAGTGCCGGTCTTGGGACGCCTCCTGATGACCCGCAACCAAGAATCGTGACCCGCAGGCTCATGCAGCGGCGATTACAGCTTGGCCGGTTTTGGCAAACAGCCGGAAGAAATTAGCGGTGGTTTGCTGCGCGATCTCACCGAAACCCACGCCCCGAAGCTCTGCGAGCATCTTTGCGGTTTCGACTACGTATGCAGGCTCGTTGCGCTTGCCGCGGTATGGTTCGGGTGCAAGATAAGGCGCATCCGTTTCGACCAGAATGCGGTCTGCGGGAAGACTTTTTGCTATCGCGCGTAGCTCGTCCGATTTTCTGAATGTTACAATCCCGGTGAAACCGATATAAAAACCCAGTTCGACCGCGCGTCGGGCGAGTTCACTTCCTCCCGTGTAGCAGTGCAGAACGGCTGCGAAAGCGCCTTTCGCATGCTCTTCTGTGAGAATCGAGAGCATCGTGGAATCCGCATCCCTTGAATGGATAATGAGGGGGAGCGCTGCAGCGCGCGCTGCAGCGATGTGCGTGCAGAAACTGCGTTCCTGCGCTTCAGGAGGACTGCGGGTGTAATGAAAGTCCAATCCGGCTTCGCCGAACGCGACGACCTTGGGATGCCGTGCACGCGCGATCAACTCTTCTGCCCCAAACTCGAGTTCCTCCTCTGCGTAGTGTGGGTGAGTGCCTAGCGAGCAATAAACATTCGGAAAACGCTCGGCTAGCGCCAGCACATCCTGTTGGCGCCTGATACGTGTGGACACTGTCAGAATATGCGTCACGCCCGCGGCCTGCGCGCGCTGCACTATCGCCTCGAGTTTCCCCACGAAGTCCGGGAAATCGAGATGACAGTGACTATCGACCAAAGTCGTTTCAGGCCGAAACCGATCTGTACCACAAGGCATCTAGTTGAGGTGTGGTGTGGGTGCTTTAATTCGGTCAATGACGCATGTCAGAGCCGGGAGCGTTCGCATATTCGGCCTCGTAACGCGAGATCTCGCGCATGAGATCCTCGATGATGCGTTGGCGCATCTGCGCATCCGATCCATAGGTCAGCTCGGCTATGGTCTTGCCCAGGGCTGATATGATCTCGTCCATGTCTATGGTGTCTTTCTCCCCGCTGACCGAGCCGTATTCGGCGTAGAAATCATCGATCGTGTCTGCAATCAGGCAATGCAGACAGGGCCGCTCATTATTCGAAGTTGAATCTTCCGACATAGGCGTCCTTTCGACCGTGAGACGGTAGAGGGCCGCACCCGATAGCCTGGATGCGAAGGCTTTCAGGGCTGTGCGCTTGCTTCACTGTCCACATAACGCGGAAATACCGGATTGGGGCTGGGCAGCCGCGCGCCGGCCGCGATGCGCCGATGCCCGCCCAGATCCCCGAACTGCCGTTCGCCGGCAGGAATTGCGAGGAGATCAAGAAGCCGTGCCGCCGAAGCCGGCATGAACGGCAGCGTCAGTATTGCCACCTGCCGCAATACCTCGGCCGTGACGTAGAGCACGGTGCCTTGCCGAACCGGATCGCTCTTGGCCAGCGCCCACGGCGCTTGGCCAGCGAAATAGCGATTGGCCTCCGCAACTGCCGACCAGACAGTATTGAGCACCAGATGCAGTTGCTGCGTCCTCATGGCTTCGCGTGCCTTCACGATCATGGCGTCGGCAGCAGAAAGCATGGTCTTGTCGGCCTCTGTAAGGGTGGCCGGATGGGGTAGCACGGCATCGCGCTGGCGCGCGATCATGGATAACGAGCGCTGCGCAAGATTCCCCAGATCATTTGCGAGATCGGCATTGATGCGGTTGACGATAGCTTCGTGACTGTAGCTACCGTCCTGCCCGAATGGGACTTCGCGGAGAAGAAAGTAGCGCATCTGATCGACGCCATAGGCGTCCGCCAGCGCGAAGGGATCAATCACGTTGCCTACCGACTTCGACATCTTCTCCCCGCGATTAAAGAGAAACCCATGCGAGAAGATGCGGCGGGGTACCTCAACGCCGGCAGATAGCAGAAAGGCCGGCCAATACACCGCGTGAAAACGCACGATGTCCTTTCCGATGACATGAAGGTCCGCGGGCCAATAGCGTCGGAACCGCGCACTATCCGTGTCCGGATATCCGACTGCAGTAATGTAGTTCGTCAGCGCATCGACCCAGACATACATCACGTGGTCGGGATTAGCCGGCACCTGCACGCCCCAATCGAAGGTCGTACGAGATATGGAGAGATCCTGGAGGCCGCTTTTTACAAAGCTGGTCACCTCGTTCAGCCGCTCCTTCGGCAGCACGAAATCCGGGCGGCGGGCGTAAAGCTCGAGCAGTTTGTCTTGATAGGCCGAGAGCCGAAAGAAATAACTTTCCTCTTCGACCCATTCGACGGCCGTTCCCTGCGGCCCTACCCGCTGCCCGTGCTCGTTGAGCTTCGTCTCGGTCTCGTCGTAGTAGGCCTCGTCGCGGACTGAGTACCAGCCCGAGTATTTTCCTAGATAAATATCGCCGGCTGCGGCCATGCGCTGCCACAGCCCAACGGAAGCGCGATGGTGCCGCGGTTCGGTAGTCCGGATGAAATCGTCATTCGAGCAATTGAAGCGTTCCACCATGGCCTGGAACCGCGGCACGTTCCTGGCAATCAGCTGCTGTGGCGTGAGTTTTTCCTTGTGCGCTGTCTGAAGCATCTTGATGCCGTGCTCGTCGGTTCCGGTGAGAAACAGCACATCAAAGCCGTCAAGACGCATGAAGCGAGCGATGGCATCGGTTGCGATTGCCTCATAGGCATGCCCGATATGGGGCGCACCGTTCGGATAGGCGATTGCGGTTGTGATGTAATAGCGCGGGGGTTCCGGCATGTTTTGGCTCGTCCGCCGCCCTACTATAGCTTGAGCAGCGCTTCGCTGTGCCGGCCCATGCAAGCAAACAAAAGCGCGAAACCGCCCGTGCCCCGCTTAGCTAGCACGCGCGCCACGCGTCGGCGAGTTCCATAAAGACGTTGAAAACCAATGGCTTGCGATCAAGATTGAAAGTTTCCGTGTCACGCGACAACTGATTGAAGTCGTGCCAAATCCGCGCGATGCGATCGAGGCTCCGCGGCTCTTTTGGAGAGGCTCTAAGCCGCTCCGCCAGCCAGCCATTAACAGTATCGACGAAAGCGTGAAGCATGGCCGGATCCGTTCCATAGAGGCGGTCGCCCAGGCCATGGAGCGCCTGCCGATCCACGGCGGGCAGTCCTTCCAAAAGGGCAACAATTTGCTTGCGAAGCTCGAGGGTATTGCCGGAGAGCAGGGCCAGTGCGCGGCTCACGCTGCCCTCCGCGAGCGCAGCGGCTCGTAGCACGTCGGGCTCGTTTTCCTCTCGCCCGCTAGCAGCTGCAGCGGCGCGTGCGATGTCGGCGGCGGAGAGCTCTCGCAGGGGCATTACTCGACAGCGCGAACGGATGGTGGGCAATACCCGCGCAGCCGAGTGGCTTACGAGCAGCAACAGCGCTTTTTGCGGTGGCTCCTCGAGTATCTTCAAGAGCGCATTCGCACCGTAGTCGTTAAGCTCGTCGACGGCATCAACCAGCGCGATTCTCCATCCGCCTGCGCCCGATGTCGATCCGAAGAACGTAACCGTCTTTCGTACATCATCGACCGCAATATCCTGACGAAGCTTGCCGGTTTTTTCATTGACAGTGCGCTCGAGCACGAGGAAGTCGCCTTGCGCCCGGGCAGCCATGCGCCGCGTTACGCCGTGGTCCGGTGCCACGGACAAAGATCTAGCAGCCTGGACAGCTGGTGCCGCTGCATCCGGGTGGGCAAGAACAAATCGCGCGATGCGGTAGGCCAAAGTCGCTTTGCCTACCCCGGGCGGCCCCGCAATAAGAAGTGCATGCGCGAGGCGGCCGGAGCGATAGGCCTCGAGCACAGATCGCTCGGCCGCTTCATGGCCGTAAAGCACCGTCGTTTCGCGCGGATGCTTCGGCTCGGTGTCTTCAGCATTCTGGCCGCCGCTCATGATGCTACCGTGAGCGGGACCATCGCGGGCGAAAGGCGCTCGTTCACGGTCTGCCAGATCAGTTCTGCGACGGCCGATTTAGAATCCGTTGCGTCCACCAGCACGCAACGCTCAGGCTCCTTGGCCGCCAGTGCGCGATAAGCCTCCCGCAGTGCGCTATGGGTCGCCAGAGATTCGGACTCGAACCGGTCCGCACTTTCCTCGCCGCGCCGCTTGGTTGCGCGCGCAAGTCCAACCTCCGCGGGCACGTCCAGGATGAACGTGAGATCGGGTTTGAGTCCGTCCAAGGTCACGCGCTCCAAAGCCCGTATGAACTTGTCGTCCAGGTGTCCAAGCGTGCCCTGATAAACCCTCGTCGAATCGAGAAAGCGGTCAGAAATCACCCAGGCACCTCGGGAGAGTCCCGGCTGGATGGTGCTGCGCACGTGATCCTCCCGTGCGGCCGCGAACAAAAACGCTTCCGCCTCCACGCCAAGGGGCTTCGCGGCGCCCGAGAGCAGCACGTGTCGGATTACCTCCGCCCCGGGCGATCCGCCTGGCTCGCGCGTGAGAACTACTTCGAGGCCCAAGCTCTTTAGGCGTTCCGACAAAAAGGCCGCGTGGGTTGATTTTCCCGTGCCTTCCCCGCCTTCGATGGTAATGAATTTTCCGCGCATCTCGTCGCAAGGCATGTGCAAGGGCAAAGACGTAGGGAGGCCCGCAGGAAATCGCCACCCGATGAAGTGCTCGCTGCTCCTTCAGCAGGAAGCGCTACAAGCGTTGCAGGCCTGCGCGGAATACGCCCAGGACCATCTCGGTTGCAGCGTCAAAGGCGCGCCGGGACATCGAGCCCGTGCCAACGGCCTCTGTCGCCTGCAAAGGCACTTCGAGCACCAGAAACTCGCCGCGCCAAACCTTGAGTGTTCCAATCTTCTGGCCCTGCTGCACCGGAGCGCGTACGGGGCCCGTATAGACAACGCGCGCTATGATCCTCTCGCGCACACCACGAGGCACCATGAGATTCACGGCTTTATCCGCGACCAGGGGCACTGAGCCTTTTGCTCCTCCATACACCTTGGCATGTGCGATCTCCTGGCCTTCCATGAAGAGAAGGCTGGACTGGAAATTGTGAAAGCCCCATTCGAGAAGCTTCTTGCCCTCGTCCGCGCGCTCCTTTTCCGACCTAAGCCCGTTGACGACAACGATGAGGCGCAAACCGTTTTGCACCGCTGAGCCCACCAGCCCGTAGCCGGCTTCTTTGGTGAAGCCTGTTTTGAGTCCGTCTGCTCCCAGGTTCATCGGCAAGAGAGGATTGCGGTTGTACTGGCGGATCTTGTTCCAAGTAAACTCGCGTTCGCCGTAATATTTGTAGTAATCCGGATAAGTCTGGATGATATGCCGCGCCAGTTTCGCCAGCTCACGCGCGGTCATCAGCTGCCTCGGATCCGGCAGGCCCGTCGAATTGCCAAACGTGGATTTGGCCAGTCCGATTTCCCGCGCCCGCTTTGTCATAAGCTCGGCGAAGCCGGATTCCGTTCCGGAAATCCCTTCGGCAAGCACGATGCAGGCATCGTTTCCTGACTGAATGATCACCCCGTGCAGCAGATCGTCGATTGATGCCTTGCTGTGGATCGGCAAAAACATGCTGGAGGTATGAGAAGGTGCCCCGCCGCGCCGCCAGGCATTGGTACTGACCATGAACTCGGTCGCGGGTTTGAAGCGCTCCTTGCGCAATTCGTTGAGCACGACCTCGGCCGTCATCAGCTTGGAGAGACTGGCCGGCGGGATAAGGTCGTCTGCCGCCTTCTCGAAGAGAACGCTGCCGCTGCCGGCGTCGATCAGGATGGCGTGGGCGGCTGCGGTCTGAAAGCCGTCATGCGACTTGTTGGGGCCGGGCATGGGGTTGGGTGCGGCAAAAACCGACGCCGATGCCACAACACAACCGGCGAGAAACAAAGTTCGCCGGACGCCCGGCATGAAACGCTGTCGCGCGGAGCTCATGAGGGCTGAAGGAGTTCCATGATGCGTCAGGCTTAACAAGGAAGCGACCTGAAAATCAACGTAAGCGGCGGCAATTTGATGGCGCGGTATGTGCACGCGCAGGATGATATCAATAAAGCCCCCGCCCGCTCATCAACCCGAGGGTGGAAGGCTCGGTTTCAGGCTCCATGGAAACCGCAGGCATTTGCTGATCCAGCGGATCGGCAGAAGCCGATCTGGAACGGGGAGAAGAGCGCGAAGACGCCTTCGCTTCGGTCGCAATCATAGTCTCCAATTTGCGGCTCGAAGCGAGGTCGAGGCCGCCAGATGCAGAGCTGACAGGCTTGGGATCGCCGGCGCCAGGTAGAAAAGGTTTGGCGGACGCAATCATCACCTTGGAGGGCGCGGGCGCCGGGCTGCCCTCTCGCAAGGTCGCGAGCAACATTGCATCGTCGCTGCCCTCGATAGGAGCGCGGCCTACATACTCTACCCGAACCCGTGCGATGCCCTTGCCATAGAACTCGAGGGCTTTCGCCGCTCCGATCGAAACGTCAATGACCCGGTTGCGCACATAAGGACCCCGATCATTGACCCGAACCACGATCGAACGGCCGTTTTCCAGGTTGGTCACGCGCGCGTAACTCGGCAGCGGCATCGTCGTATGCGCCGCCGAGATGCTGTGCATGTCGTAAACCTCTCCGTTCGCGGTGAGCCGGCCATGGAAGTCGCGGCCGTACCACGACGCGACGCCCTCGGCGCGGTACTTGGGATTTTCGTGCGGGACATAGGTGCGGCCGTTGATGCTGTAGGGTTGCCCCACCCGATAACTCCCACCGCCCTTGGGAACGGGCTCCCCCTCGTCCACGACGCGCTGGCTGTATTTGGGCCACGAGCAGTGAGCAAGCACGAGGCAAGTGAGCACAACGCCCGCGACTTGCGCCGTCTGCGCCACGGATCTTCTCGCGAGCAGTCGCCTCATGCACTCCCCACGCCGCGTAAAGCAGTTCGCAGTCGCGCTGAGCCACAACGGCCAGCGAAGCCGCGAAGCAATGATGCTTTTGCGCTGCGATCCCCCGATCGAGAGCAGCCCCGATGCCTCGGGAACTTTGCACAGTGATATGGCCGTCCGAAGGCGGCGCGAATTGGGCTAAGATATGGCAAGTCCCTGGGTATCCCAGCCCAGTTTCAGCCGGCATTCCGTTCATCCCGTCTTGTTGCGAATGACCATGCAGGCGCCACCCGCGCGCCGAACGTCTGCACAGAGCGCGTTCGCGCGTTCGCGCGTCTGTTCTCCAACGCGCACTTGATAAAAGGTACGCGTGCCGCGGCTGCGCAGCAGCCCGCTCAAGATGGTCGGATCGCGGCCAGACAGCACACTCGCGAAGCGGGATGCGATGGCCGAATAGGTGGCCAGCGCCTGCTCGCGGGAGAAACCAGCGCTGAACTGAACGCCCCAAGGACTGTCGGCGGTAAGCTTTACCCGCTCCTGCAGCTTCTGGACGAATGGGTTCGGCCCCCGCTGCAGAAGGGCCATCATGTCCTTGCAGTTCGGCGGCAGGGCTCGATCCGGCTCTCGGCTCCCTCCCCTCGCCCAGTCGTCGGCGGAGATTCCGGTGATTGCAGCCACGTAGTGGCGCGTTTCGGACGGCAAGGTGCGCGTTCCACCAAGCCAACCGCGTACGCGCTGCGGCCCCGCATTGTAGGCCGCGGCAGCAAGGCCGAGATTCCCGAACTGATCGCGCAGCTCGCGCAAAAACTCCGCCGATTTTGGGAGCGCCTGGACCGGATCAAACGGGTCAAGCAGCCCGCGTTCGGCAGCGGTGCGGGGCATGAACTGCGCAATCCCTTGTGCGTTGTCGCCGCTGCGCGTGCGCGGCCCGACCGCCTCGGGCCGGAAGCGGCTCTCCTGCCAGATCACCCGGGCAAAGAATTCGACGGGCAAATCATTTGCACGCGCGGCCGCTTCGATCATCAGGCAAATGGATTCGCGTACATCGGGGCGAACCGTCGTCTCGGCTCCCGATGCAGGCGCCGCTGGCACCTCGCGCGAGTTCGGGTCTTCGGTCGCGGTTTCTTGGGCGCGAGTCGTCGAGGCGATCCACAGGACCGCGACTGCGGTCAGCAGTATCGTCGCACCCATCGCCGTATTGCGCATGCCTCAAACCTGCTCTCTACGCGCGTGGTAGCACAGCCCAGGCTCACGTTGGCCCTCCTTCGGCACGGCTGCGTCGCATCTACGCGGTGACGGCCGAGCAGCGCGTATGCTAGCGTGTTCCGTCCGGCGAGGCGCGGAGATCACGATGAAGCACATGCTGAAACTGTTGTTCGTTGTTGCTGCCGGCGAGGCGAGCCTCCTTGGATATTGCGAACCCGTGCGGGCTCAGGAGCCAATCCGGATTGGCGTCCTGCAGCCGATGACCGGGCCTGCAACAAAGAACGGCACGGAAAACTTCACCGCGATGCAGATCGCGCGCGACATCATCAACGAGCGCGGTGGCATTAATGGCAAAAAGATCGAGCTCCTTCTGGCGGATATCCCCAATCCCACCGCGGCGGTGAGCGAAACCGAGCGACTGATCACCAAAGAAGGGGTCAAAATCACCCTCGGCTCCGGCGTTTCGCAATTGGCGATCCCGGTTAGTCAGACAGCCGAGCGCCACAGTGTGCTGCATTGGGAAACCGCGGGCGCCGCCGACATCATCACCAAGCGCGGTTTCAAATACACTTTCCAGGTGGGACCGTCGGGGAGGCGCTACGCAGAGGCAGCGGTCGATTTCACCATCGAAGACCTTGCGCCGCGGCTCGGCAAGCAGCTGGGCGACCTGCGCGTTGCGCTCCTTTGGGAAAACCGCGCCTTTGGAAAATCCGTGGGTGACTCGATTCGGCCCTATGCAAAGGAGAAGCACGTCAACCTGATCTACGACGAAGGCTATGACCAGATGGCGACCGACATGACACCCATTGTCCAGCGCCTCAAAGACGTCAAGCCGGATGTGCTGATCGCCATCTCGTTCCCGAATGACGCCGTACTGTTTCAGCGCAAGGCGAAGGAGCTCGACTTCTACGTCAGTGCGCATGTCGGCGTCAGCGCCGGCTATTCCAATCCCGACCTGCGCGATTCCATCGGAGACTGGGTCAATGGCATCTTCGTTTCCGACTTCGCTGCGCGCGTGAATACCAAAGCTCTGACGCCGGACACGGTGCCGGTCGCGGAAGAATTCTTCCGACGTTACGACGAGAAGATGAAACGCCCGCCGGCGGGCCACGCCTCCTCGGCGTTCTCCGGTACCTGGGGGCTGTTCACGCATGTTCTTCCCAAAGCCAAGGCGATCGAGCCCGCACAACTGCGCGAGATCGCGCTGAAACTCGATCTGCCCCAGGGCAGCCTGGCGAATGGCAGTGGCATCAAGTTCACCAACAACGATTGGCCGCCCGATCCCAAGGACGCCGGACAGAATCTGCGCGCCTCGATCGGCGTCTGGCAGTGGCAAAAAACGGGTAATAACCAGGTGTTTCCGAAAAACTTGGCCACGCAGGAACCGGTGATGGTCCCGCTTCCCGCATGGAGCCAGCGGTAACTGATCCACTCGCAGCGTCATGACCGTGCTTGTCACGGCCATTTACGTCCTGGCTTGACAAAAACAGGCGAGTTTACAGACCCTGTCTGTTTCCTCCTCCGCCCGCTTGGGTTCGTTTCTCGGGTGTGCGGCTTTGCAGCCACGTGGGTTCGGTTCGTTCTTACAGTTTTGGTTTGGGCTTTTGCCGGGAAATACGTGGCTGCGCAGAACAAGCCCGCGCATGACGAAGTGAACATCCTGCGATGACCACGGTCGGACAGCTCGTCCTCTCCGGCATTCTCGTTGGCAGCGTTTACGCGCTAATGAGCATCGGGCTCACGCTTATCTTCGGTGTGCTGCGCATCGTCAATTTCGCCCATGGCGAGTTTCTGATGATGGCCATGTATGGCGCCTGGGCGATCACGAAATTTGCTGGGCTCAATCCATTTCTTGCAGTCATTGCGGTGGTGCCCGGGATGTTCCTGTTTGGGATGATCGTGCATTGGCTCATCATCAGTCCCGGGCTCGATAAGCCGCACCTCGTCGTGGTTTTCGCTACGATGGCCCTATCGATTTTCATGCAAAACGTCGCATTGATGCTGTTTTCGGCAGATCTGTTCGACGTCGCTCCCCTGCTCGGCGGCCGCTCCATCTCAGTCGGGCCGTTTTTCTTGAAGCCCGAGTTGTTGATCGGTTTTGCCGTCTCGCTCGCGGCGACTGCGATGCTGCATGTCCTGCTCAAAGCGACGTATCTGGGAAAGGCGATCCGCGCGACGGTGCAGGACGGAGAGGCTGCCATGCTCATGGGCATTCCAGTGCCACGTATTTTTCTCATTACGTTTGCGAGCGGTTCGGCTCTGGTCGGTCTTGCCGGTTGCATGATGATGCCGCTCTTTTCCGTATTTCCCACTGTCGGGTTGAATTTCGTGCTCATAGCCTTCGTCATCGTCGTGCTTGGCGGAATGGGAAGCATCGAAGGCGCGCTGCTCGGCGGGATCAGCATCGGCGTGGTGCAGTCGCTCAGCAGCTATTACGTCGCTCCCGCATATGGGCAGATGTTTTTCTTTATCTTGTTCCTGCTGGTCATGGTTTTCCGCCCCATGGGACTCCTTGGCCGCCAAGGCGAGGCGAATATCGGCATGAGCACCTGAGGCGCGCATGGAGGCAGTGCCGATTGTCACTGTGGAACGCTCCTCGGGCCTGCGGTTCATGCCGGAGCGAGGCACGCTTTCTGTCCTGGAGATTGTCGTCCTTCTGGCCTGCGTCGTACTGGCCACATTCCTTCAGTCTCAGAATCTCCTGGATGTCGTCATCCAAAGCTTTCTCTGGGCGTCGCTTGCACTCGCCTGGAATATTGCCGGAGGCTACGCGGGGCTGATCTCGTTTGGACACGCCGCATTCTTCGGTATCGGGGCCTATACATCGACCATCCTGCTCACCAGCTATGAGCTTACGCCCTGGATCGGAATGTGGATTGGCGCTTTGCTCGCGGGCACGTTCGGCGCGATCCTCACGTTGGTTTGCGCGCGCCTGCGTGGCCCTTTTTTCATACTCTCGACGCTTGCCGCAGCCGAGGTAGTGCGCATTGGCGCGCTGAATTGGGCCGCCCTCACCGGCGGTGCCGAAGGACTTGCGATCCTGCCCGTCCCCAGCGCAGCAAATATGGTGTTTGAATCCAAGACTACCTACGCGGTGTTGATGCTTTGCTATCTCGTGATCGTCTACATCATCACCAAAATCGTCGAAGGCTCCCGCTACGGGTTGTATTTGTTTGCCGTGCGCGACGACGAGGATGCCGCGAGCGCCGCAGGCGTGAACGGTCTTTTTGAACGCACCCGCGCGATGGCACTGAGCGCATTCCTCACCGGAATCGGCGGCTCTCTGTTTGCTCAATATTTCCTTTTTCTCGACCCGACGCACGTGATCTCCCCCGAATTGTCTTTTCAATTTGCGCTTCTTCCCGCGCTTGGAGGGCTGGGAACGGCAATCGGTCCCGTGCTTGGCGCTTTCGCGATTACGCCGTTATCGGAAATGCTGCGCTCCTATTTCGGAGGCGGTGCCGCAGGCCTGCATCTCGCGATCTACGGCGCAGTCCTGGTCGTGGTCATGCTCTATTTTCCCTCGGGCATCGCGGGCGCGCTGCAGCACTTGACACGGCGCAGGAGCGCGCCGTGACGGCGCTGCTTGCGGTTTCCAATCTCAGGCGCAGGTTTGGCGCGCTTGCGGCCATCAACGATGTCAGCTTTTCCATCGCACACGGCGAGCTTGTCGGCTTGATTGGGCCCAATGGCGCGGGCAAGAGCACGCTTTACAATCTCGTTGCCGGGGCCCTGAAGCCAAGCTCTGGAGAAATCCTGTTGGAGGGCCGGCAGGTTGCCGGCTGGAAGCCGCACCAGGCCGCGTGCGCTGGCATCGCCCGCACCTTTCAGATTCCGAAGCCTTACCATCATCTTTCCGTCCTCGAAAACGTCGCCTTGAGCGCGCTTCTACACGTGCGCCGCGTTGCTGCCGCGCGTAGCCAGGCGCACACGATCCTCGCCGACGTGGGGCTTGCGGCTTATGCCGACGCGCCGGTGAGCATCCTTACGGTGGGTCTGCTCAAACGACTTGAAGTGGCCCGCGCGCTCGCGCTGCGTCCAAAACTGGTCCTGTTCGACGAAATCATGGCTGGGCTGACGCCCACCGAAGTGCGGAGCATGACGAACCTTGTTGCCGGGTTGCCTGGCCGCGGCATCACGGTGCTCTGGGTCGAGCATGTGCTTTACGCGGTCATGAAAACGGCGCCACGGGTGATGGTGCTCAACCGTGGTGAGTTGATTGCGGATGGTCCCCCTGGCGTCGTGGCCAAGGATCCTGCGGTCATCAAGGCATATCTCGGCGAGGATACGAGTCTTGCTTAAAGTCGAGAACCTCAACGCTTTTTACGGGCCGGTTCAAATCCTGCACGATATCAATATCGAGGTTGGCGCGGGGCAGATCGTCGGGCTTGTTGGAGCCAATGCGGCCGGCAAGAGCACTCTGATGTTCACCCTGGCGGGCCTGCGCACGCGCTTTCAGGGACGCGTCTCCATAGGCGATGAGCGCATCGAGGCATTGGCGGCGTATGAACGCGTGCTGCGCGGCCTCGTCCTCGTGCCGGAACGGCGGCGCCTGTTCCCATTCATGACAGTGCTCGAAAATCTTGAAATCGGAGCCTACGCCGCGCTCGCACGAAAGGCTCGGGCAGAAACCCTCGACTACATCTACTCACTCCTTCCCATCCTGGCCGAGCGACGCCGGCAAGTTGCGGCTTCGCTCAGCGGCGGCGAGCAGCAGATGCTCGCTATTGGCCGGGCGCTCATGGCGAAACCGCGCGTGCTGCTGCTCGATGAGCCGACCGAGGGGCTCGCGCCCATGTTCGTCGCCCTCGTCTTTCAGGTCCTTGAGGCTCTGCGAACACAGAACCACACGATCTTGATCGTCGAGCAGAGCGTGCACCACGTTCTGCGCGTCTCGGATCGCGGCTATGTCCTCGAGAATGGACGCATCGTGATGGAAGGGCCGGGACGCGATCTCCTCAACGACAGTCGTCTCAAGGTCGCGTATCTGGGACTTTGACGCATGATTACGGACATCCACTGTCATTTTATTCCAGGAAGCTATTTCGATTTCGTGCAGCGACGCGGCGAGTTCGACGTGCGCTTGTCGAAAGCGTCGGGTGACGCTGTCAATCTGGTCTGCCGCGGCGCGTGTTATGGCCTCAATCGCACCTTTTTTGAGCCCGCACGGCAAATTGCGCGCATGGATGCGCTCGGCATCGAGCGCAGCGTAATCTCTCTCGCTACCCCCTTGGTCAATTATTACGTCGAGCCGAAACTCGCGCTTGCCGCGGCGCGCCTGTGCAACGACGGCTTTGCCGAGCTTGTCGCGTCCGCCCCCAAGAGATTCGCCGCCTGGGCCTTTCTGCCCATGCACGATGCGGCGGAAGCAGCCGCCGAGCTGCGCCGCTGTGTTTGCGAGCACGGCTTCGTCGGCGGACATGTCGCCACGAACGTGCGCGGGACCTACCTGGCTGACGCGTGCTTTCGCCCGATCTTCGATGTTGCCAAAGAGCTCGATGTGCCGCTCTTCCTGCATCCTGCCGATCCACCGGGCCGCGACCGCACTGCCGATTACGAGCTGACGGTCGTGGCCGGTTATTTGTTCGACTCCACGATTAACGTGCTGCGCATGATCTGCAGCAATTTTCTCGACCGCTATCGCGGGCTCAAGCTCGTCTGCGCCCATGCCGGTGGCTACAGCATCATGCTGCGCAATCGCATGCAGCGCGAGGTCGACACGAACACGGCGCTTTCCCCCGCACTGCCGCGCCAGGTCGGCGACTATCTACGCGAGCTTTACTTTGACAGCGTTTGCTTCGAACCGGATTATTTGCGGTTTGCTACGAGCATCGTGCCGATCGAGCACTTTCTGCTTGGCAGCGATGCACCCTTCCCGCTCGGCGAGCCCGATCCGGTAAAATTTGTAAACGGCGCGCTCGCCCCGCGAGATGCGCAGCTGGTATTGTCGGAAAACTTCTTTCGCCTTACGGGAAGATGAACCATGCAGATTCGCCGCAGCCTGCTCCTCCGCGATACGGTGCATTCCGAAGGCGGCTTGCCGGCCCTGCGGCCGGTCACGCGCGTGGCCGCGTGTGCGGTCATCGCCAATCCGCACGCCGGCAATGCCATGGACGATCTATCCGCACTTGTTTCGATCGGCGCCGAGCTCGGCGAGATACTGGTGCGCGAAGCTTTGCAAGGGTTGCCCAACCCGCCAACGAGCTACGGCAAGGCAGCGATCGTCGGGCTCGATGGCGATATAGAGCATGCAGCTGCCATCGTTCACCCGCGCATGGGAAAACCCATTCGCGCGGCGATCGGCGGCGGCAAGGCGATCATCCCCTCGAATGTCAAGGTGGCCTCGGCGGGCAGTGCGATTGACGTACCGCTGTCGGATCGGGACGACGTCTGGCAGTTCGATCGCATCGACACGATCACGGTTGCCGTTCCGGATGCGCCGCGACCTGCCGAGATCGTGGTCATCGTCGCGCTCAGTGACGGCGGCCGCCCACGGCCGCGCATTGACAAGGACGGCGCCCGCCTGCTCGGCACCGGCTGATCCGCAATCGGGTTCGAGACGCAGGGCTACGACCGCACGGCGATTAAACCCACAGCTGTCAGTTCGCGCCGGTTACAGGGGCTCTGCGGCGAAATGGCTGTATGCTGAAGTGAATAGCTTCTATACTGGAGTTTGAGTGCGCAAGCGCTTTTGCCGCGTTACCCTGCGCTTCTCAAGGAAATCGTCTTTTGTGGAGGATGCATGCGCAACTTGCGAGGTCGAGCGCCGATGCTGATGAGCATCGCGGCATTTCTGCTGAGCTCGGCCCAAGCGTTTGCCCAAGAGTCAATCCGCATGGGCGTCTTGGAGCCGCTCACGGGCCCCTTCACCAAGAATGGGACGGAACACTGGGAGGCCATGCAGATCGCTCGCGACATGATCAACGAACGAGGTGGGATCAATGGGCGCAAAATTGAGCTGATTATTGCTGACGCACCGAGTCCGGCGGCAGCAATCAGCGAGACGGAGCGCCTCATCACTGCCAACAATATAAAAATAACAACTGGCTCCGGCCTTTCGCCGCTTGCCATTGCGGTGAGTCAGGCAGCCGAACGCAAGGGGGCATTCCACTGGGAAACCACCGGTGCGGCCGAAATCATTACGCGCCGTGGTTTCAAATACACGTTCCAGGTGGGCGGCGCGTCCCGGCTTTATTCGCAGGCCGCAGTTGATTTCGCGCTAGAAGAGCTCGCCAAGAGAATGGGAAAATCCCCTGCCGATCTGCGCATCGCCCTGTTATGGGAAAACCGCGCCTTCGGAAAATCAGTGGGCGATGGCGTGCGCGACTACGTCAAGGAGAAGAACATAAAACTCGTCTACGACGAAGGCTACGATCAGTTCATTACCGACATGACGGCCATCGTTCAGAAACTCAAGGACGTC
>JBEVJT010000010.1:0-8095 GCA_040510075.1 Xanthobacteraceae bacterium | reverse complement strand
GTGTCGGTCTTCGGCTGATCGGCTGCCTTTTTCGCTGCTTCATCCTCTTTCAGCCGTGTTTCCAGATTTGCAATTGCTCCCTCCGCCTTTTGGCGACCGATCGCGCCGAAAAAATCAATCGAGGCCACGTCGGCCAAGCGCTTCCTCAACCGCGCTACCTGCCATCGAAGCTCGCTCATCGCCTCAGGCTTGAGCTTCGGACGCAGCGACTTCGCGATCGACATCGCCTCTTTGGTGATCTCTCCATATTCCGCGTCACGTGCTTCATCGAAGAGACGGCGAACATCCTCGTCGGAAATGCCGTCTATGAGCCGGGCCTCGCACAAAACTGCCTCCCCTCCCCCTTCGCTGATTTCCCGCGACAGCACTCGAAGTCCTCCTGGGTTCCCTCGTCCATGGGCAGCGCATGGACAGCGTTCTTGATTGGAATTGCGCCCAGGGCTTGCAAGCGGCGCCAGATTTTTACCCTCAGATACGCAGGCTTCGCGGGCAGCTGATGCACGAGCAACAACCAGCTCTGCGCGAGGGTCTTTTGCACGCTAGCCGTCATGACTGTCCTGTATCAGGTAGACTCTACTGGTGCAACAGATGTATCATCAGGACAATGCGTGCAAGTAGGTGACCAGACGGCGTCCCGCGACAGCGTTTCAGTGTATCGAGCACCTCCGGTTTGTCGCGGCGCGCTCGACGCCGGAACAGCAAAATCCGCATGGACACCGTTGTCCCAATCGAGCTGGCGATATTTTTGATCGGGGCGTTTGCCGCAGCTTTTGTCACGGGGATTGCGGGCTTTGCCTTCGGGCTGATTGCAGCTGCGATCTGGCTATATGCCTTGACGCCCGTGCAGACGACGAGCCTGCTTGTCGCCTATGGCCTGCTCGTTCAAGGGTATGCGGTATGGAAGCTGCGCCATACGCTCAACGCACAGCGTCTGATACCGTTGATACTGGGCAGCGCCATGGGCGTTCCCTTCGGGATTGTGCTGTTGCGGTGGGTATCGCCGGCGTATCTTCGCATGGCTATCGGCGTTCTGTTGATGCTGTTCAGCCTTTACAATCTCGCAAGACCGAAACTGCCCGAGGTGAAAGGCGGCGGACAAGCCGCGGATGCCGGCGTGGGATTCCTCAATGGCTTGGTCGGCGGATCAACTGGACTTGCCGGCATCCTGATCGTGATCTGGAGCAATATGCGGGGGTGGGGGCGAGACGAACAACGTGCCGCGTTTCAGCCCACGGGTGTCGCCACTTTTCTGATCACCCTCGTCGCGCTCGGTGGCGCGGGAATCATCACGGTGGATACGCTCGAACTGTTTGCGCTCGGATTGCCTGCGCTCGCAATCGGCACCTGGGTCGGTTGGAAGCTGTATGGCAGGCTTGATGAAGCCTCATTCCGCAGGGGCGTGCTTGTGTTGCTTCTGATCTCAGGAGTGGCACTCGCATTACGAGGCTGAGGTGCCGGCACAAATCTTGCCCCTCGCCTTTCCGGCGGAAGCTCTCCGCTTCGCTGGGCCTCTGCCGCCGATCAGGCCAAGCTGTTCCACAGATGGAGGCGCTGGATTGAAAAAATGGGACGCGAAAGCCGCTTTTTCAGCCAATCCGGCCTGAACCAAATGGCCTGCCGGCGCGACAAAAGAGTCGGGAGCGAGTGTTGGCGGCGATTGGATCGGACCGAACGAGCCGGCCAAGCTGAATGGGGGATTTCATGCACACAGCACGTATTCTCGCAGGCACGACTCTGGCATTGGCGTTGACGGTTCCGCAGGGCGCCTTCGCGCAGGATCCCAAGAATTCGCCTGCCACATTCAATGAGCGTTACCCCGTCGAGCAGACGATAACGCAAACGCCTGCCGAATCCACGAACGCCAACAAACAACAGAACGTGGAGACACCCGCCGGGGCCGTCCGGCCCGCCCAACAGACTGCCACGGCACGCACGCACGCTACCACGACAGCTCGGGCGCGCACCCGCGTGGTAGTTGTGCGACGCTCGTTTCTCGATGCTGGCACGCAAGTGATTCCTCTCGAGGAGCGCAAGTTTTTGGACTACGCCTTCCCGCCGCTCCATCAGCCATATAACGTGGTTACCAATATCGGCGGACGCGTGGGCTGGCACAATTCGCCACTGCCTGGGCCGTTCTTTCCTACGACCAACTAGTTCATATTTCGTTCGAGTTGGATCAATGAGTCATGATCCGCTCGTCCCCGCGAAAGCGGGGACCCAGTTTTTTCCTGGATTCCCGCTTGCGCGGGAATGAGCAGAGGAAGTAGCGATGCCATTTCATCGGAATCTGCTCTAGGGGGAGCTGCGCGCTCGCCCGATATGCGCGTCGGCTTCGGCTGGGGCGGCTGGAGTTTCAACAACAGGAACTATTATCAGCGGCCACAGCGCCGGTGATGACGCGGCGTGACGCAAGCATTGGAGCATGAACGTGAGTTATCGGCGGCAGAGCTAATCGCAGACCGTACACAGGAACAGGTCTGCTGTCTCATCCCTCACCGCCTCTGCTTCACAGCTCCCGCATGCGAATTGGATTTTTTCTCTACCGTCCGCAGCGACTTGCGCAGTTCTTATGCGCATCGGATTGAGACAGTTCGGACAGAGTAGATGACACGTAACGGTCAACGCTTCGCGCTTGTGAGGCTGAGGCATGGCAGTTCCTCGCCATTTCCATACCGAATGCAACCATCAACGAAGCCCGAGAGTAGGAGTTCCGTCAGCAGTTCTCAAAAAAAGCCGCCGCAGTCCTGAGAGCGACTTGTGACCCGTCGCGCAATTGCAGTGCTCTGGCACTCACGCCGTGGCCGTGGCGTTCGGGCAATGGGCCGCTTAACGACGGATCCAGACAGTCATTCCAGGCTCGAACCCGGCCGCGTCGCCTTGCGGATCGAGTCGCAAGCGCAGAGTGTTGCGATCGTGATCGCCGATCGCGCGCTCCGCCTGCCAGGTTGCGAAGGTTCCGAGCGGCACGAGCTCGCTGACAACGGCCGCTGTCGCTTCGCGCGTGCCCTGCCGGGTCACGTCGATCTTGGCTCCTACGCTGAGACCGCGCAGCCGATCCTCGCGTGCGTTGAACGACAGCCAGCGCTTGCCAGTCTCCTCGATCGCCAGCACCGGCTGGCCGGCGTGGATGTTCTCGCCGGTCTCGGCGACGATCACGGTGACGACGCCGTCGGCTGGAGCGCGCAGGATGGTCTTGTCCAGGCGCTGCTCGAGCAGCGCGAGCGCGGCGGCTGCGGCCTTGACCTGCGCGTCTGCGATGGCGCGCTCCTCGCGGGTCGGCCCAGCGACGGCAGCGGCATGATTTGCTTCTGCCTCGGCGACGTCGGCGCGTGCGCTCGCCACGTCATTTACCGCCTGATCGAGCGCCTGCTGCGTGGCCGTGTTGGTTTGCGCCAAGGTGGCGGTTCGGGTGAGCTGGGCCTGCGCATATTCGAGCTTCGCCTTGGCCTTGGCGATGGCCGCTGCGAGCGAGGCGATCTCCTCTGCGCGCACGCCCGCATAGACGTTGTTGCGGTCCGCGACCGCGGAGGCGAGGGCGGCGCGCGCTTGCGCTACCGAGGCGGTCAGCTCGATTGCCGACAGCTCGGCAACCACGTCGCCGGCGCGGACGCGATCGCCTTTGTGAACCTTGATGGCTGCGAGCTGGCCGCCCACCTCGGGTGCCAGGCGGACCTCCGTTATACGCACGACACCCACGATGGGTGGCGCCATCTCGGAGCGCCCGAGCAAATAGCCGCTGAGCCCTGCCGCCGCGACGAGGAGCAGACCGCCCGCGATGAGCAGCGACCTTTTAGCCATGCACTGACCTCCGTCTCACGAAGAACAGGGACATCACCGCGAGCATGAAGTAGACGACCGCCAGGATGCACAGGCCCCGCCAGTCGTGCGCCACCTCCGAGAGGCTCGCCCCCAACTGGTCGATGCGCACGAGGCCATCAATCGCCAAATCGGAGGGGAAGATATAACCGACGGTCTGCGCCACCTTGGGGATCGCTTCGCGCGGCCACGAAAAACCGGTCAGGAACAGCTGCGGCAGGCTGGTGCCGAGAAAAATGAGCGTTGGTGTTTCCGGATGCTTGAACCAGGCGCCTGCCGCCTGGCCCATGAAGCTGGTCGCCAGGGTGAACACCGATGCGAGCGCGAACAATTGCAGCGGCTGGCCGAGCGTGGAAAATCCGTAGATGCGCGGCAGCACGATGAAGTAGAGCGCGAGCGCCGGCATATAGATGGTCAGGTGCGCAACGCCGCGGCCCAGCACGGTTGCGAAGGCGCCGCCGGTGCGCTGAGCGAGTGCGACCACGGTTAGGAGCGACGCGCCGATCAGCAGCATCTGCTGCAGGATCAGGACGAAGGCCGCCGGCACGATGTAGCTGGCGTAGCCGCCGACCGGATTGAAGATCGGCTGCAGCAGGATGTCAGCCGGACTGGACGACGCGAGTGCGGCCTTGACGAGGCTGCCGTCGGTGCGCGCGCCGCCGCCAGCCAGCTCGGAGGACAGGGTATTGATCGCCACTGCGATGCCGCTCGCGCTGGTGCGAAAGATGAAAAGGTAGGTGGCGTCGGCATAGATCGGAACGTGCACGGTAGTGCCCTTGAGCACGTCGCGCTCGGTCCCGGGCGGGATGCCGACCACCGCAAGCGCCTCCCCCCGGTCGAGCGCCGCGCGCGCGTCCGCCAAGGTTGCGGCGCGCATCGCCACGCTCACCGCCCCGCTCGCATCCAGGGTCTCGACGATCCTGCGGCTGAGCTCGCTCTGATCGCTGTCGACGACCACGATTGGGATCTTGCGCAGGATCTGGTTGAGGTAGGGCTGTGGATAATAGATGCCGTATAGCAGCGGCCCGAGCACGAGCAGGATGAAGGCGCCGCGCAGCGCGAGCACGCGCCGCCACTCGGCGGCAAAAGCGCCGCCGATGCCGCGCGGCGCCTCAATCGCCGGCAATGGGGGCTCCGGTAAAGCGGGTACCGCACTTTTTGCAAGCGATCGCAGTCGCAGGAATGCGAGGAGCGTGTAGAGCACGGTGAGCGCTGTCAGCGCCGCGAACGCGGGTGCGGAGTCCGAGAGCGGCAAGCCGCGCGCCGCCTGACCGAGCAGCACCGCCATGTACCAGCGCAGCGGCAGCATCGCACCCCACATGGAGGCGAATGCATTCATGCCGAACACCGGGAATCCCACGCCGGCGTAGCCGAACGCCGGCGAGACCACGATACCCGTCAGGCCGAGCCCGGTCGCAAGATCGCGCGCCAGGAGCTGCAGCAGCGCCCCCAGTGCCAGGTAGCTGATTAGGAACAACGATCCGGCGACGACGATCATTGGCACGTTGCCCTTGAACGCGACGCCGAGCAGTCCTTCCAGGATCAGCGGCGTCGTCAGCATGATCACGAAGAAGATCGCAAACAGCGGCGCGAGCTTGCCCGCCAGAGCTACGATGGGATTGCCGCCCGCGCAGGCGAGCCACGTGCGCATGCTGCGGCGGCGAAACTCGGACCCCACTGCATAGCCGGCGGCGATCGCGACGATGACGTGGACCACCATCGGCAACAGCGTGCGCAGCAGGAACTGGGCGTAGTTCCGCTGCGGGTTGACCAGTGTGATGGTCTCACCGACCAGCGCTCCGATGCGGGAGGGTTTCGGCGCCGCACGAACGACGGCCTGATGGGAGGCGGCCGTAAGGCTGTCGCCCAGGCCCGATGATGCGACACCCGCGGCGGTGAGGAATTGCTGATTGTAGAAAGCGACGACCTGCGGGCGGCGCCCGGCCTTGAGATCGCGCTCGAAATCGGCCGGCACGTAGACCGCCCCAATGGCGTCGCCGGAGCGGATTGCGCTCGCCGCCGACGCGAGGTCGCCGGGGCGCTCGACGATACTGAGGCCGGGGGACGATGCGACGTGCTCCACGAAAGCACGCGAGGTGTCGGAACGGTCGGCGTCCACCACGACCACGCCGAGCCCGCGGATCACCGGGTTGCTGAACACCGCGGTCAGCACCACGAAAGCGAACAGCGGCACGCCGAAGATCAGGATCAACGCGGCGCGGTCGCGCAGCAGCCATCGCAGCTCGCGCCGGGCGACCAGCCAGAAGCCGGGCCTCGGTCTGCGTTTCATTTGCGAGTCCGCCAATCCAGATACGCGCTCATGCCGGGGCGCAGCTCCGGCACCTTCTCGACCGGATAGGCGCGGATCGAGAACGTGCGCAGGTCGAAATCGCCGGTGGCGCGGGTGGCGCGCCAGCTCGCATATTCGCCCTTCGTCGCGATCAGCTTCACCTCGACGGCGATGCGACGGTCGCTGAGCGCCGGGATGCGCACGTTGAACCGATCGCCGACCTTCAGCGTCTTGACCAGATCCTCGCGCAGGTCGAAGTGGATCCAGAGGTCGCCCAGATCGATCAGCGTCACCAGCGGCACGCCGGGCGAAACATACTCGCCGGGCTCGATGTTGCGCTGGTAGACCTGCGAGGCGACCGGCGCGTACACCACCATCTGATCGATGATTGACTCCACCGCTTTGATGTCGGCGAGCGCCTTGCCGACATTCGCCACGGCGATCTCGCGCTCCTCCTTCGTATATCCGTTGACCGCCTGCTCGTAGGCCGATCGGGCCTGATCGACGGCGCGCTCGCTTTCGTGCAAGCTATCCGTCGCCTGGTCGAGGCGGGCAATCGGGGCATTGCCGTGCTCGGCCAGCTGTTTGACGCGCTCGTAGGTTTTTTGTGCGAGCACCAATGCCGCCTCGGCGCGCTCGAGCGCGGCCTTGCGCGCCGCGATCACTTCCGCGCGCGTGCCGGCATTGATGTGGGCGAGCTGCGTCTCGGCCACGACCTTCGCGGCCACTGCCTGGTCGTTCTTGGCGATCGTCTCCGGGTTGTCGATGCGCACCAGCACGGCTCCGGCGGCGAGATCCTGACCGCGCACGACGGGGACCTCGGCAACCCGCCCGTCGACGCGCGCCGCGATGTCGAACCGCGTGGCGTCGACCTCGCCCTGCACCAACAGAGGCTGTGGCCGCACCAGATAATAGATCGACAACGCACCAACGATGGCGACCACAACACCGACGATGATGGACGGAAGCCGGGTCGGCGAAGGCGTCTCTTTGCTGGTCATGTCTCTGGGAGGTGGCTCACGCGCAGCACGCGTGACATCTCTGGGAGCCGGTTCAGGCGCAGCCCCCGTTTGAGAGTCAGGGTTCAGCGTTTCCATCGCGCAATTCGCTCGGTTGAAAGCTGCCTTGATACCATCGAAGCGATGATCCGTCGCTGATCGGTTGGACGTCAGCCGGCATCGCGATCGCCGAGCGCTGTGCGCATGGCGTAGACCGCAATGCCCGCGATCAGGCCAGTGAGGAAGAGCCCGGAGACGCCAATCCCGATTGCAAGTGCGCGCGCGAGTGCCTGCCGCGGCACAAGATCGCCATAGCCGATCGTGAGTCCAGTGATGAAGGTGAAATAGAGCGCGTCGCCAACAGGCCAGCCCTCGACAAGGCCAATCAAGAGGCCCAGGGCTGTCTGAATCGCCAGAATTGTCGACAGGACTGGCCACGTGACGTGAATGGCGTGACGGAGGGCCACGAAAAAGTACCGCCGCATGGTCTTTGGTGCCGGCCGGTTCATGCGCACTCTTAAGTCTTTTGGTCAAACGACCTGAAAGCCGATTTCAGCTTTTTCTGGATCACAATGCAAACCAAGCGATACAGCGTTGAAACCGCGGCCGGGCCAATCGTCGTCGCCATTCTTCCCGCGTGTCCGCACAAAATCGAGATTACGTGATTAGCAAATCCGCTTTTAGTGGATGGAGCAAGTAGTATGACTTTCCATTGCGGGCGAAAGCGCTCGCCTCCTGAAGTTCGGAACTCCCTTTGCCTGCGAGGGCAAGCTGCGAGGGTGCCGCGCCCGCTAGTGTCCCGATTCCGAAGCTCGCATCAAACTGCGGCACGCTCGTTTGCGAACTTCGGAATCGAAGGGCACTAACAACTTATTGATCTGGTGTGGCTTTGGTTCAGAAGTCCGCATTTCGGACTTGCGGCGAGAATGATGCGGACTTCTGAACCGCCGCACTAGGCAAATTTTGGATTGAGAAAGACGTAGAGCGCAGC
>JBEVJT010000009.1:0-9121 GCA_040510075.1 Xanthobacteraceae bacterium | reverse complement strand
GCGAATTTTCACGTCCGGCCCATTGGATTCAAAGACGCGCGCCATCGGATTGTGACTCTTGCGATGATTGTTGCGTCCGCGCATTCGCTTGTTTTGACCGTTTCTCATGATTCGCCTGCTGCCAACTCCTTTGCTTGCGGGCTGTGTCGAAGCCCGGCCGATCCGCCAACATTGCTCTCCGCGACGCGCGCCATATGACGTGCCTTCGCAGTCAAGAGAAGGTAAGAACACGCGGCCCGTTTAGCCGCTAATCAGCTTCCCGTCACCAAGCAGCCGCTGGCCGCGCAATCCGTCACGGTGACCCCCTGTTCGTCATGCGCGTCTTTCCGCGTGTTCATCGACTGCGTCAACCGATGCATCGCATCGTCTCGATGAAGGCAATCCGCCTGGAAATTCCGGCTTGGCTCGGCCCGGCCGCACCTTCGGCTCTCCGCAATTTACTCGGGGCTCGCTATTGGTGCGCAAGCAGCTCGGGTCGATTCACTGGCACCAACGTAGTCGGTCTCGAACCACAATCCAAGCGGTTTTTTGTGCCCTGCAATGGGCCGGAATCATCCCCCGAAATCTCGCCTGAGCCGCGCCGGGAGTGCCCGGGGAATGCCGGAAAGATCGTATCGCGGTTCTTCGGCCGCAAGTCCCACCTCCTCGAAAATGGAGACTACGGCCTGGGCCTGATTGCATCCAAGTTCCACGACAAGAACACCGCCAGGTCCCAATAGGCGAACCGCATCGGCAGCAACGGCACGGTATCCGTCGAGGCCGTCCGTCCCCCCGTTCAGTGCAGTCTTTGGATCGAATTGACGGACCTCGGGAGCGAGACCGGCTATCTCGCCAGTCCGGATGTAGGGGGGGTTCGAAACCACTAGGTCGAAATCAGCCTTGAGGGCCGAAGCATAATCACAGGCGATGAATGAGGCGCGCGCGCAGTGAGCGAGCGCATTGGTGCGGGCACATTCCAGCGCGCGCACATCGATATCCGTGCCGATCCCGGACGCCTGGGGCAACTCGGAGAGGAGCGCCAGCAGCAAAGCGCCAGACCCCGTGCCGAGATCCGCAATCCGCAGCGGCTTCGCCCTGGCGTTTGGATCAATGAACGCCGCGAGTGCGGCCTCAACCACGATCTCGGTGTCGGGCCGAGGGACGAAGGCGTGAGCATTGAGCCTGAGAGTCAGTCCCCAGAACTCTTTCTTTTCGAGTATTCGGGCAATGGGCTCGCGCGCAAGCCGCCGCATGGCGAGCCGCGCAACCGTTCTCGCCTGCTCGGAATCAAGTACATGCTCGCCTTGCGCCATCAGCGCACGATGGTCGAGGTCAAGAGAGTGGCCGAGCAGTATTCGTGCATCGGCAAATGCGCTTTCGATGCCAGCATTCTCAAGCCTGCGCCTTAGCGTGTTGCGCGCAGCCGTGACGGTAACGCCGACGAATTCGTCAGGATGCGCGGAGGCGGCGCTGACGGCAGTAGCTGCCCCGATCTCCATTCGTGCCTCCGGAGAACCCGCCATCACTGCGGCGTAGCTTCCGCCGCCAGAAGGGACGCCTGGTGCTCGGCCACGAGCGCATCAATGAACTCGCCCAAGGCCTCTCCTTCCATCACTTGCGGCAGCTTGTAGAGCGTCAGGTTGATACGGTGATCGCTCACCCGGCCTTGCGGGAAATTGTAAGTGCGAATGCGTTCCGACCGATCTCCCGATCCTACTTGGCCGCGACGCTCGGCCGCGCGCTCGGCGTCCCGCTTTTGCCTTTCCAAGTCGTAGAGCCGTGCCCGCAGAACGCTCATGGCCTTGGCGCGATTGCGATGCTGCGAGCGGTCCTCCTGCATCATGACCACTATCCCACTGGGAAGATGGGTGATGCGCACCGCCGATTCCGTCTTGTTGACATGCTGCCCACCCGCGCCTCCCGAGCGCAACGTGTCGATCTTCAGATCGGCTTCGTTGATCGTAACATCGACGTCGGCGACTTCGGGCAGCACCGCCACCGTTGCCGTTGAGGTATGAATGCGCCCGGACGCCTCGGTGTCGGGCACGCGTTGCACGCGATGGACACCGGACTCGAATTTCAGCTTTGCAAATGCACCCCGGCCGCGGATCTCCGCGATAATTTCCTTGTAGCCCCCCATGCTCCCTTCGCTCGCGGAGATCAGTTCCACCTTCCAGCCCTGTCTCGCTGCATAACGTTCATACATGCGGAACAGGTCACCCGCGAACAGTGCCGCCTCGTCACCGCCAGTGCCGGCGCGAATCTCGATGATCACGTCGCGCTGGTCCATCGCATCCTTTGGCAGCAGTGCGAACATGATCTGTCGCTCCAGCGCGGCCCGTTGCTGCTCGAGTTGGGGTTTTTCTGCGCTGGCCATCGCGCGCATTTCTGCATCGAGGTCCGGGTCTCCGATCAGCGCATCGAGATCTCCGATTTCGCGCGTGACCTCGCGATACCGCTTGACCGTCTCGACCAGCGGAGCGAGTTCTGCAAATTCGCGTGAAAGCTTTACATACATCTCGGCTGCCGTTTGGGTCGCGAGCTCGCCTTCGAGGGCGGCATGTCTTGCCACGAGTGCGTCGAGTTTCTGTTCAGGAAGCATGTTGCTGCAACTCAGATGACGATCCCACGGTCACATCTGCAGGCCCTGTTCGGCCGCGAATTTCCTGAGCTGTTCGCGAAGCGGAGGGCTGCCGATGCGATTTTCGACGAGCGGCTGCAGGAAAGCCGCCGCTTTCTCCGCGTCGACATCAACCAGCATGGCCTTCACCGGGCCGACCGCGGAAGGCGCAAGCGAAAGGCTGCGATAGCCGATCCCGACGAGCGCCAGCGCGCCGAGCGGCTCGGAGGCTAGCTCGCCGCAGACGGACACCGGCTTCTCATGCGCATGCGCGGCTTCTGCAATGGACTTGAGTGCTCGCAAAACCGGAGGCGAGATGGCATCGAATCGATCTGCCACGCGCGCATTGCCGCGATCGGCGGCATAGAAGAACTGAACGAGATCATTGGAGCCGACCGACACGAAATCGGCTCGTTCCAGCAACTCATCGAGTTGAAAAAGGAGCGATGGCACTTCGAGCATCGTCCCCACTTCGACGCGTTCGGGCAGTTTATGCCCGTGCCGACGCAGGTGCGTGAGCTCGCGTTCGACGAGCGATTTGGCCTCCTCGAATTCCTCTACCGTCGCCACCATGGGAAACATGAGGTTGAGGTTGCGGCCGCTGGCGGCACGTAACAGCGCGCGAATCTGGCTGCGCAGGAGACCTGGGCGATCAAGTCCGAGCCGGATGGCGCGCCAGCCCAGGGCGGGATTCTCCTCGCTGACATTGCGCATGTAAGGCAGGATCTTGTCGCCGCCGACGTCGAGCGTCCGGAACGTGACCGGTCTTTCTCCGGCGGCATCCAACACTGTCCGGTAAAGCGAGAACTGCTCCGCCGAGCGGGGGAAGCTCGCTGCTACCATGAACTGCAATTCGGTGCGAAACAGCCCAATTCCCGCGGCCCCCGTCTCCTCGACGTGCGGTAAGTCGACGGCGAGACCGGCATTGATCAAGAGCGCGATCTTTTGCCCATCTCGCGTCACGCAGGGTCGGTCGCGCAGGGCCTGGTATTGCAATTGCCGGCTTGCACGCAGGCGCACGCGCTCCACATAGGAGCGCTCCATGTCCGGGGACGGCCGAACATGCACGTCGCCGGTCGTTCCATCGACAATGATGGCGTCTGCAGGATCGGCGAGGCCGGTCGCGTTCTCAACCCTGCCTACTGCCGGGATGCCAAGA
Source organism: Xanthobacteraceae bacterium (assembly GCA_040510075.1). Classification (GTDB taxonomy): domain Bacteria; phylum Pseudomonadota; class Alphaproteobacteria; order Rhizobiales; family Xanthobacteraceae; genus VAZQ01. Next base: position 5,363 of record JBEVJT010000009.1, on the reverse strand, counting down.
GCGCGGGCGACGATGGCAACATGCGAATTAGGTCCGCTTTCTTCCAGCACCAGTCCGCGCAACCGCTTGCGGTCGTAGTCGAGCAGCGCGGCCGGTCCCATCGACCGGGCTATTAGGATGGCGTTCTCGGGCAGGCTGTTGCGCGCCGGCGCGTAGTCCTTGCCCAGGAGCTGATGCATCAGACGGTTAGCCAGCTCATCGAGATCGTGCAGGCGCTCGCGGAGGTAGGGGTCGGTTGCGCGCAACATCCGCGCGCGAGTATCGGACTGCACGCGCTCAACCGCTGCCTCCGCCGTGAGACCTGTCGCGACCGCTTCTTCGAGACGGTGTATCCAGCCGCGATCGTAGGCAAACATGCGATAGGCTTCGAGCACGTCCCGGTGCTCGCCGCTATCGGCTATTTCACCTCGTTCCAGCAGCAGGTCGAGATCGGAGCGCAGCGTCTCCACCGCCGCTTCAAGGCGTCTCAACTCCTTCTGCACGTCCTCGGCGATGAAATTAGTAATCACCACGCGTGGCTCGTGCAGGACGACATGGCCGAGCGCGATGCCGTCGTTGAGTGAGAGGCCGGCGAGGTGAAGCGGACGCCGCGCGGCGGGCTCAGCACCTGGCTCTGCAATCGCGGAAAGCTCGCCCGAGGCGATCATTTCCGCGAGCACCATCGCGGTAGTCTGCAGTGCCTCTTCTTCCTCCTCCGTATAGGTACGCCGCGCCCGGTTCTGCACCACGAGCACGCCAAGCGTATTGCCGGCGCGCAGGATCGGAACGCCTAGGAACGAGTGATAGATTTCCTCGCCCGTCTCGGGTCGGTACGAGAATGCGGGATGGTTTTGGGCGTCGGAAAGGTTGATGGGATTGGCTTCGCTAGCGACGAGGCCGACCAGACCTTCGTCCGAGCCCATCACCGTCTGGTGCACCGCGCTCTTGTTCAGTCCTTCCGTGGCATAGAGTTCGAGCGTGCTGTCGACACGCAGCACATAGACCGAGCACACCTCCGCCACCATGTTGGCGGCGATCAGCACCACGATCTTGTCCAGGCGTTCCTGCGCGCTGACCGGCTCCGCCATCACTTCGCGAAGCCGGCGCAGAAGCACGCGCGGACCGCCGAGCGCGCCACGCATGACGTGATCCCTCGGGCCAGCCCAATCGACATGACGCGCGCGCACCAGGCGCGCTCAATCGGATGACCCCGGTGGGCCTGCCCGACGTCCAGCCGGAAGCCCTCAGCCTTGGTAGAAGGTCAATCCCGGACCATAACCGACCGGTACGCTGCGCTGGCTATGACCCATGCTGCCGTATAGCCAAGGCCTGCTGGTGCGGGCAAGCAAGTTACCCATCCTGTGATTACCACGCGTAGCTCGCCGAGATCCGGCCTGCTGCAGCGCGGAATTCCTGGCTCGCGACAATCGCCCTGTAGATCTCACGCAGGCTGGGCGTGCTTGAGAGAGACAAATCCTGCTCCGAAATTGACGCAGCCGGCCCGAATACTCGCTCGACTGCGCGCGCAAGGTCTTGCGGCCCCGCGAGCTCGTCGAGCAGGTGTGGCGGAATATCGAGCGTAAGCATCTCGCATAGCACGTCGGAGTCGATGAGCGGCAGGTTCGTCATAAAGGCGCGCGCAAGCACGCTGGCAAGGGCGTGGTCCGGGTGTTGCTGATCGAGAAGCGCGGGCTTCATGGTGCGGAACTGAACGGCATCGCTGATGGCGCTTTCAACCTGAACGAAGCAGGCGGCAAGCTCGCGCGCCTCATTGGCTACGTAGTAGCGGTTGAGGGTATCGAAACAAGCGTATCGGTACCCGTGCTGCTCCAAAAACGCTTCCCATTGCGGCCAGGCGGGTGCCAGTGTGTAGGGCGCAAGCGCCTCGACGACGAGAATCTTTGGACGGAAGTTTTTCCAATCGCCGCTGAACAGGACATCCTTCTCGGCGCCCTCTACGTCGACCTTCATAAATTCGAACGCACGCGGCGCAAAATGGTGACAGAGTTCGCTCAACGTCAGGACCGGCACGCGGATAGGCTGCGAATTTTTGCCGAATTGCGCGCGTGCCGCCTGAGCATGTGCTTCGATCATCGTCGAGAACCCGTGCAGCTCGTCCACCACATAGAAAGTGGTCTCGCCGCTCGTCGCGCCGATAACGGCCTCAATGGAACGATCGCGTGGGCGCACTGCTCGTGCAAGCCGCGCGAGCCGCGGGTTAGGCTCAACCGTAATCCCGCGCCACCCCTTGAGATAAAAGGCAAACGAGGCGCTGTCATACACCGGATGCCCCGCGCCGATGTCAAGGTAAAAGCCTTCGTGCCGGCTGGCAAAGCAGCGTGATAGATACACATCCTCGAAACGCTGTGCGTAGGAGAGAAAAGGCACCCTGGCTATTTATCCAATCCGTAGAGCGAATGCAGGGTGCGCACGGCAAGCTCGGTATAGGCCGCGTCAATCAGCAGCGAGAACTTGATTTCCGAAGTAGTGATCGCCCGGATGTTGATTCCTTTCTCGGCGAGAGCCTTGAACGCCTTGGCCGCCACGCCGGCGTGACTGCGCATCCCGATGCCGATGACCGAGACCTTGGCTACGTCATTGGCGCCGTCTACGCGCTCGTATCCGACCTGCTTCTGCGCCTTGACCAGCACCTCGTTTGCGCGCTCAAAGTCTGCCGCCGGTACCGTGAACGTCACATCCGTTGTTGCGCCGTCTGCCGATACGTTCTGCACGATCATGTCGACATTTATGTTGGTTTCGGCGAGGGGGCCGAAAATCGCCGCCGCGATACCGGGTTTGTCCTGCACGCGCCGGATCGAGATCTGCGCCTCGTCCTTGGAAAAGGCGATGCCGGTGACGACCTGCTGTTCCACGATCTCCTCCTCGCCGCAAATCAGCGTCCCGGATGGGGCCCCGCGCGGATCAATATCCTCGGGCTTTTCGAAGCTGGAGCGCACGAATATGCGCACATTGTGCACCATGCCGAGCTCGACCGAGCGCACCTGCATGACCTTCGCCCCCAAAGAGGCAAGCTCCAGCATTTCTTCGTAAGCAATGCGCGCAAGCCGCTGCGCGCGCGGCACGACGCGCGGATCGCTTGTATACACTCCATCCACATCCGTGTAGATGTCGCACCGCTCGGCAGTTATTGCCGCTGCCACGGCGACCGCTGACGTATCAGAGCCGCCACGCCCCAGCGTGGTGATGCGGCCGGTTTCCTTGTGCACACCCTGGAAACCGGCGATTACCGCCACCTCATTTCGTTGCTCGAACCGTTTGCGGAGCTCGCCGCCATTGATGTCCACGATGCGCGCCCCGCCATGCGCATTGGACGTGAGAATGGGCAGCTGCCAGCCCTGCCAGGAGCGGGCGTTCACGCCCATTCCCTCCAGTACGATGGCGAGCAGACCGGCGGTGACCTGCTCTCCCGATGAGACGACGGCGTCGTATTCACGCGCGTCGTGCAAGGCAGCAGCTTCGCGGCACCAGGCGACGAGCTGATCGGTCGCTCCTGCCATGGCCGAGACCACTACTGCGACTTCACGGCCGGCATCGGTTTCGCGCTTCACGTGACGCGCGACGTTCCGAATACGCTCGATGTTGGCCACCGAGGTACCGCCGAACTTCATCACGAGGCGGGGCATTCCGGGCTTGCACCTCTCGGGCACCGCATGGTGCTTTTTGCAAGCCCCTGCGCAGAAAGGCGCGTATACATACCCGCGAGATCGACAGGCCGCAACCGCAAGGCCTTACGGACCGGCTCAGGAGAAACGTTTGGCGAGCACCCCAGATATAAGGCGCAATTCAAGCGTGGACGCGGGCGAGGTGGAGCGGTTTTCGATCGCCTCGGAATGGTGGGATGCGAACGGCAAAATGCGCATGCTCCACCGCCTCAATCCGGCGCGCCTCGCATTCATCAAGGAGGTGGCGTGCCGGCAGTTCGGGCGAGATGGCAAGCGGCTCGATGCGCTCGCCGGGTTGCGTATGCTCGACGTAGGTTGTGGCGGCGGCATTCTCAGCGAACCGTTGGCTCGCCTCGGCGCGCTGGTCGTTGGAGCGGATCCGTCCGGGCCAAATATCGAGGTCGCAAAACTGCATGCGGCTCGCTCCGGCTTCGCGATCGACTACCGCGCTACGACCGCCGAAGCGCTTGCCGAGGCCGGCGAGCGCTTCGACGTCGTGCTTGCCATGGAAGTGGTCGAGCACGTCGCCGACCTGGGATCGTTCGTTGCTGCGTGTGTGGCCATGGTCAGGCCCGCCGGCTTGATGCTCGTCGCCACCATCAACCGCACGCTCAAGAGCTATGCGCTCGCAATCGTCGGCGCCGAATACGTGCTTGGTTGGCTGCCGCGCGGCACCCATCAATGGGACAAGCTTATTACGCCCAATGAGATTGAACTCGCTCTCGCCCAGCACGGGCTCGAACTTATCGACGAGACCGGCGTGATCTACGATCTTCTCTCCGACCGATGGCAGCTCTCGACCAACATGGACATCAATTACATGGTTGCCGCTCAGAAGCCGCCAACGGCCGCCGTGGTTTCGGCATAGCCAGCCGGACGCGGGTCATCCCCTCCCACGACCGCCTATGCCTTACGCTAGCGTTCTCTGGCCCGTTTTCACGATCATTGCTGCAGCGGCGCAGACCGTTCGCAATGCGACGCAACGCGGTCTGACGGAAACGCTTGGAACAGTGGGAGCGACGCACGTCCGGTTTCTGTTCGGATTTCCTTTCGCGCTCATTTTCCTGGCCGGAGCAATGGCTGTGCTTGCTCAGCCGATTCCAGGAACACCACCCCTGTTTTGGCTATGGGTGATCGGCGCCGCGCTCACCCAGATCGCAGCCACCGCGCTGATGCTCGCCGCAATGAAGGAGCGCTCATTCGTCGTCGTGTATGCGTATATCAAGACAGAGCCCATGCAGGCCGCGGTGTTCGGCCTGGTGTTTCTGGGCGATGCTGTCACTCCGCTCCTCGCGGCCGGCATCCTGATTGCCACCGTGGGCGTGGTGATAACTGCGCTGAAACCGGGAGCGGCATTCGGGATCAGGCCGACGCTGTTGGGAGTGGCCGCCGGTGCGATGTTTGCGATCTCAGCCGTGGGATTCCGTGGCGCGATCCTCAGTCTGGGGCCGCCCGGCTATTTCATGGCCGCCACGTTCACACTCGCCATCGCCCTCCTGGTGCAGGCCGTATTGCTCTCCATCTATCTCGCATTGCGCAACCCGGATGTGCTTCGTTCCATTCTGGCGGCGTGGCGTCTGTCGCTGCTTGCCGGCTTCATGGGAGCGCTGGCGTCGCAGTTCTGGTTTCTCGCGTTTGCGCTGGCAACGGCCGCGAGCGTGCGCACGCTCGCGCTGGTCGAGGTTCTGTTCGCGCAGGGGG
>JBEVJT010000008.1:0-28079 GCA_040510075.1 Xanthobacteraceae bacterium | reverse complement strand
GAGATCGGAAACCAACTCACAACCCCGTCGAAAATCGCCTGCCGGCATGATCCGCTTCGCGCTCGGCACGGACGCCCGCAGGTTTTTTTCCGCAGCTCGCAAGAGTTCGGCAGCACGATGGAGATGGTACTGGTGTTGGCCACTGCGCCTGATTTCAAGGCCTTGCAAAATCTTGTTCTGCAGCGCCGCACCCAGTCCTTTCACGCCTTTAATGCGGTCCTTGCGCGCTGCTTCCTCCAGCTCCGCGAGCGAAGCAAGCCCGAGTTTTTGGTGAAGCTTCAGCACCTGCTCCGGACGCAATCCGGGGACGTTCATCATCTCCAGCACGCCGGCAGGAATCTCCTGGCGCATGGCCTCGAGTGCCGGGTGCGTGCCCGTGCGATGCAGTTTCTTGATGATACCGCCGATTGCCTCGCCCACTCCGGGAATTTCCTGCAGCCGATCCTGCGCAATGAGCCTTGCTAACGGCGTTGTAAGGGCAACCAGGCTTTCCGCCGCGCGGCGATAGGCGCGCGCCCGATAGGGATTGCCGCCGCGCAGTGCGTTGCGTTGGCCGAATTCGACGAGAAGTTTGGCTATCTCGGACACATCGAGCGCGGGCATGGCGTGTGTCTACTCTTACGACTCAACGCTCCTTCCCTGAAATCGGATGATGTCGTGTGGCGGCTGCCATTTTCCTGCCTTGAACATCATAACAGATCTATAAACCATCATTTTCAACATTCCATCCCTGGTTCTTCATCGCACAGGTATGATCTCAAGCTCTCAACTCCGTGCCGCCCGGGCCCTGCTCGGCATCGACCAACGCAGGCTTGCCGAACTCTCAGGCCTCTCGGTGCCAACGATTCAGCGGATGGAGGCAAGCGAGGGCGTCATCCGGGGCAACGTCGATTCGCTGATGAAGCTCGTATCAGCGCTTGATACAGCGGGCATCGAGCTCATCGCAGAGAACGCGACCAGCAGTCATGGGGGGCGCGGCGTTCGGCTCAAAGGCCGCGCGAGCGCGTCGCCCTCATGATCACAGTCGTGCTCCTGGGGGCTGCGGCCTTCCTGTTTTTCGCCCTGTTTCCTCTGGTGATCGGCAACCAGAGACACGGCAGCATGGTCACCTATGGCTTGTGCTGCGCAGTCTCGCTCGTCTTGCTTGTTGCAGCGGCTGCGCATCTTTTTGGCCGCACTCCGAACACCATGGCCCTGCCGCTGGGCCTGCCGTGGCTCGGCGCACATTTTCGTCTCGACGCGCTATCCGCCTTCTTTCTTGTTGTCGTCAATCTGGGGGCTGCAGCCGCAAGTCTGTTTGCGATGGGCGATGGTGCCCGCGAGAGTGCACCCATGCGGGTGCTGCCTTTCTATCCCGCATTCCTCGGCGCCATGAATCTCGTTTGTTTGGCCGACGACGCTTTCAGCTTTCTGGTCACCTGGGAATTCATGTCGCTCACCTCCTGGGCCCTGGTGATGGCGCATCACCACGTGCCCGAAAACGTGCGAGCCGGCTACGTGTATCTGGTGATGGCGAGCCTGGGCACGCTCGTTCTGCTGCTCGTGTTTGGTCTGCTTGCGGGCCCGGAAGGCGCCTACACGTTCGCGCAAATGCGGTTAAGCCCTCCCTCCCCCGGCTTGGCCGCGCTCATTTTGTGTCTTGCCCTGGTCGGCACAGGATCGAAGGCCGGGCTCGTTCCGCTCCATGCCTGGCTGCCGCTCGCGCATCCGGCCGCGCCGAGCCACGTCTCGGCGCTGATGAGCGGCGTGATGACCAAGATAGCCGTCTATGGGTTCATCAGGATCGCCTTCGAGCTTGCCGGCGAGCCGTCCTGGTGGTGGAACCTCGTGGTGCTTGCGCTTGCCGGCGCGACCTGTGTCCTCGGTGTGCTCTACGCATTGATGCAGCACGATCTAAAGCGGCTCCTCGCTTACCACACCGTCGAGAATATCGGTATCATCTTCATCGGCTTGGGGCTGGCGCTGGCGTTCAAGGCGTTCGGCCTCGCCTGGGCGGCAGCGCTCGCGTTCACAGCTACGCTGCTGCACGTCTTCAACCATTCCTTGTTCAAGAGCCTTTTGTTCTTTGGCGCAGGTGCCGTGCTCAGCGCGACCGGCGAGCGCGACATGGAGCATCTCGGCGGTCTCATACACCGCATGCCAAAGACGGCCTTCACCTTCCTGATCGGCTGCGTGGCGATCTCGGCACTGCCCCCGCTGAACGGCTTCGTCTCCGAATGGCTGATCTTCCAGGCCATTCTGTTGAGTCCCCAGCTTCCATCATGGGGACTGAAATTTCTGGTGCCCGCAGTAGGCGCCCTGCTCGCACTCTCCGCAGCTCTCGCCGCTGCCTGTTTCGTCAAGGCCTTCGGCATTACGTTTCTTGGTCGTGCACGCAGCTCGGTTGTCGCCACGGCGCAGGAGGCGGACGGATTCTCCCTCGGCGCCATGTTCGCCTTTGTCGCACTCTGCTTCCTCGCAGGAATCCTGCCCGGCTTTTTCATCGACGCGCTTTCGCCGGTGGTCTACGGCCTTGTTGGGGATCGCATGCCCGTGCAGGCGGGCGTGGCATGGCTTTCGATCGTTCCCATTGCGGAGAGCCGCAGCTCCTATAACGGGCTCCTCGTCTTTCTTTTCATGATCATCTCGGGATTTCTGGCGGCGGTCGCGATTCATCGGCTCGCGTCAGACAAATTGCGTCGCGCGCCCGCGTGGGATTGCGGCTATCCGGATGCGAGCGTCCTGACCGAATACTCAGCATCGAGCTTCGCGCAGCCCATCCGCCGCGTGTTCGGGACTGTGGTGTTTCGCGCCCGGGAGCATGTGCAGATGCCGCCACCCGGCAATGCCGCTCCAGCGCGCCTCACCGTCATCCTGCGCGATCCGATCTGGGAAGGCCTCTACCTTCCGCTTGCCAGGGGAACCCTGTTTGCGGCCGAGCGCCTGAATCGTCTGCAGTTCCTCACCATTCGCCGGTTCCTAACGCTGGTGTTCGCCGCTCTGGTCATCTTGCTGCTGGTGCTTGCGCTGTGGGGCTGATTTCGAATTTCGCTGTGCAGGGTGCGCAGATGGCCATCGTGCTGCTGCTCGCGCCCTTGCTCACCGGCTTCATACGCAAGATGAAGGCGCGGCTTCTGCGCCGGCGCGGGCCGCCGCTCATTCAGCCTTACCGCGACCTTGTTCGGCTCATGCGCAAGGAAGTGGTGCTCGCGGAAAGCGCCTCCTGGCTCTTCCGGGTCATTCCCTATCTGATTTTCGCGGCAACCTGGGTCGCTGGATCGCTGGTGCCGACCTTCGGCGCGGGACTCCTGTTTTCCTGGTCAGCCGACCTCATTGCGATCATCGCACTTCTTGGCAGCGCCCGATTCTTCCTCGCCCTTGCCGGCCTCGACGTCGGCACCTCTTTCGGCGGCATTGGCTCAAGCCGTGAAGTGATGATCGCCTCGCTTGCCGAGCCCGCAATGATCATGATTGTTTTCACGCTCGCGCTCATCGCCGGCTCGACCCAGCTCTCGACCATGGCCGCCTTCATGGTGTCCTCGGCCGTCGGTTTGCGCGTGTCGCTTGCTCTCGCGTTAATCGCACTCATCATGGTGGCGATCGCGGAGAATGCGCGCATTCCGATCGATAATCCAGCAACGCATTTGGAGCTGACCATGGTGCACGAGGCCATGGTGCTGGAATATTCCGGGCGGCACCTCGCGCTCATTGAACTCTCGGCCTCGCTCAAGTTGCTGCTTTATCTCTCTCTCGTCATTTGCCTCTTTGCACCTTGGGGCCTCGCGCCCCCCGGGGCGCCGGCCTTTGCGTTTGCCGCGGGCATTCTCGTCTACGTCAGCAAGCTTGCCGTCGCCGGATTTCTGCTCGCGCTGTTCGAAACCGCCATCGCGAAGATGCGGGTCTTCCGCGTCCCCGAGTTCCTGGGCGCAGCGCTGATGCTCGGGCTCCTCGCCACGCTTCTTCTCTTCGTATCCCGGAGCCTCTGATGCACAGCCTGGGCTTCGATGTCGCGCATCTTCTTGCCGGCTCGCTGGTGCTGGTGAGTTTTCTGCAGCTCTATCAGGACCGTCTATACGCACTGCTCAACATGTTTGCCCTGCATGCGCTCATCTTGGCGCTGTCCGTCGCCTGGCAGGCCTACATCCAGAGCGCGCCGCATCTGTTCATCACCGCGCTGATTGCGCTCGTGTTCAAGGCGATCGTTATTCCCGTGACGCTGCACCGGATCATCGTGCGCTTGGGCATTCACCGCGAAATTGAAAAGGTGGTGGGCGTCGGCACCGCCATGCTGCTCGGCATGGCGCTGGTCGCGCTAGCCATGGTGGTGATGCTGCGCGTCACCGCCGACGCCGATCCGCTCGCGCGCGAGGACCTCGCCTTCGCGCTCTCGGTGGTGCTGCTCGGGCTTCTGATGATGGTGACGCGGCGCAATGCAGTCAGTCAGGTGGTCGGGTTCATGTCGCTCGAGAACGGGCTGGTCCTTGCTGCAACCGGAGCAAAGGGCATGCCGCTCGTGGTCGAGATCAGCGTCGCGTTCTCGATTCTTATCGCTTTCATCGTGATCGGCATCTTCCTCTTCCGCATTCGCGAGCGGTTTGACACCGTCGATGTACAGGCGATCGAGCGCTATCGCGGGGAACGGCTGTGAGTTTCGATCCCATTGCCGCCGTTCTTCTCATTCCGGCTTGCGCGGCCGCCCTGCTGGCGATGCTGCCTGATTATCGGCTTTCCGCCCGCATCAATATTCTGGCGGCGCTCGCCACATTCGCCGTTGCCTTCTCGCTGTTCTTCGGCCGCCCCAGTCCAGGACCTTATTTTCATGTGGACGACCTGAACAACGTCTTCATCGTGCTCACCACATTCGTGGGTTTCACCACGAGCGTATTCAGCGGAAGCTACATCGCCCACGAGCTTGCAACGGGGCGGCTGACCCCGACATTCCTGCGCTTCTATCACTCCATGTATCAGGTCCTGATGTTCGCAATGAATCTGGCATTGCTCGCGAACAATATCGGCCTCATGTGGGTGGCAATCGAGCTCGCGACACTGACCACGGTGCTGATGGTCGGCATCTACCGGACGCATGAGGCGCTGGAGGCTGCCTGGAAATATTTCATCTTGGGCAGCGTCGGCATCGCGCTCGCGCTGTTCGGCACCATTCTCGTCTACATGGCGGCGCGCCCGGTGATCGGCGAAGGCACGGAAGCCATGATCTGGACCCGCCTCCTCCTCAACGCCGTCCACTTCGACCCTGCGCTGCTCAATGTCGCCTTTGTGTTTTTGCTCCTGGGCTATGGCACCAAGGTGGGCCTCGCGCCGCTGCATGCATGGCTGCCCGACGCGCACGCGGAAGGACCCACGCCGATTTCCGCGGTCCTTTCCGGCCTGCTGCTCAACGTCGCGCTCTATGCACTGCTGCGGTTCAAGATGCTGCTTGCCGCAAATCCGGCTGCGCTCGCGCCCGGGCCCTTGCTGGTGACCATGGGCCTGATCTCGGTCGTGTTCGCCGCCTTCATGCTCTACCGCCGGCGCGACATCAAACGCATGTTTGCCTACTCCTCCATCGAGCACATGGGCATCATCGCTTTTGCTTTCGGCATGGGCGGGCCGCTCGCGAATTTCGCCGGCCTCCTCCACATGACCATGCACTCCTTGACCAAGTCGGCGATCTTCTTTGCCGTTGGCCACATCGCGCAGGTGAAAGGCACGCAACGGATAGCCGACATGGGCGGACTCACCGAAACCAATCCGGTGCTTGGCTGGGGGTTGGTGCTGGGCGTGGTTGCCATTGCCGGCCTGCCGCCGCTTGGAATCTTTACGAGTGAATTTCTGGTCGTGGCGTCGACCTTTGCACGCTCTCCCTGGCTGGCGGTCATCCTTGTGTTCGGACTGCTCGTTGCATTTGCAGCCTTGTTCCTGCGCCTCAACAGCATCGCTTTCGGCGAGCCGCGGGGGAGCACGAAGCCCGCCGAAGCCACATATCTGCCGATGTTTGCCCACCTTGCGCTGGTTTTGATGGTTGGAATCTACATGCCGCCTGCGCTCGTCGTGTGGTTTCAGAACGTCGCGCAGCTGCTGGGTTAGAACATGCGGTTGGGCGACATAATCCCAGGGACGGCAGTAGGGGAGCATCGGCCTCACCCACGTATTCTGGTGGATGAGGAAGGCTGGCGCTCACTATCCCAACATCTCACCGAGGGCCATTTGATCTTGCTCGGACTGTGGGGCGATGCCGGCGAGGTCCATATGGCGGTGCTTCATGAGGCATCCGGCGAGATTGCCGTCGCCACGCTTGAGGCTCGCGGCGGCGCCTTTCCATCCGTGGGCGCGCTGCATCCGCCCGCCATTCGCTTGGAGCGCGCCGTCGCGAGCCTGTTCGGGTTGCAACCTTCAGGCTCGCCTGATGTGCGGCCGTGGCTCGATCTGGGTTTCTGGGACAAGCGGCATCCGCTCGGCCCGGAACCCGGCCGTCCTGCGACACCTCGCTCGTACGATTTCCTGCCAGTCGAAGGCGAGGGGCTGCATCAGATCCCCGTAGGACCGGTGCATGCCGGCATTATCGAGCCAGGCCATTTCCGTTTCACTGCGAACGGGGAAACCGTGGTGCGGCTCGAAGAGCGCCTCGGCTACGCTCACAAGGGAATCGAAAGCCTGATGGCCGGTGCAACGGTCGAGGCAGGCGCACGCCTTGCCGGACGCCTGTCCGGCGATAGTACCGTCGCCTACGCGTTGGCTTTCGCTCACGCGGTGGAAGCTGCGTGGGAGATTTCGGTGCCCGCACGCGCGGTGTTGCTTCGCGCACTCATGGCTGAGCTGGAGCGTATGGCGAATCATTTCGGAGATGTCGGCGCCATCTGCAATGACGCGTCCTTCGTGCTGATGCACGCGCAATGCGCGGTACTGCGCGAGCAAACGCTGCGGACGGCAGACCGCTGTTTCGGCCATAGGCTGATGATGGATTGCGTCGTCCCGGGCGGAATTAGCTGCGATCTGCCTGCGGACGGACGCGCGGCAATCGCAGAGCTGCTAAACGGAATCCGGCGCACTCTGCCCGAGCTGATCGAACTCTATGACAACACGGCTTCCCTTCAGGACCGCACGGCGACCACCGGGATTGTCTCGCCCTCTCTAGCCCGCCAGTTCGGCGCCGGCGGCTATGTGGGTCGTGCCAGCGGCCGCGCATACGACGCGCGCAAGCGACCCGGTTATCCACCTTACGCTGAACTCGCGTTTGAGGTGCCGATGCTCGAAGAGGGGGATGTGAATGCACGCGTTTGGATCCGCATCCGTGAGCTCGAGCAATCAGTGAATCTCGTTGAGCAGCTATTGCGGCACTTGCCTCCCGGATCGACGCGCAGCACGATCGAGCCGCGGAGCGGCCTGCATCAGGGGCTGGGCTTGGTGGAGAGCTTCCGCGGCGATGTGCTGGTGTGGCTACGATGCGAGGGCGATCGGATCAGCCGCTGCCACCTGCGCGACCCGTCCTGGTTTCAGTGGCCGCTCCTCGAGGCAGCCATCGAGGGCAACATCGTCGCCGACTTCCCTCTCTGCAACAAATCCTTCAACTGCTCCTACTCCGGGCACGATCTCTAGGGCCACGTCATGCGCCGCATGCTCATGGAAAATCTTCTGCGCGGGTCGCTGACGGAGAACGCACCTGCGCCGGACGATGCCGCTCTGGCGCAGCTTGCGTGCGATCTTGACAGCGCGGCGCGACGCCGTCTCGGCCGCAGCCTTTCCATTCGTGAAGTGGATGCGGGCTCGTGCAATGGATGCGAGCTGGAAATTCATGCGCTGAACAATCCGTTCTACGATCTCGAGCGGCTTGGTTTGCGCTTCGTCGCCTCGCCTCGGCACGCCGACGTGCTCATGGTGACGGGTCCGGTCACCCGAAATATGCGCGAAGCCCTGGAGCGCACCTATGCCGCCACGCCCGATCCGAAATGGGTGGTCGCGGTGGGGGACTGTGCGTTTGATGGCGGTCTTTTTGCCGCAAGCTATGCCGTGGTGGGAGGCGTCTCCGCTGTCGTCCCCGTCGACCTGCACATCCGTGGATGCCCGCCGCGGCCGGAACAATTGCTTGCCGGGCTTTTGGCCTTGATCCAGACGACGGACGACAGAAGCAACTCAGACGCCAGATGATGAACGACGGCGGACAGCGCACGCGCACGAAGCCGGAACTCAGGGTTCCGGCATACGTTGTCAGGGTGGAGAATGCCCAATGCTCGACACACTCTCGTCCACGTCCCTTCTGGTCGCAATGGAAATCATCGGACCCATGGTTTTGGCGGCCGTCTTGATTTATGCCAGCGTCAAATGGTCGCGTCGCCGCAAGGCAAGCGTTGCGGTGAGCGAGACAGCGACTCGCGGCCTTTATCGCCAAGCGGATAGGCAGGAACGTCGGGAAGAGGCCTCCGCGTCCGGCGCACTCTCGACCATGGGGCCTGAACTTGATGAGGTACCGCCGAACCCCAGATTGAGGGGCAAGCTGCGGTCAGGCCGTGAGGGTTCGCGTCCCAGCGAGGATGACCTCGCGCGCGAGCATCTTTCGGCTCGGAGCGACGCGAAGCCGAAATTGCTCGACGAACGAGAGCTTCAAATCTCGAAGCATCTTGATCCCGGCCATACGGCTTAGCAAGGGGCTTGATTGTGACGCCCGCAAAGTGGGCCCCGCGTTTCAAGACGCGTTAAGCTTACAATTAAGACGCAACACGGATGTACAACCGCAGACTTGGGTTTGTGTCGCACACCCACGGGACTCTGCACTAGAATGCAATTGAGGAAGGCGCGCCGGTTGAAATTCTCCCGCTCAAAAGGAACCGCGGGTCTACTCAGCGTCTTCTCTTCGGGCTACCGTTCTGATTCCTCATCCTCCCAGAGTTTTCGATGGAAATCCTCCTGGTCAAGATGTTTGCGACTGCGCTTGCGCTCAGTCAGGTCACCACTGCGCCCGAGGCGGTGGAGATGCGGTTTGACCGCATGGCCGATCAGCCGCGCGTGGCACAGCTTCTGCGCGCAGGCTGCACGCACATGCGCAAGGCCTTCGACATCGAGGACATCAATCTCGACGAACTCATCTCAACCGCCCTGGAGGACCCACAGGCGATCGCCGGGGAAAGCAAGGCATTCCGCGGCATCAACTTTGGCGATCTGGTCGTCGCCTATCGGCAGTTCTGCAAGAACGAGCAGGTTGCCGCGCCCGCCGTCGATCTGGGCGATGTGATCGACTTCTATAACAAGGCGCTCACCGATCTTCCCGATCACAACAAGCTCAAGGGGCTGAAACTTCCCGGCGCGAGCGTGGTGCTCGACCGCAAGGGCGAGCGGTTTGCCGAGATTTTCGAGGAGAACCAGCGCCGGGTCTGGGTCGCGCTCCCGGAGATTCCCGAACAGGTGCAGAAGGCCTTCATCGCGGCGGAGGACAGACGCTTCTACGAGCACAAGGGGGTGGACGAGCGCGGGCTCATCCGCGCGTTCATTGGCAATCTCGCCCAGTCGAGCCGGCCGCAGGGGGGCTCCACGATCACCCAGCAGATCGTGAAGAACCTCCTCGTCGGAGAAGACCTCACCTATGAGCGCAAGATCCGTGAGATGGTGGTGGCGTCACGGGTGGAGCGCAGCCTGAGCAAGGCGGAGATTCTCGAACTCTATCTTAACTCGGTTTATTTGGGTCGCAGCTCCTGGGGCATCGAGCTTGCCGCGCGCAGCTATTTCGGGAAATCGGCGAAAGACCTTACGTTGATGGAAGGTGCGCTTCTTGCGGGGCTGCCCAAGGGACCGAACTATTTCTCTCCCGACCGGCATCCCGGACGCGCGCAGGAACGTCTCGCCTATGTGTTGAGCCGGCTGCACGAGGACGGGGTCACGGCGGAGGCGCCTGGACGCGTGCTGCCAACCCTGCCGGGCATGGTCCCCTATGAGCGGCCGCGCCGCGACATTGGATTCCATTTCGTCGATCAGGTGGCGCGTGAGGCCAAAGCGCTTGCTGGCATCGATGCAATCACGGCGAATTCCTATACGGTGCGCTCGACCATCAACCCGCCGCTGCAGCGCGCGGTGGAAGAGACGCTGCAGGAGGGCTTGTGGCGCTACGAGCGCAATGCAGGCCGGCTTACGTTCCGGGGACCGGAGGCGAGCCTCGCTCAGGCGGTCAAGCGCATTGAGGCAGGGCGCGCGGCCGGGGAGAAGCGGCCCGCCTGGCAGCTTGCGCTCGCGCAGGCGCGCATCCCGCTCTACGACGTTCATTGGACGTCCGCCGTCATTGTGGAGAAGCCTGGCGGCAAGAAGGGCGAAAGCTGGAAAGTGGGGCTGGCCGACGGGCGCATCCTGCCGCTCGCCATCGATAATGGGGCGGCGCAGCGCAAGCTTGCGGTTTACGACGTCATATTCGTGCAGGTGAACGAAGCGAGCAGCAAAGCCAGGACCGGCGGCCGCGCTGAGTTGCGCGTGCGTCCGACCGTGCAGGGCACGGTCGTGGTGCTCGAGAACAAGACCGGGCGCATTCTTGCCATGGCGGGTGGCTTTTCGTATCCGCTAAGTCAGCTCAATCGAGCAACCCAGGCGGTGCGCCAGCCGGGGTCCGCGATCAAGCCGCTAAGCTATCTCGCCGCCCTCGGCCGTGGTCTCCAGCCCAATACGCTTGTTGAGGATGACGAGATCACGCTGCCTCCCGTTGGCGGGGGACGCGACAAGGATTATTGGACGCCGAAAAACTATGACGGCGGCTCGGGGGACACGCTGACACTGCGCCGCGCACTCGAGAACTCTCGCAATCTTGCCACCGTGCATTTGCTGGAGGGCGGCATTGCAGAGAAGCCTGAAGCGAGCCTCAATCGCCTCTGCGACCTGGCGCTGGAAGCGCAGATCTACCGGGATTGCATGCGCTACTATCCATTCGTGCTCGGCGCCCAACCGGTGCGGCCCATAGACCTTGCCGCCTTCTACGCGGCGATCGCCACCGAAGGAGTACGACCGGCGCCGTATGTCGTGGAATCCATTGAGCACGAAGGCGAAATGATCTACCGGCGTCAGCCGGCATCGGTCCCGATCAAGTCGGTGGACAGCGCGGCCTTCTATCAGCTCAAAACAATGATGCAGGGTGTGCTGGCGCGAGGCACGGCGCGGGCTATCGCGAATCTGGCGCCCTATGTTGCGGGCAAGACCGGTACCTCGGATGAGGAGAACGACGCTTGGTTCGTGGGCTTCACGAACGAGGTGACCGTGGCGGTGTGGGTCGGCTATGACAATGCCGATGGCAAGCGTCGAACTTTGGGTGGCGGATCGACCGGTGGCGGGGTTGCAGTGCCGATCTTCGAGCCGGTGATGCGGTCGGTCTGGGCCAATGGGTTCAGCAAGACCGCGCTTGCTCCACCCTCCGCCGAAGCCAAGCGCCTTCTTTCCTGCACGTCCGTCGATCCTGATTCGGGCGAAGCGCAGCGCCGCGGCGGCATCACCGAATGCTTCCGTGTGGATGGGAAGGGCAGGATCATCGACACGCAGAACAGCTTGATTTCCCGGGCAAAGGCTTCCGCACGCCACCGTGACGATGATGAGGGTGACCGTCCGGTCCGGCGCACATCGCGCAGCAGAGATAATGACCGCGATGAAACTCCGCGTGTACGGCAATGGCGTTGGGGGTGGGGTGGCTGGGGCGGTTGGCAGCAGCGCACCTGGTATCAGCCGTATTATTGGCGCCGGTGGTGACGCGCACGCTGTGACACGCTCTTGCGCGTGCGCGCCGCGTAGGGCGGCATAGTTTTTGATCCCGACTGAGAGCTGCTTTGGGTTAATAACATTGTTTATTTGGAACTTTCCGAAACTGCTTCGTTATTTCGCTGAAAGGTATTTAGAATGCTTGCCGTACGTGTCTGGTTGATAACATTGGGATGTAACCGCTATCAGCGCTGGGTCGGGCGGACAAAAGCGCAGCGACGCGCCTGATCCAACGCCATCTACTGAGCATTCGTACTCACAGCCTGCTGTGCCGTCAGCGCGGCGAGCGAATGGGGAGCGTCAGAATCGAACCCCAGATACGCCTCGACCACCTGCGGCAAGCTGCACACGTGCTGCGGCTCTCCTTCGCCGATTACCTCTCCCTGGCTGAGCACGACAAGCCGGTCGGCAAGGTCCGTCACCATCTGCATATCGTGCTCCACCCAGAGCGTGCGCACGTGCAATTCATGGCGGATGCGCAGGAGAAAACGGGCAAAATTCTCCCGTTCCTCCCGCATGAGGCCAGTTGATGGCTCATCGAGCAGGAGGAGCTTGGGCTCGAGCGCAAGCGCGCGCGCCACACCGACAAGCTTCTGAACTCCATAGGGGAGGCTGCCCGCCGGTACGTCGCGATAGCGGTAGAGTTCGAAAAAATCGATGATCTTCTCGATTGCCCGGCGCTCCTTCGCCTCCTCACGACGCGCGCTGCCGTAATAAAAGGCACCGGCAAGCACCCCTGTGCGCATCAACAGATGCCGCCCGACAAGAAGATTTTCCATAACCGTCATGTGCGGAAACAGCTCGGCATGCTGAAACGCGCGCCCCACTCCCGCAAGCGCGATCTTGTCAACCGGCACCTCGGTGATGTCGCGGCCATCGAGGAGAATTCGCCCACGCCGCGGGCGATAGACGCCGTTGATGCAGTTCAGCAGGGCGGTTTTGCCGGCTCCGTTCGGACCAACGATCGCCACCAGCTCGCCTGGTTCGGCGCGCAGAGACACGCCATTAAGCGCTACAAGCCCTCCAAAAACCAACGTGAGGTCTTCGACTTGCAGCGCCACCTTACCCCCACCACCGTCGCTTGCGCCGATACTGCTTGATCTCGCGATAGCTCTTGCTCTCCGCCTCGCGCGCTCCTCCGAGATAGAATTCCCGTACGTCGGGATGCGAGATCAATTCGGAGGCCTTGCCAGAAAACACGATGCGGCCACCCTCCATCACATAGCCATAATGGGAAACAGCGAGCGCGGCGTTGGCATTCTGCTCGACCAGCAGCACGGTGAAGCCGAGGTCGCGGCTTACGCGCGCGAGTTGCTCCATCAGCTGCCTGATGACTATGGGTGCGAGGCCGAGCGACAGCTCGTCGATCAGCAGCAAGGTTGGGCGGCACAGGAGCGCCATGCCGATGGCAAGCATCTGCTTCTCGCCGCCGCTGAGATAGCCGGCAAGCTGCCCCTGACGATGTGCGAGAGCCGGGAAATAATCGAGCACGCCTTCGAGCGTCATCGCGCCGCCTTCGCGCGCAGCAAATTGCAGGTTCTCCTTCACCGTCAGCGTGGCGAATACTTTTTCGCGTTCCGGGACCAGTATGATGCCCGCGCGGGCTAGTTCGTGTGGCCGTCGCCCGTTGATACGCTCCCCCGCAAACCTGATTTCGCCGTCGGTGATCTCCGCATCCTCAGACTGCAAGAACCCGGATATGGCACGCAGTGTCGTCGTCTTGCCGGCGCCATTCGTGCCGACGAGGGCGACAATCGAGCCGCTCTCCACGTCGAGGGAAACACCTTGGATTGCAGTTGCCACGCGATGGTAGACCACTTCGAGCTGACGCACTTCGAGCAGAATATCCGGCATGGGCATCAGCGGCGCGCCGTGTCGAGCGGCCGATACCGAAACGGCCACCGCTCGAAATATGTCTCGAGCCGACACCAGATCTCGGCGAGACCCTTGGGCTCGAACAGGAGAAAAAAGATGATGCAGATCCCGACCGCTCCAGCCTGCACGCCGAACAAGGTCGAGCCGAAACGCCAGGAGCGCGGCAGATAGCCAAAGAGCGCATCTATGCCAAAGGGCAAGAGCGTAATGAAAATCGCGCCGAGCAGCGCGCCAAGAATTGACCCCATTCCGCCGACAATGATCATGGCCAAATAGACGATCGCGAGATCGAGCGTGTATTTCTCGACTGTGACGACGTTGCTGAAATAGGCAAGAAGGCTTCCGGAAATCGACGCGAGCATCGAGCTTATGACGAACGCGAGCAGCTTGTAGCGCGCGAGGTTGATGCCCAGGGCTTGCGCGGCGATGTCGCGATCCCGAATCGCCATCCAGGCGCGTCCGGGCCGCGTACGCACGAGGTTCATGCAGCCCACCGTAGTCAGCGTCACGACGGCGAGAAGAAAATAGTACCATGGCCGATCGCCGGAGAGCACGAAGGAGCCGAACGATGGGTCCGGGATGGTCATGCCTGCGGTCGCGCTCGGGCCGAACTCGGCCTGATATTTGGTGGCAAGGAAAATGATCGCGTAGTGCATCGCAAGCGTGCTGATCGCGAGATACACGCCGCGAAAGCGCAGCGACGGCAAGCCGACGATAAAGCCGAGCAAGCCCCCGAACAGCGCGGCTGCCGGAACAACAATGGTGAACGGCGCGCCGACATGCGTGTTCAAAATGACTGTCGTGTAGGCGCCCACGGCGAGGAACGCAGCGTGCCCCAACGATATCTGCCCGCAGTAGCCGGTAAGCAGCATCAAGCCCAGCGCACCGATGGCGGATAGCAGGCACAAGTCGAGCAGATGCACGAAATAGGTGGACGCCGCAGTTGGCACGACCAGCGCCACGGCCAGAATAAGACCAACCAGTACTTTCTGATAAGGACGACGCAGCACCTCGTTGCCTTCGAGGTAGCTAGTGCGAAGCGTGTACGGATTGCGCGACAAACCGGATCAAACCCGATCGAGTTCTTCGAGCGTGCCAAAGAGCCCCCACGGCCGAATGCTCATGACAAGGAGCAGGAGGAGGAACGGCACGGTCTCGCTCAGCACGGGATCAATGAGTCGCACGGTCAGGTACTGCGTGCCGGCGACGATGAATGCGCCGGCAACTGCGCCGCGCAAGCTGTCGAGCCCGCCCACCAGCGCGGCGATCAACCCCGCAAGCCCGATGGTGACGCTCTCGGTGCTCAGAAACGCGCGGCTGCCAAAGAACACGCCGGAAAGAGATGCAGCAATAACGGCAATGATCCACGCGAGCGCCAGCACGAAATCGACGTTTACTCCGCGCTGGCTCGCCAGAAGCGCATTCTCGGCAGTGCCGCGGAACTGTATGCCCATGCGCGTGAAGGTCAGGAACAGATAGAGCGCAAGAAAGAACAGGACGGTGACCGCAACGCTCGCCAGATCCATGTAGGAAAGCGAAGCGCCGCCGGAGAGGCGCAGTGCGGGCGCCACACCGACATCGATGGTCAGGCGTTCCGCGCGCCAGATAATCAGAATTGCGGACTTCAGCACGATGCCAATCCCGATGGTGATCAGAATCGTAACGTGCAACGGCTCGCCCACGAGCCGCCGCAACATGGACATGTAGATCGTCACGCCCATTATGATGGAAAAGACGAGAGCGCCGGCAATGGCGAGCCATAGCGAGTCGCTGCCAAGCACGCTTGCGCTGTAGAACACGTATCCGCCCACGATCGCCAATTCGCCGTGTGCGAAATTCACTACGCGCGCGGCCTTGTAGAGAATGACCACGCCCGCCGCGAGCAGCGCGTAGGTGCAGGTCAGGATGACGACAGTCGCCGCAAATTCCATGTGCGGCCTCGATCTATGCCTCCCCCTCCCCGCTCGGAGAGGGTTGGGTGACGGGCAAACCTACTGCACGGGGAATTTCAGTCCCGTCTTTTTCAGCCAATCGCTCTTCGGCTCCATCCGGCGCGCCGTCTCATTCCATTGATACAAGCGCCAGAAGCTGGGGCCGTAATGGTCTTGCGGAGACATTTCGATCGGGCCTCCGGTCAGACCACTTGCATCGACCTTCACGTGCTGGATGGACTGATCGAGCTTTTCGCGCGAACACGGCCAGCCACACGCGGTCAGTGCCTGCTCTACGAATTTGCCCAGCACCCAGCCAGTGATGTGCATGCTCGAGAATGGCTTGGAAGTGCCGTACTTCTTCTGGGCTGCGGCGACTTCCATAACCGCGGGCGTGTTGTCGTACACCGTGCTGTAGCGCGTCACGTAATAGACATTGGGGTCGTTGCCGGCGCGCTGCGCCGCTTGGCGCACGGTATCTTCGGTCACCCCATAAGAAGCAACGACATAAGGCCCCGCATAGCCGGACCGGCGCAGAGCGGGAATGACGCCGAGGTTTTGTCCCGAGCCATAATGACCAACCACGATATCCGGCTTTTTTTCCACCGCTGCCTGCGCATAGGGAGTGAAGTCGGAAGTAGTCACTGGAAAGAGCACCTCGTCCCAGCTGTAGCCAAGGGATTCCGCCATACGCTTGTTGTGACTGATAGCGGCGCGTCCTCCCACGCTGTCAAACGTCATGCCGACCACTTTTCCGTTCGGCTTGATCTTGGGCAGAAGCTCTCCGATCGCCTCGCCCGCCACTTCGAATACGACGCCGGTGCTGTAGGAGAAAGGCTTCGACGGAGGCAGCGCATCGAGGATGCCGCTGAAGGTGGTGACCACGGGCACGCCTGCCTTGCGCATTTCGACGAAAACGGGTGCTTGCGTGCTGGAAAGACTCAAACCAAATATGCCAATGACGTTTTCGCGCTCGGCTTCCTTCTTCGCCGCGGCAACCGCACGATCGGCCTTGAGGCCGTCATCGTCGAGCACCACGTCGACTTTCTTGCCATTGACCCCGCCCCGATCGTTCAAACTCTTGATGAATAGCTCGAAACCTTCCCAGGTGGGCGTATAGGAATCGGCAAGCGGCCCCGAGAGATCCGTGATGTAGCCGATCACATATGAGTTTTGTGCGTTCACCTGATCGGAAGAAAAAGCGCAGGCGATCAGCACGGCTGCGGATGTGGGCAGAGTGGGGCGTCTCATGCGATTTCCTCCTTTATTAGTTCCAGTTCCCTGCGGGTATCGCCTTCGTCGCGGTACATTTCCTCGACGAGCTCCTTGAAGAGGGCGTACATGTGCCGCCGCTTAACCTTGCGGGTCGGCGTCGTGTCGCCTTCCTCGGGATCGAGTTCTTTAGGAATGATGCGGAACTTCTTTATCTGCTCCACGCGCGCGAGCTGCACATTGGCTTTTTCTATCTCCTGGGCAATCAGTTTGCGCACGCGCGGGTGCTGCGCCAGCGAATTGAAGGAGGTGTAGACGACGCCATGCTGGCGCGCCCAGTCGGCGACCGTATCGAAGTCGATCTCGATCAGTGCGCTGGGAAACTTGCGCGCGTCTGCAAACACGACTGCTTCGCTCACGAATGAGCTCGATTTGAGAAGATTTTCGATCTCGCTCGGTGCAATGTTCTTGCCCCCTGCGGTGACCATGATGTCCTTCTTGCGGTCGATGATGCGGAGGCGTCCGTCCCGCGTCCGCTCGGCGACGTCCCCGGTATAAAACCAGCCGTCGCGAACCACTTCTTTGGTCGCCACTTCGTTATTCCAATAGCCGGCGAACATGCCGGGACCGCGCACCATAATTTCCCCGTCAGGACCGAGCCGCACTTCTTTCGGATAGAGCGGGATGCCGGCGTCTCCCGGCTGCTGGAAAGACTCGCACTGGCAAAGCACGAGCGTGTGTTCCGTGATGCCGTATAGGTTACGCAGGTTCACGCCCCAGACCTGCCACAGCGCCTGAATCGGCTGCGGAATGGGAGCGCCTGCGGTGAGCGCCGCGCGGAGCTTGTGCATACCGACTTTCATCAGCATTGGCCGGAAGACGAGCGCGCGCGCAATGGCATAGGCAAGCAGGAACGGCAGGGACGGGCTGCGCTTTTGCCAGACAGCTTGTGCGTACCGCCGGCCGATCACCATCGCACGTCGATATGCAACTCGTTTCAAACGCGTACTGCGATCAATGTTGACCAAAATCTGCGAGGCGATCTTTTCCCAAACGCGCGGCACGGCATGAAAGAATGTCGGCTCGACCTCGACCAGCGTCTCACGCAGGTTCTCCGGTTCCTCGCCGATGTGAGGAATGACCTCGGCAATTAGCATCAGGCAAAGACTCATGGAGCGCTCAACGAGGTGCGCGAGCGGCAAATGGGTAATGATACGGTGATCGCCCTGCTCCAGTTCGGGAAAGCCTTGCAGGTACGTGTTGACCATTCCGACCATGAGATCGCGGTGGGTGATCATGGCGGCTTTCGGTGCGCCCGTGGTGCCGGAGGTGTAGACGAATACCGCGACATCGTCGGGCTTTACCGCCAAAATCCGCTGCTCGAATAAGGCGGGCAGTTCCTCTGCCAATTTGCGGCCGCGCTCCTGCACGCCGTCAAAGCTCGCTATGCGCGGATCGCGATAGAGAAACATCGCGCGCATATCGGCCACCACGACATGCTTCACCATCTCGGTGTTCTGCAGCGCCAGTACCTTGTCTACGTATTCCTGGTTCTCGGCGATGAAGATTTTCGCGCCGCCATTCTCAAGCTGATACTGTACCTCGGCGACGGAGCACGTTGTGTAGATGCCGTAGCTGACGGCGCCGATGCACAGCGCCGCGTAGTCGGCGACAAAGTATTCGAAGCACGGATCGCCCATGATGGCGATGCGATCGCCCGGCTCGACGCCGAGCGAGACAAGACCCAATGCAAGGGCCTCGACCTCGGCGCGAAAGGCCTGCCAAGTGACTTCTTGATAGAGGCCCAAATCCTTATAGCGGAAAGCGACCCGATCCGGCCGCGCGCTCACGCGCTCGATGAAGAGTCGGGGGACGCTCTTCTCGTAGATTTCCCAGGTCCGTGCCCGGTGTTTCTCGGAAATAGGGCCGGCGGGCTCCATCGATTGATCTGCACTATTATGATGGTGTTCCACGAAACCACACGCCTCTCACGCGAACAAGCCCGCGTGATGTTTGGTCGCGCAAGCCTCTTCCCCTATGCACCGTGCTACGGCCAGACAGGTCGATCAGCTGCAACGCGTGGAGCCGGCCGGCGCCTTGCTTTCGGCGCCTTCACGGCCTCGCGTGCGAGCAGCCCGTTGAGCAGAATCGCGCTCTGCTCCTGCGAGAACTCGTCAATGTTCTGGGTGATGCTGCGCAGCGCGCGCGTGTGCAGTGACCAAAGGTGGCACATGAATAGGGCATTGAGCGCAACCAGCTTGGGATCGAGGTCCGAGAATACCCCGCGTTTTCTGCCTTCGCGCACGATGGCCTCGAAGACATCGGTTACCGTCGAAAGCGACGCCATAACGATTTCGCGGCGGGCGGGAGCAAGCACGTCGAGCTCGCGGTACAGGAGGCGGATATGCGGCCGGTAGCGGTGCACGATGCGGCAATAGGCTGCGAGCGCCTTGCGGAAGGAGCCCGCCGGATCATTCGCCGAGATTGCGACCGCGGCCATGGCCTTCGCCTTCTCCTCGATAAGCTGTTGCGCAACGAGGAAAAGAATGTCCTCCTTCGAGCTGACATACATATAGAGGCTTGCCAGATTGAACGGACAGGCGCGCGCGATGTCCCGAATCGAAGTTTTGTGAAACCCGCGTTCCAGGAACAGCCGCGTAGCCACGTCGATGATCTCGCCGCGCCGCTGCGCCACCAGCTCCTGATCCTTGATCGTGGTCGGTATCTTCTGCGACATCATCGTTCAGGGTGTTATGCGTGCACCGCGTTACACACGCGCGCGAGGTGATCACCACGCAAGGCGGCCAAGTACGCGCGATGATTTTCAAATCCGGTCACCCGTTTTTCCAGATAACCGTTCCATGTGGCCACCTCTCCCTTGCGGTATGCAACCGACGCGGCGACATATTCCGAAATCGCGTCTTCGTCCTCCACGTAAAAGCCGTGACTGGCAAACGGATGCGCGCCATACGGCGCCTCGACCACCGAGTCCGCATAGGCAACCGAAGTGGCCCACGGATTCTTCCGGATTTCGCTGTTCGGCACGATCCTCTCCGCGGTGAGCATGACGCGCTCTGCCGCGCGCGAAAGGAGGCGATCTCCGAAGCGCGCCCCTCCATGCTGACCATTGCCGAAGACGTCGGCTTGGGCGACGTGAAGAATGGCCCAATCCGCGTGCAGTGCCGGCACTGCCAAGTACGGCTCGCCATGAATGGGATCGTTGAACGGCACGTAATCAGGATTGAGATTTGGAATCGAAGTGCCCACGCCACCCCGCCAGGGCATGAATCCCATGCCGCGTGCGGCTGCTTCGAGCTGTGAGTAGAGCAGATATTCGGTGGTCTCGTAGACTTCGACGTCGCCGTTTTCCGCCGCGCGGCGGAAACAATGGCCAATCGGCGCATGCAGCTCCGCTCCGATATAGGGAGCGATGATCTTGCGCACGCATCCCGCGCCGATGAGAAGATCGATTTCGAGACCGGCGGTGGCGGCGCCGATCACGGTAAGATTTTTGACCTTGCGCCGAACCAGCGCGCGAATGATCGGCATCGGATGATTGACCGTTCCGAAGCCGCCTACGATGATGACGTCGCCGTCCTTGATGAGCGCGGCGGCGTCTTCCTCGTCCATCAAGACCTGCCTGCGCGCAGGCCGCCCCGCGCGGCTGATCGGCTCGAGCTTCATGAGCTTCTGGCACTCCTCAGGACGCCGTCGCCATCGATTTCACGGCGAAGCACATCGAGTTCCTCCCCCGTCGGCTCCGTGATTTCCGAAAATTCCGGATCAAGCTCGAACGAGAAGCCGGTGTTTTCGCGCACCCATTGCACCGATGTGCCGGCGAATGTGCCGGAGAGCTGGGCATGCCCTTTCGCGTCAAACGTGAAGATGGCCCGCGGCGTGATGATCCACTTTGGCCCACGTCCAGGATATTTGTATAGGCTCCACCCGTTTGGACCATGCATGGAAACGTAGTCGACCCTCGGCACCAAGGAGCGGCGATCATGGTGCGTGACGAAAATGTAGGGCGTAGCGACCGTGACAATGTCAGGAATGCCGATCGAGCCGGGGCCGCGGAACCTGAACCGCTGCGCGCCCTCCCCTTTCAAGCCGATCATATTCGTGTTCCCCTCCCTGTCCACCTGGATCCCGCCGGCAAAGAATTTGTCTCCGACGAAATATTTGTTAGTGGGTGGGCGGCCGCCACCCTCGTAATAGGCGCGCCCCCCGGGAGCGCCGAAATACAAGAACGTTTCCATGTGGTCGAAGGCGACCTCCGCCCATCGCAACATGCGATAATCGGTCGAGGTCTTGGGCAGGCGGACCGGCAAATCCGAGACGTTCACGAGAAAGCAGGTTCCGCCTAGCTGCAGCTTGATGTTAGGCGCGTGCATCTTCTGGGCGAGCATAGCCGCGGCAAACGAAATCTCCGTATGCGCGCCGGAAATGATACGCTCGCCGTCCACGATATCCCGCGCGAGCGCAACCGCCATGCGCTCTTTCCAACTCGGGTCCGTCGGCGAAGGTGCGTGACCCATCCTGTCGTTCGCAGCTGCCCCACCCTATGGTGGCTTGCGCATTCTAGAACAACGTTATACCATCGATCAGGAGAGCGCCAGTAGGACTTTCCGCGCATGCCGAAAGTGCACGTGAGCACGGTCATCAACGCGCCGATTGAGCGCGTGTGGCGCCTTATCAGCGACTTCAATGGACTGCCCGCCTGGATGCCGGGCATGAAGGACAGCGTCATCGAAGAGGGCAAAGCCCCCACCCAGATTGGCGCAGTGCGGCGGCTCACCATCCCGGGCAGCAGCGAGCCGTTGCGGGAACGTCTGGAGGTCTTCTCGGCGCAGGATTTTCAGATCACCTATTCGGTCTTGCAGGGGCCGCTGCCGATGAAGAAGATCGTGACGACACTGCGCCTGCGCCCGATCACCGATACCTACGGCACGCTCGGCGAATGGTCCTCCGAGTTCGAGACCGAGTCCGGGAAGGAAGAGGAAGAGGTGCAGTTCCTCTCGCGCGTGTTCACGGCAGGTTTTCGCCAAATGAAGCGGCATCTCGGCGTCTGAAAGACGCGCTCGATTGAATGGCTATCGTGCAGGCGTTTCAGAATTTCCGTCTCTCATCCGAGCCCGGCCAATCACCGTGTCTCCTTGGCAGCCGCTGCCGCAACTGCGGCACCGTCGTGTTTCCCAAAATGCCGGTGTGCCCCGCGTGCCGCAAGAATGGAACTATGGAAGAAGCGGAGATCGGGCGCACCGGGAAGCTCTACAGCCATTCCATCGCCCAGGTGGCGCCCCAGGGATTCCCGGCTCCGTCATTTCAGATCTTCGTCGAACTCGCCGAGGGC
The DNA here is from genome assembly GCA_040510075.1 of Xanthobacteraceae bacterium. GTDB lineage: Bacteria > Pseudomonadota > Alphaproteobacteria > Rhizobiales > Xanthobacteraceae > VAZQ01. The sequence continues at coordinate 6,020 of JBEVJT010000008.1, read as the reverse complement.
CCGCGCGTTTTCGCCCTGGTCGGGTGCGAGTGCCCGGTTGAGCTTGGCGTCCTCGAGGATGGGATGGAGTTGCGCCTCGTCATCGAGCCCGTCTCTCCCACACGCAAGGACACGCTCACATACAAATACGTGCCGCTACCAAGGATGAGCGGAGACGCATCTGATGCGTGAGGTCGCAATCATCGGGGTTGGTGCCCACCCGAGCGGACGTTTTTCCGAAAAACCGCTCAAGGACATTGCCTATCCGGCGATCTGGGATGCGCTCACCGATGCGGGCATGCAGGCTGCCGACATGCAAGTCGCCTATTTGGCCAACTCGCTTGGAGGCCTCCTGACCGGACAGGAAGGCGTGCGCGGCCAGGTCGTCCTGCAGCATTCCGGCATCACCGGCATTCCGATTATAAACGTGGAGAATGCCTGCGCGAGCGCTGCCACCGCATTGCGCGGCGCCTGGCTTGAAATCGCCTCCGGAGCGGCAGATGTCGCCCTCGCAGTCGGCGTCGAGAAGATGAATGTGGGGGATTCGGCGCGCACCATCGCAGCGCTGAGTGCGGTCTCCGAGCTCGACCTCGCCGAAATGGGGCTGTCGTTTACGACGAGCTACGCCATTCATCCCAAGATCAACCTGAAAGCGCGCATGAAGGAATACGGCTGGACGGCCGAGGACTTTGCCAAGCCAGCGGTGAAGAATTCCCATAACGGGTCGCTGAACCCGCTTGCGCAGCATCGGCGTCCGCTGTCGATTCAGGAAATCATCCAGTCGCGCATCATTGTCGATCCGCTAACGCTGCTCATGTGCTCGTCGATTTCCGATGGAGCGGCGGCTGCCGTCCTCTGTGCTGCAAATCAAGCCGCCCGCTTCACGAGCAAAACACCGATCCGCATTGGGAGCTGCATCTTGCGGTCCGGCGAATACCGGCTCACCGACGACCAGCGGCCCGATTCCGCGACCACGACGGCCTTCGCAGCTTACGAAACCGCCGGCATCGGCCCTGAGGATCTCGAAGTTATCGAGCTGCACGATGCCATGGCGCCCGCCGAGTTGATGCTTTACGAGCGCCTCGGGCTGTGCCCGCCGGGGGACGGGCCGAAGCTGATCGATGAGAAGATCACCACTTTGGACGGGCCGCTTCCGGTCAATCCCAGCGGGGGCCTTTGTTCTCGCGGTCATCCCGTGGGCGCAACCGGGCTTTTGCAGATTTGCGAATTGGTCTGGCAGATGCGCGGAGAAGCGGGCGCACGGCAGATCGAGCCGCAGCCGAAAACGGGCCTGGCGCAAAATCAGGGAGGACTGTTGCTGGGTCAGGATTCGGCGGCTTACGCCACAACCATCCTGACGCGCTGAGAAACAGGTCTGGAAACAGACCTGGATGCCGCGGCTTGGATCCCCGCATCCGCGCGTTCCGTGCCGGGAGCAGGCCGGCGACGTAGTGACTGCGGTCAATTGACGCGAGGCAGAAGTGAGCAAGAAGCGCAAGGAAGTAGTCGCCTCCATCCCCGACGCGGCGGCCAAGATCAAGGATGGCATGACCATTGCGGTTGGTGGTTTCGGTGCCGACAACCATCCGATGGCCTTCGTGCGTGAGCTCATCCGCAATGGCCGCAAGGATCTGACCGTCATCGCATCGGCCACTGCCGGGCTTGAAATCGATCTCCTCATCGGCGCGGGTTGCGTGAAGAAACTGATCGCGCCCTATGTGGGCCAGGAAATGTACTGCCCGATCGGGCACAATCTGCGCAAATACGCGGAATCAGGGCAGATCGAGATCTGGGAATGCAGCGAGTACATTCTTTATGCCGGACTGTTTGCCGCCGCCGCCGGGCAGGAATTCTTTGCCTGGCGCGGCGGAGTTGGCACAAGCATCGTTGAGCTCAACAAGGATTTGGTCGAGTTCACCGACCCGATCGGCAAGACTAAGAAGGTAATCGCGGTACCGCCGCTGCGGTCCGATTGGACGATCATCCACGTCGGCTGGGCGGATGCCTATGGCAACGGGCAGCACCTCGGTGCACGCTTCGGCGATCGCTGGCTCGCACGCGCCGCCGACCGCATCATGATCCAGGCAGAACGCATCGTACCCAACTCCGTGATCCGCAAGAACCCATTCATGACCACGATTGCCTATGCGGATTGCGTTATTGAGGCTCCGTACGGCGGGCACCCCTACGCTGCGCACGGCTTCTACAAGGAGGATGTCGAGTTCATCCAGGACTACGTCCGCTGCAGCGAGGCCAATCGCAAGGGCGATGAAGCAACGTGGCGGGATTATCTCAAGCGCCACGTGCACGCGCCGAACGATCACTACGCCTATCTCGAGACGGTCGGCATCAAAAAGCTGCTCGATCTCTACACCCACCCGATCGTGAGCTGGTAGCCGAGCGCGCAACAGCCAGAGGATTTGCAAATGGCCGATTATTCCTGGAAAGAGCTTATGGCCATCGTGTTCGCGCGCGAGATCAAGGATAGCGACAAGATCACTTCCGGCGCGCACACGGAAATCTTCTTTGCGGCGACCATGCTCGCGCAGAAGACGCATGCCCCGAACATGAAGCTGCAGCTCGGTGGCGGCGTGACGTTGTGCAACGTGGTGGATGTCGATGTCGAGGAGCTGCCGAAGACGTCGACCGGGTACGAGCTGATCCGCTATGCCGAATCCGTGCACGACCACCCCGACACGTACCTGTTTTATGGCGCGCCGGGAGGCGCCCGCTACTACAAGGAAGAGAGCGACCTGCGCGAGGTCAATCACTTCTGGTTTGCCGACAAATTCTTCGTCGGCGGCATCCAGGCGGACAAATGGGGCAATACCAACATGATCGGCCTCGGCAAACCGGGGAAGTTCACGTTTCGGGGCCCCGGTACGATCGGCATCAATGATATCGCGGTTGGCGTGCGCGACACGTATGTGTTCCTGACCGCGCACGACAAGCGACGCCTCGTGGAAAAGGTCGATTTCATCTCGCACCCGGGCAAGAAGATATGCCGGGACAACGAGTTCTATGGCGGTGGTCCGAAATGGATCGTCACGCCGAAATGCATCTTCGACTTCGATCCCGATACGCTCGAAGCGCGACTCGCGATGCTGTTTCCCGGAGTTACGCTGGCAGATGTGCGTGCCAATACGGGCTTCGAGGTGAAGACGGCTAAGAAAGTGGAGACGGTGGCGCCGCCGAAACGCGAGGAGCTCGACGCGTTGCGCACGCTGGTCGATAAAACCGGCGTTCTCCGCCACTAAATCGATGTTGCTGATGAAAGGGTGTTCGCATGAATGAAGCTCTCGCAGTCCAAGAGACGAACACAAAGCCGGAGACCTGGGGCGCGTTCATCAACGGTGAATTTCGGCCGGCGGTGAGCGGCAAGACCTTTCCGACCTTCGATCCCGGCAATGGCGAAGTTCTCGCCTTCCTTCCCGATTGCGACGAAGAGGACGTGGACAACGCAGTGCGCGCGGCAGTCGCCGCATTCCCCGGCTGGCGCCGCCGCAACGGCGCGGCGCGCGCGAAGTTGCTCGCCAAGCTCGCGCAGCTCGTCGAGAGCCATGGGCCGAAGCTCGCCGAGCTCGAATCCCTCAATGCCGGAAAACCAATCCGCGATTCTCGCGCTATCGACGCGGTCACCGCCATAGACGCCCTCGAATATTTCGCCGGCATGGCGACGAAAATCGAGGGCAGCACGACGCCCGTGCCGGGCCCCTACATCAATATGACCTTGCGCGAGCCGCTGGGTGTGATTGGCGGCATCATTCCGTGGAACTATCCGCTGCTGCAGGCGATTTGGAAGATCGCCCCGGTGATTGCAGCCGGTAATACGGTCGTGGTCAAGCCAGCCGAGCAGGCTTGTCTCTCGGTGATGTATCTCGCGCGCCTTGTCGCCGAGGCTGGCATCCCGCCCGGTGTAGTGAACATCGTGCCGGGTTATGGCGCAACCGCGGGCACGGCGCTCGTCGCGCATCACCTTGTGGCAAAGATCATGTTCACCGGCAGCACGTTGACGGGAAAGCGCGTCGCCGCTGAAGCCGCCAATACCCTCAAGCCGGTCGGGCTCGAGCTCGGCGGCAAATCGGCAGTGATCGTCTACGAAGATGCCCCGATTGATCAGGCGGCGCAGGTCGCTTCTCTTGCGATCTTCACCAATCAGGGACAGGTGTGCACCGCCGGCTCAAGGTTGTTCCTGCACGAAAAGATTCACGACAAGGTTCTGGAGAAAGTGATCGAGGCGGCAAAGAAGGTGCGCCTCGGCTACCAGATGGATCCGAACACCACTATGGGCCCGCTTGTCTCGGCCAAGCAAAAAGAAAGAGTGCTGGGCTACATTGCATCCGGCAAGACGGACGCAAAGCTTGTTTATGGTGGCGAGGAGCCGAAGGATTTGAAGAAAGGGCACTTCGTTGGCCCCGCGATTTTCGACCAGGTGCAGAACTCGATGAAAATTGCGCGCGAGGAAATCTTCGGCCCGGTACTTTCGGTGATCACCTTCAAGGAGGAGGGTGAAGCGCTGGCGCTCGCCAATGACAATCCCTATGGGCTTGCTGCCTCGATCATCACTCGCGATGTGGGTCGGGCGCTCCGCTCCGCGCAATCGATCGAAGCCGGCAACGTCTGGGTCAACACATGGGGCGCGGTCAGCTCGATGGCAGCTTACGGGGGTTACAAGAGCAGCGGCTACGGGCGCGAGATGGGCTTCTCGGTGATGCGCGAAGTGACGCAAGAGAAGAACGTCTGGATGAGCGTCCGCTAGGCGGGGCGCGTGCGGCCGCAGCTTTTTCGCACGCGCATTACCGACCTATTTGGAATTCGCCATCCGATTCTGTGCGGCGGCCTGATCTGGCTGGCGGATGCCGCCTATGTGGCAGCTGCAGTGAATGCCGGCGGGATGGGCTTCATCACCGCGCTTTCGTTTCCGCAAGAACCAGAGCGCTTTCGCGCCGAACTGCGTAAATGCCGTACGCTCACGGGCGGCAAGCCCTTTGGCGTAAGCCTTGCCTTCTCCGCACGACCGAACGTCAACGATCGGTTGCTTCCCTATATCGATATCATTCGCGAGGAGCACGTCGCGTTCGTGGAAACCTCGGGCGGCAACCCCGCGCCGTATCTGCCGCTTCTGGAAGAAGCGGGCTGCACGATCATTCACAAGGTCCCGGCAGTCCGGTATGCGCTCAGTGCCGAGAAGATGGGCGTGCATGCGATCACGGTGATCGGCGGCGAGGCCGGCGGTCATCCCGGCGTGTACATGCTCGGCAACATGGCGCAGGCGGCGCTCGCAGCCGATGCAGTGAAATTGCCGCTCGCCATCGGCGGCGGCATGGGTACCGGTCGCCATCTCGTCACGGCGCTCGCCATGGGGGCAGACGCGATCCTGCTCGGCTCGCGCATGCTCAGCGCCACCGAGATCTGGGCGCATCCTCGCTACAAGGAGCGCATCCTTGCGGCTAACGAATTCGACAATCGCGTGGTAATGAAGATTTTCCGCCGTCATCACCGCGTTTTGGACAACGAAGGCGCGCGCGCCGTCGCGGATTTGGAGACGCGCAGCATTGCTGATTTCGAGGTCTACCGGCCGCTGGTCGCGGGACGCGTCACGCGCCGCGCCTACGAGACCGGCGATTTATCCCAGGGCATGATCGACCTCGGTCCCGCGGGCGTGTTCGCACGCGAGATCAAGCCGGTCGAGGCAGTCTTCGATCAACTCATTGACGAGGCAGCTTCCGCGCTTGCGCGTTTGGAAGGCCTCAGCGCACGACGACCGTAGCGCCGATCTTTACGCGGTTATAAAGATCAATCACGTCGTCATTGGTCAGACGGATACAGCCGGACGTCGCCGCTGTGCCGATCGTGTGCGGCTCGTTCGAGCCATGGATCCGGTACATCGCATCGCCGAGATAGAGCGCGCGGGCTCCCAGCGGGTTGGAGGGTCCGCCCCGCATGTGTCGCGGAAGACCCGGCTTGCGCCTGAGCATCTGCTCGGGCGGCGTCCAATCCGGCCATTCACGCTTTGCAGTGATCGTGGCGGTGCCGCTCCA
>JBEVJT010000007.1:0-11701 GCA_040510075.1 Xanthobacteraceae bacterium | reverse complement strand
GCTTGCGCGCGTGCGACGTGCGGCGCTGCGATCCCGGCAACGCCGGAGGCAATGCTGCCCAATAGAGTCCGCCTGTCGATCATCCTTTCCTCCTTTCTTCCTCGCCGTCATGCGCGGGAATGCAGTCAAGCTTCCGCAGACCGCGTAAACTTGTCTGCGTACCCGCGCATCCATCTTTTTCGTCAAGATGATGGATTGCCGGGTCAAGCCCGGCAATGACGAACAGAGTCAATGCGAACACACCGAGGTTATCTCTCCTTGTTGCGGTTGCCGGTGCGGCCCGCAGTGAAGATGGGCGGGCGCTTGGCGAAGAACGCGTCAACGCCCTCCTCGATATCCGGGCCGGTGAAGACCTTATGGCTGTCGGCAAGCGTGCGGTTGATCGCCTGACGCGTGCTCTGATTAAGTGCATCCCGGACGCCCGCGCGGATGAGACTAAGCGCGAGCGCGGGCCGACTGGCGAGCGTCTCGGCAAGAGCAAGGGCATCGGGCAACGCCTGGCCGGCGGCCGCGAGCCGGTTGACCAATCCGATACGATACGCTTCGTGCGCGTCGATCGGCTCGCCCGTGTAGAGAAGCTCGTACGCGTGCGCCGGACCCAGGAGGCGGGGAAGACGAAAAATGCCGCCGCTTCCCGGAAATATGCCGAGCTTGACCTCAGGAAAGCCGATGCGCGCAGTTTCATCCATGATGCGCATGTCGCAGGCGAGGGCGATCTCCGCCCCGCCGCCCAACGTCACACCATTGAGCGCCGCGATCACCGGCATGGGCAATTCCTCGAGCGCTGCAAATGCCTCGTTTTCGCGGGCGAGCTTGCGCGGAACGACATCCCCGCGCACGCGGGCAAATTCGCCGATGTCGGAACCGGCGCAAAAGGCCTTGCTCCCCGCGCCCACGACCACGACAGCGCGCACCCGGTCGTCGCCTGCAATGCTTCGGCAGGCGGCGAGGAGCTTGTCGAGAGTGACGAGTGTGGTGAGATTGAGCGGCGGGTTATCAAGGGTAAGTACGGCAATGCCGCGATCGCGCAACTGGTAGTCGACGAACGAGCGCTCGGCCATCGGCAGATCCTCTCGGATACCCTCAAGGCTCGCCTTTCCGGCCGGCTTCTGCAAGATCGGCGTGAGTCCGCAGCGCAGGCTAAACGAGCAGGGCGCGATCGCATGCTCACCCGAGAAACGATTTGTCAGAGCCTGCGGCGCATGGGCCTGCTGTCGGATGCGGAGCAATTCGGTTGTGAGCCGCTATCCGGAGGGGTCTCGTCCGACATCTGGCGGATAACGGTTGGCAAACGGCAATATTGCCTCAAGCGCGCGCTGCCCAGGCTGAAGGTAGCGCAGCTGTGGGAGGCGCCGGTCAGCCGCAACCGTTTTGAATGGCAATGGTTTCGAACTGCGGGCGCGATTTGCGCAGACTCTGTACCCAATCTCGTCGCCCACGACCCGGAAGCCGGCCTGTTCGTCATGGATTATCTCGATCCCAATAGGTTCCCGGTTTGGAAAGACCAGCTCAGAGATGGGATCGTCGACGAAGATACGGCGGGGCATGTGGCTGGCCGCCTGGCGAGCATCCACGCTGCAACATCCGACGCCCCGCACGTTGCCCGGGAATTCGCTACGGACGATGCGTTCTACGCCATCCGCCTCGAGCCCTATCTGGTCGCCACCGGCCGCACTCATCCCGATCTTGCCGATAGGCTCGAATCGATCGCGCAAGTGACTGCATCGACCAGGCGTGCCCTGGTCCATGGTGACGTCAGTCCGAAGAACATCCTTGTCGGCCCGCGCGGGCCGGTGTTCCTGGACGCGGAATGCGCCTGGTACGGCGATCCCGGCTTCGATGCCGGTTTCTGCCTCAATCACCTGCTGCTGAAATGCCTGTGGCGACCGCAATATGCGCAGGCTTATCTCGCCTGCTTCGACCGCTTTGCCGCAGTTTATCTGCGCGGCGTGTCCTGGGAGCCGCGCGCGAGCATTGAAGCGCGCATTGCGCGCCTGTTGCCTGCGCTTTTTCTCGCAAGGATCGACGGCAAATCGCCCATCGAGTATGTCACGAGCGAGCGCGACAAAAGCCGCGTGCGGGATGTTGCGCGCCCTTTGATCCGCTGCCCCGCGAGCGAGCTCAACGTCATACGCCGGACCTGGGCCGCAGAGCTGTCTTCCCCATGAAGAACACCGAGATCGTCCAGGTCCGCGGACGCCAGGTGTGGGATTCGCGAGGGCGTCCGACTGTCGAGGCGGAAATTACGCTTGCATGCGGGAAGCGCGGACGCGCCATTGCGCCCGCAGGAGCATCCACGGGCAGCGGCGAAGCGGTCGATTTGCGCGACGGCAACGCCCGCCTGGGCGGATTTGGCGTGACGCGCGCGGTCGCGCATGTAAACGGCGAGATTGCACGCGCGCTGGTGGGCTGCGACGCAAGCCGCCAGAGCGAGATCGATCGCATCCTTATCGAGCTTGACGGCACCACAACCAAGGCACGGTTGGGAGGCAATGCACTGGTGGCAGTCTCCATGGCGGTGCTGCACGCGGCGGCCGGCGCCAAGGATGCTCCTCTTTACCTGCATCTTCTCGGCGATCGAGTTCCGGCGATGCCGCTGCCCGAAGTGCAGATTTTCGGCGGCGGAGCGCACGCGGGCCGCCGGGTCGACATTCAGGACTTTATGGTCATGGCGCCAAAGGCCCGCACGTTCGCCGAAGCCCTGGAATGGTCGGCCGAGGTGTACACGGCCGCGGGGAGCCTCATGCGCGACATGGGCCGCCTGCACGGTGTCGCGGACGAGGGAGGCTATTGGCCGGCTTTCGATTCAAACGAAGCAGCGCTCGATACGCTGGTTCGCGCCATTGAACGCGCCGGCTTCGTCCCGGGCGACGACCTCGTTATCTCGCTCGATATCGCTGCATCGGACCTCCACTCCAACGGTCGGTATCGACTGGCCCTCGATAACCGGACCCTGGATTCCGATGCCATGGCCGCCATGCTTGTCGATTGGCTCGATCGATACCCCATCGTGTCCATAGAGGATCCGCTCTCCGAGTTCGATGAGACGGGATTGATTCGATTCACGCGGGCTGTGGGCGATCGCGTGCAGATCGTCGGCGACGATTTTCTGGTGACCAATGCCGCCCGTGTCCGCAAGGCTTCGCTTGCCGGGGCCTGCAACGCAGTTCTGATAAAGCCCAATCAGGCCGGAACGATCACCGAGACCTTCGCGGCCGTTGAGGCATCGCGCGCCGCGAACTGGAGCGCAATACTCTCGGCGCGATCGGGGGAGACCGAGGACGTGAGCATCGTGCATCTGGCAGTCGGCTGGGGAGTGAAACAACTGAAGGTCGGCTCGTTCTCTCGTTCCGAGCGAATGGCGAAATGGAATGAGGGCCTTCGCATTGAGGAGGCCTTGGGCAATCGCGCCCGCTTTGCCGGCACCGATTTCTCCCTCATGTCCCGGGCGCAGCGCAGCACGTAGTGGCGCGCTGCAGAACCGGGACCGCCAAGGAAAATCCTTTGTGGCGGTCCCGGACCAGCAGTGCACCGCGCGCCCGTATGGAAAGATCGAGCAAACGGAGCGGCGCGCTGCACTGCATCCGGGACACGATTGGCGGCGATGCATTCGTTCTGGTAATCTTGCGCAAAATTCAGGAGGTGACGCCATGACCCCGGAACAGGTGCTCTCACACCCTGCACGCGTCCTGTCTCAGAAGCAAAGAGAGGGTTATTTCGCCAACGGCTATCTGCTCGTGGAAAATGCGGTGCCGGGCGAGTGGATAGATCGGCTGCGCTCAGTCACGGCGGAAATGGTTGACCGCAGCCGCGCGATGAAGAAATCGGATGCGGTCTTCGATCTGGAGCCTGGACACACGGCCGAGAAACCGCGGCTGCGGCGCTTGTCGAGCCCCGTCGAACATCATCCGGCCTATTGGGAGTTCGTGGTCAAGTCACCGATTGCGGATATCGCCGCCGACCTCGTCGGGCCGAACGTGAAATTTCATCACGCCAAGCTCAATTTCAAATGGGCGGAAGGGGGGGAGGAAGTGAAATGGCACCAGGACATTTCGTTCTGGCCGCACACCAACTACAGTCCCTTGACCATCGGACTGTATCTCTACGACTGCGGGGCCGATCAGGGACCGCTCGGGGTGGTTCCCGGCAGCCACGAGGGTGCGCTCTTCGATCAGTATAATGAGCGCGGCGAATGGGTTGGCTGTCTCGCCGACCGCGATCTGGCGAAAGCCGGGGTGCAGAAGGCCGAGTATCTGATGGGGCCGGCCGGCTCGATCACGATTCACAACTGCCGCACCGTGCATGGTTCGAGGCCGAATCTCTCCGACATCGGCCGGCCCTTGCTGCTCAACACGCTCACCTCGGCGGATGCTTTTCCCTACACGTACAACCCCCTGACGACGCGCTATTATGGCCAGGTCGTGCGCGGGCAACCGGCGCGCTGGGCGCACCACGATCCGCGCGCGTGCCTCATCCCGCCCGACTGGTCCGGCGGATACACGTCGATCTTCGCGCTGCAGCAGGAAGAAGAGCATACCGAGGCCAAGTCTCAACCCGCCATGGCGATGTGAGCGGCGAAGCCGCTCATTCTCGCGTAAGCGGGAATCTAGCGCCCAAAACTGGGTCCCCGCTTTCGCGGGGACGAGCGGCTGATCAGCGACGCGTTACGTCCCCAGGTAAAGCCGGGCGATCTCCGGCGATTTCGCCAGTTCCGCTGGCGACCCTTCGAGCGAAATGCGGCCCGATGTGAGCACGTAGACCCGATGCGCCACGCGCATCGCCATCGCCGCGTTCTGCTCGGCGATGAGGATCGTCATCCCTTCGCCTGCCAGGCGCGAGATCGCGAACTCGATCTCCTCGACGATGATCGGCGCGAGCCCCAGTGTCGGCTCGTCGAGAAGCAGGAGGCGTGGCTTGGCCATGAGTCCGCGGCCGATGGCGAGCATCTGCTGCTCGCCGCCCGACATCAGCCCGGCCTTCTGATGTCGCCGTTCCGCAAGCTTGGGAAAGAGCGCGAACACGCTCTCGAAATCCGCATCGAGATGATCGCGATCGGAACGGTGAAACGCACCGATCCGCAAATTTTCGAACACGGAAAATTTGGGAAAAACCTGCCGCCCCTCCGGGACGAGCGCGATCCCAAGCCGGATGCGGTCAGGCGTTGAAAGCCGCTGGATCGCCTGGCTGTCGAATTGGATCGTGCCTGTCGTGCAATCCTTGAAGCCGACGAGCGTGCGCAGCGTCGTCGTCTTGCCGGCGGCGTTGGGGCCGACGAGTGCCGCGACCTCACCCAATGCAACCCGCAGCGTCACGTCCCGCAGAACGTGCATCTTCCCGTAATGCACGTTGATCCCGCTAAGCTCGAGCATGCTGGCGGCCCAGATAGGCTTCCACGACGCGGGGATGCCGCAGCACCTGAGCGGGTATTCCCTCGGCGATCACGGAGCCTTGCTGCAAAGCGATTGCCCGGTCGGCGACGCGGCCGAGGAAATCGACCTTGTGGTCGATGACGCAGAGCGTGGTGCCGGAATCGCGCAGATCGCGCAGAGCTTCCTCGAGCGTTCGAATCTCGTCCTCACCGAGGCCGGACGCGGGCTCGTCAAGCAGAAGCAATTCGGGCTCGCACATCATGGCCATGGCGACCCCCAGCATCTTCTCCTGTCCGTATGAGAGGCTGGCCGCAGGGCGGTTGCGCACGTCCTTCAATCGGCAGAGAGCAATCACACGGTCGATTGCGCTTGCCATCTCGGCCTGCCGCGAAGCATCGCGCCACGGCAGCAGCTCCAAGGCGCGGCGTTTCCCCGATCGGCGCATCAGCCGCAGATGGCCTGCGATCGCGATGTTCTCGTAGATGGAAAGCTCCATGAACAGCTGCGGATTCTGGAATGTCTTGACCACGCCCGCGGCAGCTATGGCGTGCGGACTCTTTCCCTGAATCTCCGCCGCTTTCCACAGAATATGGCCCCCAGTGGGAACGAGAATGCCCGCAATCAGACTGAGCAGCGTGGTCTTGCCGGATCCGTTCGGCCCGAAGATTCCGACGATTTCCCCGGGCGCGATGGAGAAGGAGACGTCGGAGACGGCGGAGAGCCCGCCGAAGCGCTTGCTGAGCGCGATGACTTCAAGCAGCACGGCGAAGGCTCGCCAACGTGCCGATCACTCCCTGCGGCAAAATCAGAATCGTCAGGATCAGGACCAAACCATAGAGAATGGCCCTGGCCTCGCCCGAGAGCTCGATCATGTGCGGTAGCCCCGTCAGCACGAACGCGCCGGCGATCGGCCCGACGATCGATGAGCGTCCCCCCAGCAATACCATGGCAATGATGTCGAGCGACTGGTTGATGGAAAGATAGGCCGGCTCGATATAGCCCGTGTAGAAGGCATAGAGACTGCCGGCGATGGCAGCGAGCGTGTTGGCCAGGGTGAATGACAGGAGCTTGTAACGGAACGTGTCGATGCCCAGCGTCTGAGCCAGGTCCTCGTTGAGGCGAATGGCGGCGAAGCAGCGACCGATCCAGGAGTTGAGCACGAGCGAGCAGACCGCAACCGTGAAGATCAATGCGGTCAGGCTGAAGAAATACCAGCCGAACACGCCATCGATCTTGAGCAGTCCGGTCCCCGGCATCCAGACAAACGGCCTGTCGAGCACCATCAGCCCGAGCGTGCCGTTCGTCACGCTGTTCCAGTTGAGGATGACGAGCCGGGCCAGCTCGGAGAATGCCAGCGTCACCACCGCGAAATAGAAGGCGCGCAGCTGGAACTTGAAGCAGATGCTGCCGACGACGAGCGAAATCAGGATGGTAAACGCCATCGTGGGCAGGAGCGCCACCCAGAACGACACCTGAAAGAACGAGGCGGTAAGCGACGTAATGTATGCGGCGATCCCGAATGCCGCGGCGTGAAACATGGAAAGCTGGCCGGTGAAGCCGAAGATCACGTTGAAGCTCACCGCGGCAATCGCGAGTATGAAGCTGAACGTGAAGATCGAGAGGATGAAGTTGCTCTGAACGAGCGCGGGAAAGATCAGCAGGGGAAGCCAGAGCAATGCCTTCATCGCTCGGCCCCGAACAGCCCGGAGGGCCGGTACAGCAGGATGGCGACGACGAATATCAGGCCGTAGGCATCGCGGAAAGCGCTCGGCAGATAGATCGAGCCTACCGCCTCGGTCACGCCAAGGATGATGCCGCCGGCAAGCGAGCCGATGAGCGAGCCGATGCCGCCCAGAATGGCCGCCTCGACCCCTTTGAGGATATAGAGCCCGCCCATCGACGGCTCGAGCGAATAGAGCGTGGCGTAGAGCGCACCGCCGAAGCCGGCGAGCGCCGTCGAATAGACGACCACTGCGGACTGCAGGCCCTCCGTGCGCACCCCCATCAGCATCGCTGCCTCCGGATTCTGCGCGTACGCATATGCGGCACGTCCCATCCAGGTCCGCGAGAGCGCCGCATAGGTCAGGAACATGACCGCCGCCAGAAGCGCGAACACGACGAGCTTCATCTTCGGCAGGCTCGTGTCCCCGAGACGAACCGCGCCGGACAGCACGTAGCCCATGTCCTTCGGGGTCGTGGTCCAAAGCAGCAGCGCAGCGGCCTCGATGATCGAGATGAGACCGATGGAAACCAGGAGGCCGTTGATCAGGTTGTTGCGGGTGAAGCGGAAAAGAAGCTGATCGGCGGCGAAGCCGCACAAGGCGGCCGCCGCGACCGCCGGCCCGATGGCAATCGGAAAAGGCAGACCGGCAACATCGAACAGGTACCAGGTGACATACGCACCGATCATCATGAACTCGCCGAGCGCAAAATTCACGATGCCGGTGATGCCGAAGGTCAGCGTCACACCGAGCGCGATGATGCCGTACAGCGTGCCGACGATGACGCCGTTGAGCGTTTGCCCGACAAGCAGCTGCAGCATCGCTGCGTCAGCGCATGCGTTTCGGCGAGTTCCCGCTTATTGGACGTCGATGCTGCTGACGCCGATCTTGCCGCCGCGCTGCAGCCGCACCACGTCGAAGTTGAAGATTTCCTCGCCCTTCTCGTCAAAGCGGATCTTCCAGAGACCCTCGTACGTCATGGAAAGCAGCTCCTTGCGAATCTTCGCCACGTCGTCGACGGTGCCGGCCTTCTGCATCGCCGCAATCAGCATGAACAGGTGATCGTAGCAGGAGGAGGAGCAAAGGGGCGCCTGGTCATACGGGAAGTCGCGCTTGTAGAACGCCTTATAGTCGGCGATGAACTTGGCGACCTTGGGGTCGGTCTTCTCCGCCTGCTCAAAATATTTCGGAACGTAGACGAAATAGTCATCGATCTCGTCCTTGCTCTTGAGCCCCGGGCCGAGCGAGCCTCGCACGAGAAAGAATTTCCGGAAATAATTGCCCTCGGTCGATTGTCGCACGATGTCGTAGAGGTGCGCGTCGCTGTAGCTCGGGAACAAATAATCCGGCTTGCCGGCGGCAAGCTTCGCCAGCACCGCGCTGAAGTCCTTGGTGCCCGGCTCGAACATTTCGAGTTGGGTCTCGATGCCTTTCTCCTTGAACAGCGGGGTGTAGATATCGACGAGCACCTTGCCGCCCTGGTCGTTCTGGAACAGCATGGCGACTTTCTTGGCGCCCGTCTCCTTCAGGAGCCTGTCCACCATCAGATTGCCGAACCCGCGCGGGCCCGCGTCCCAGTTCCAGGTGCGGATGAGGAAATCGTGCTCGGGGGTTCCGATGAAATCATGGATGCGGGTTGCGCCGCCCATCATCAGAAATTTGCCGTTGAACTGCTTCGCATAAGGTTCCACGGTCACGAATACGTTCGACAGGAAAGGCCCAAAAACGAACTTCACGCCATCCGTCTCCAGCATGCGCTTGAGCTGAATGCTGGCTTCCTTGGGATCGCCGCGCGTATCGGATGCCATCAGCTGGATCGTGTAGGTCTTGTCACCGACCTTGAAGCCGCCCGCCTTGTTGACCTCATTGACGGCAAGCGCCAAGCCTTGCGACGACATGTAGCCGTAGATGGCATTGGGGCCAGTCTGCGCTTCGATCTGGCCGATCTTCAGGACATTCTGGGCCGCAGCCGGCGACGCCGCCAGCGCCACACCGAGCAACCAGATCAACCGCCTCATTGCTTCCTCCCTGATGTCATTGGCCGTTCAACAGGCCCTTGGCCGGCATGCTATCACGTTCGCAGGGTGGGCAAAGGCGCGCGCAAGAGGATTTGTATAAGTCCATGCGAGCGTGAGCGTGCGCGCTTCAGAATCCTCGGCGCCGATCGAGCCGGAGGAAACCATGATCGTCGAGTTCGATCCGCGGACATCCGGAATCGGAATTACTTGATCATCGCGTGTCCTGGGCGCAGCGCAGCACAAAGCGCCTCTTCGGCGCGTAGTGGTGCGCTGCAAAACCGGGACCGCCAAGCAAAGAGTCCTTTTGTGGCGGTCCCGATCAGCAATGCACCGCGCCGCGCATTTGGAAGGACCGAGCAAGCGTAGCTGGCGCGCTGCACTGCATCCGGGACACGAGTCATCCATCAACGAAACCTGGTACTAGGACCCCGCAGAGGCACGGGCCCTTCCACTATCGTGAACGAGACCGTGTTCGAACGACGTGATTTGAACCGCGAGCTCCGATCGTTGGTTTATCAGAAGGCTGCAATGACTCCTTTTTGGTCCGAGGTGCTGGAAAATTTCCCGGAAGGTCTGCCGCCTCCAGCTGGAAGAGCGACTGCGGTTCCGGCAGGCCTTGGAGCCGGTGAGTGCCCAGGCTGCGAAAGCCGACATCGCGAGGAGCCGATGCCTCGAGCGCTCGTACCGCATCGCTCGAAAGCAGGATTTGACCACCGTGGCCGGCAGAGCAGATTCGGGCCGCAGTGTGCACGGCGAGCCCCACGTAGCCGCCGTCGGTCAGTGTGGGACGGCCGGTATGGATGCCGATCCTGAGCCGCACTTTGGTGCCGGCCGGCCATGACCGTGAGCCGACCCTCCGTTGGATCGCCAGCGCAGCGGACGGGCGCTTGAACACAGCGAACAGCTCGTCCGCGCGAACGTCGACTTCCTTGCCCCCCGACCGTTGCACAACGCGGCGGAGGAGGCGACGCACGTCACTGAGGAGGTTGGCGTACCTGTCCTCCAGAAGGCGGAGCAGACCAGTGGAATCCTCGATATCGGTCAGAAGAAAGGTGACCTGACCGCTCGGCAGGCCGCGCACCACCCCAGCGCGCGCCCTGGACGCGCCCTCCAGGCGTTCGGTCGCAAGCTGTCCGGTGATAAACCCGATCGGCACGATGCCGTACTTTTTGGCCGCGGTCAGTAGCCTCTTGCGCGCTCGCTCGCGCGCTGCATCGTCCTCGAATTTCGTCTGGTTGAAGCGAGCGAGCGCATTACGAACGTGTGCCTCGTCGTGGATAGGCAAGCGGCGTCGACCCTTTGAGTCTACGTAAGCAAAGGCGGCGTTCCGCAGTTGCGCACGTGTCCTGGCGGTGAGCTGTGGCATCTCACGACATCTACCCGAGAGCCGCTGGGGAGCAGCAGTCAGGTCGATAAAAGCCGCTGCCGATGTTTCAACCGTTCCGACCCAGACTCGCGGCTAGGCGGTTCTGTCAGAAGCGTGCCGATTGGAACGTATCGCAGCTTGCGACCTGTCCCGACTTCAGCCCGGTCGTTAACCAGCGCGCTCGCTGTTCCGAGGAGCCATGGGTGAAAGCGTCGGGTACGACATAGCCCTGGCTGCGGCGCTGCAATCGGTCGTCGCCGATGGCAGATGCCGTTTGCAGCGCCGCCTCGACATCGCCGGGGTCCATGAACCGCCACTTCTCCTCCGCGTTATGGGCCCAGATCCCCGCAAAGCAGTCGGCCTGCAATTCAACGCGCACTTGGAGCTGGTTGGCTTCGGCCTGATCCATGGCCCGCTGCGCCTCCTGCACACGCGGCAGGATGCCCAGCAGGTTCTGCACGTGATGCCCCACCTCGTGGGTGATCACATAAGCCTGAGCGAATTCGCAGCTCTTGCTTCCGACCTCGCAGCCGCGGAACCGGCGTTCGAGATCATCAAAGAACGATGTGTCCAGATAGACCTTCTGATCAAGGGGACAGTAGAACGGACCCATGGCGGCTTGCGCGTAGCCGCACCCGGAGCGAGAGGCACCGGAAAACATCACAAGCCCGGGCGGCTCATAGGTTTTGCCGTTTTGAGCAAAGACCTGTTTCCACACCACCTCGGTGCTTCCGAGCACCGCCGATACGAATTCCCCCGTTCGATCCGATGGAGCCTGCGCCCCGCCGGTATTCGGCGCGGGTTGCGACTGCTGCTCAGAACCGCCGCGCAGGCCAGACAGGATCTCCGCTCCTCCGATCAGGTAGAGCGGATTGATCCCCAATGCCCATCCCAGGATGACACAGACTATGAGCGTGCCGAGGCCGATGCCGCCGGCGCGTCGCCCGGTAAATCCCCCGCCTCCGCTGCCGCGCCTGTCTTCCACATTGTCGCTGCGCGGCAATTCATCTATGCGCATGTCGCCTCTCCTCTAATCGGTCAACGCCGCCTGTCAGCACGGAACTGGTCAAGCACGCCCTGCATGGTCTCGATATGGCTCTGAGGGACGTCCCGGCCGACTTCAAAGTGATCGCCAAAGACTGCCGCGCCGGCACCGCCCATCACACCCAGCTGCCTGGTCATATCCGACAAGTCTTTCATCTGCGGCGACTGCCTCTGTCCTCCTTG
>JBEVJT010000006.1:0-40807 GCA_040510075.1 Xanthobacteraceae bacterium | reverse complement strand
GCAGCTGCCGCAAAGCCCAAGAAAAAGGGCCGCTTGCGCTGGGCAAGCGGCCCAAGTCTAGGGAGGAAACGCCCAAGGAGGGCGGCAGTAACGCGTAAACGCTACCGCACCGCACAAAGATGACACCGCAATGCACAAAACGCAAGCCGCAGGTGTAAAAAGGGCGGACCCTTTCCACATCGATCCCCGCGGCTACTCCGGATCGCGTGTAGGAAAATAAACTAGTAATGCCAATATTATAAGAAGCGCTTGGAGCCCAAACACAACCTGATAAGCGCGCAATTCATAGCTGCCATCCGGCAATGGGGGGAATGCTTCGATGATGGCGCCGCTGAGGGCCTGGGTCAAAAAGGCCCCTCCCATCGAGCCGATGTTCAAGAGGGTGAGCCCGCGCCCGATCTGGTGGCTCGGGAACAAGGCCTTGCCATGGGCAAGGAGCGGCGGCGAATAGGCCGATACCAGCCCGAAGAAGAAAAGCCAAGCTGCCAACATCCAGGGATCGAGCGCGCCGCGCCAAGCCAGGAATGCAAGACTGAGCGCCGTCAGGATTGCGCCTGTCGTGACGGACCGTTTGTAGCTAACGGTGAACCGGTCCATGGCGCCCCACATCGCGGAGCCAATGATCTGTGCCAGCACCGGCACAACGAGGAGCGCACCGCGTTCTTCCAGTCCGAGCCGATAGACGTGGGCCAAATAGGGGCCGCCCCAGAGCGCCGCGATCAGACCGAACGACGAATAGACAACAAAATTCATCACGAATAGGCGTCCCACTGAGGGCATGCGCAGGATTGCCCCAATGCCTGCCACGCTTTCGGCGAAGCTTTCGGCCCGCACGTGATGGGCCCCGGTGTCGTCCTTCACGGCAAAAAAGACGGCGGCGGCGACTCCGCAGGTCGCCGCTGCAATGACAAGAAAGCTGGCGCGCCACCCAATAACCGCAGCTGAAAAGCCTAGAGGGGCCGTCGCTATCAGCGTGCCAGTCGTTCCCAGGCTCAACTGAAGGCCCGCAAGCGCAGCAAACCGGTGCGGAGGGAAGTGACGGCTATATGCCGCAAGCGGCGCCATGAGTGAGCCGGCGGTGCCGATACCCATGAGCGCGCGCGCAAGCATCAATCCGGTCTGGCTCCTGGCAAGAGCGAACATAACGGTGCCCGTCACCGTGATTGCAGCACCCACCAACAGGCAAACGCGCGGACCAAAGCGATCGAGGGCCATGCCGAGCGGGATCTGAACCGCCGCAAAAGTGATGAAAAAAATACTGGACAGGAGCCCGATGGCAACTGCGGACATCTCCAGTTCGGCGGCAAGATCGGGCGCAATGACTCCGAGTGAGCTGCGCAGTAGCTGACTGACGATGTAGATCGCGACCAGGGGCGCGATCAGCATGACCCCGGCGCCTCTTGCTCGGGCAGAGCGCTCGGGAGTGTCCGGAACGGTCATCAGTCGTTCGAGGGGAATGCGCCGCCTGAACAGCGCCGGCGCTGTTTCACACACAAGTCGCGCGGGTACGTCAAACGCTGGTTGAGTTGCGGGGCATGCGACTCTTCTATAGGTCGGTGCAGCAGCGGGGGCGTCATGACGGCAATTGATTTCACGGCCTTCGTCAACCAACTCGCCGACCTATCGGGCGAGATCATTCTGCCGTTTTTTCGCACTGCGCTGAGCGTTGCCGACAAAGGGCGCCACGGAACGTTCGATCCGGTGACCGCCGCCGATCATGCCGCCGAGACGGCGATGCGCTCTCTCATCCATCGCACGTTCCCCAACCACGGTATCGTCGGCGAGGAATACGGCGCCGAACGCGCAGACGCCGAATACGTCTGGGTACTCGATCCCATCGACGGCACCAAGTCCTTCATCTCCGGCATGCCCGCGTGGGGCACCCTCATTGCGCTGTTGCGAGCAGGCGAGCCGGTCTTCGGCCTGATGAATCAACCCTTTATCAAGGAGCGTTTCACCGGCGCATCGGGCGGCGCCCGTTATCGCGGTCCTGCGGGCGAGCGCGATCTCCGCGTGCGCGCCTGCCGCGAACTCTCCGAAGCTGTTCTGTTTACAACCAGCCCTTTGCTGATGAAGCCCCCCGATCGGTCGCTGTTCGTCGAAGTAGAGAAGCGCGTTCGTTTGTCGCGTTACGGCGGGGACTGCTACGCCTATTGCATGCTGGCCGCAGGCCACGTGGACCTGGTAATCGAGACGGAGCTCAAGCCCTATGACGTGCTCCCGCTGATGCCCATCATCGCCGGTGCCGGAGGACGGATCACGAACTGGGAAGGCGGCAAGCCGCACGCTGGAGGCCGCGTCGTTGCGGCGGGAGACGCCAGAGTGCATGCGGCAGCAATCGAAGCACTAAAAAGCGTTCCGCAGCTCACTTGAACAGCGGCGTTCCCGGCACGAAGGCATCGAAGGCCGCAAACACCTGGCTGCGATAGCGATCCTGCTCCATGAGCAATTCGTGGCGCGCGCCGGGCACGATCAGGTGCGATCCGGCGCGCAGCCGTGCCGAAAATTCGTCAATGGCGGGGGTGGAGACGATCGCATCAAAGCCCGCGGCGATAATCAGGATCGGCTGGCGGATGCGCGCCGGATAGCCCGGCTCCAAAAATTCCAGCATTGCCTTGAAGGCCGAATCCGCCCAGGCAACGGTTGGGCGCCCGATCGCAAGTTCAGGCGCAGCTTCCAGCACCGCCACATTGCGTGCGTAACGCACCGGATCGGACGTGAGCAAATTGCCGATGAACGGCCGTTGCTGGAGCACCGCCGCTTCTCCGCCCGGTACATAGACCGAGCCCAATCCCAAAAGGCGGAGCATCCTTACCGTCGTGCGAGTAGCGGTGGAGCGCCGCATCCCGGGAAGCGCGATCATGGGGGCCAGCAAGACCATGCGCTCGAACCACTGGTGCCCGGCGCGGGCGGCGCGCAGGAGAATGCTCGCACCCATGGAGTGGGCGAGCGCGAATACGGGAGGGGGACAGTCCGGGAGGACGACCTCGTGGATGAAACTTTCCAGGTCGATCTGATATTGCGCGAAGCCGCGCACGTGCCCTTTACGAGGATTGCTCAAAGCGCGTTCAGAGCCCCCCTGCCCGCGCCAGTCGAGGGTCGCCACCGCAAACCCCCGCGCGCGCAAGTCGCGCACGGTCTCGAAATCTTTTTCGATGAATTCCGCGCGGCCTTGAAAGAGACACACCGTGCCCTTGCGGCCCGGCGGAGGATCCCAGCGCGCGAAACGCAATTCCACGCCGTCGCGCGTCTTCAACGTACCCGTGACCACGCCATCGGGCACCGGATTGGCGGGGATGGATGTGAGATTCATCGAGGAGCGGCCGAAGCCTTATAGCAGGCAAGCGGCCGGGAGCGAACGCGGTATGCCTGCTTCCCCGCCAGTCGCGAATGCGTAGGGAAATCCTGTGCGTTATCAGGCAGTTAACCTACTTGCAGGTGCGGAGAGGCATTCCCATATAGGCATCGCGCAGGCCTGTTCGGGCTGCGCACCAACCGGTCTGGCCCAATAGGGCGGACCAACAGCATTTCGCTCAATGGAGGTTATGCCATGCGAACTTTCGATCTAGCTCCTCTCTATCGTTCCACCGTAGGCTTTGACCGGCTCTTCTCGATGCTCGATGGCTTCGAGTCCGCGCCTGGTTATCCGCCCTACAACATCGAGCGCACCGGCGAGAACACGTATCGTGTTTCCGTCGCGGTTGCCGGCTTTGCCGAAAACGAGCTCACGGTTGAGGCGAAGGAAAACACGCTGACGATCAAGGGCGAGAAGCAGACAAAGGCGCCAAAGAATGGCGCTGACGTGCTCTATCAGGGCATTGCGGCCCGCGCCTTCGAGCGCGTGTTCCAGCTCGCTGACCACGTTCTGGTGAAGGGCGCCAGCCTCGAAAATGGCCTCCTGCACGTCGATCTGGTGCGCGAGATCCCCGAGGCGAAGAAGCCGCGCCATATTCCGATCGGGAACGCGCAGCCGCAGACCATCGAGGCAAAGGCAGCCTAAGCTCGCCGGCGTTTGAAGATGGGAGCGCCCCGGTGTCCGCCGGGGCGCTTATTACTTTTTGGCAGGACAGACTACGACCGCTGAGGACAGAAGCGATCAACTGTCCTCCATCGCCTCCGTCATCTTCTATTCTTCCGCGTCGCTTTGTGGGAGTTCGCCTTCCGGCACCTTGGATATCAGCGGCTGAGATGGCGCCGAACTCTGCGGGCGCGCCCGCGGCAGAGGCGGCACTTCGGGCAACGCCTGCATTCGGCGAGCGGACGGCGCTCGCGCAGCGAGGCCTGGCAATGCGCCTTCATCTTCTTCAACAAGCCGGCCGTCGGTCCCCGGCAGAATCCGGGAATTCGGGCTCAAACCGTCTGGCGCAGCTCGTGGCGGCATATTTGCCTGCTCGGTCGCAGGGGACGGACGAACGAGAGGCGCGACTTTGGTGATGCGAGCCGCGCGGGCATCGACCGTCACTTGGAGTTGCCTTCCGCGGGGATCGACGGCGCGCAACGTATAGGTGCCGCCATGCCGCTGCGGCCGGCTCAACGGCTCGAGCCCTTTCGAACGCACGATTGCGAGCACTTCGTAGGCCGGGACACCCGGATGTGCCGAAGCGCCTCCTTGCGCCCACGCCGCCGCGCTCTGTGAGAGCACGAGAACGATGGCCGCCACGCTGCGCTTCAACACTGTCCAGCCCATTCTCAATCCTTCTCTCGCGGGAATCTAAATGGGAGCCGGGACCATGGCTGCGCAATAGGGCGTAGCTGCGGCGCGGCATCGGATGACGGTGGACAGAGAACAGCTAGATAAGGCCAAACGGCTCTCACTGTCCGTCATGTTCCTTCGTTCTTTCTGGCGCAGGAAAACTTTGCACGAAACCTGATTTGGGCATAGGCGAAGCCTTGTCTTCACGGGTAGAATTTGGCACGGTAAAGTAGGACAGCATTGCTGTCCCAATTGCGGTTCGGTCCGGCACCATACGCCAATGCTGCGGGCGGTACCGCCGACTCGAGCGGCCACCCGCTTACGCCCTGGGCGAGAAGGCCGCCAAGCGCAATGCCGATTTTGAGGCGTGGCACCTTTGGGTGCTGCGACGCGCCAAGGTGCGCCGGTGAGGCCCTCCGCAACAATGAGGCTCCACAGGCACTGGGCGCCGGAGCGGATGCGAGGAAATGATGCGCGCAAAACGCGCGGTCGGCATGGACGAGGCGCGCGCAACGGCAGTACCGGTCGAGCCGCAAGGACTTTTTGATCCTTCCGCCGAGAAGGATTCCTGCGGTGTCGGCTTCATTGCCGATATCAAGGGCCGCGCCTCGCACAAGCTCGTGCAGGATGCGCTTGCCATTCTCTGCAATCTCGAACATCGCGGAGCCGTCGGTGCGGATCCGCGCGCTGGCGATGGAGCGGGCATCCTGCTCCAGATCCCGCACAAGTTCTTTCGCGCAAAAGCGGACCGCCTGGGATTCTCTCTGCCAAACCCGGGCGAATATGCGGTGGGCGTACTGTTCATGCCGCGCGACCGCGATTGGGGCCAGATCATTCGCGACATCTGGGGGCAGATGATCAGACGCGAGCGCATGACGCTCCTCGGCTGGCGCGAGGTTCCGACCGACAATTCGACATTAGGCGTATCGGTAAAGCCGACCGAGCCCTTACATCTGCAGGTTTTCATCGGGCGGAGCAGAAAGATCAAAACCGAAGAGGAGTTCGAGCGGCGTCTCTACATCCTGCGCAAGGCGATCTCCCACGCAATCTATACCCGCAAAGAGCGCAAGCTCTCCGGATACTACCCGGTCTCCGTCTCATGCCGGACCGTCATCTACAAAGGCATGTTCCTGGCCGATCAGCTTCTCACCTATTATCCCGATCTGCACGACCCCGCTTTCGTGAGCGCCATGGCGCTCGTGCATCAGCGTTTTTCCACGAACACGTTTCCCACCTGGTCGCTTGCCCATCCGTACCGGATGATCGCCCATAACGGGGAGATCAATACGCTGCGCGGCAACGTCAACTGGATGGCAGCTCGCCAGGCTTCCGTCTCCTCTCCCATGTTCGGGGAGGACATCAGCAAGCTCTGGCCGATTTCCTACGAAGGCCAATCGGACACCGCCTGCTTCGACAATGCACTCGAATTCCTGGTGCAGGGTGGTTACTCGCTCGCGCATGCCATGATGATGATGATTCCGGAAGCATGGGCGGGCAATCCGCTCATGGATGAGGAGCGGCGCGCGTTCTACGAATATAACGCAGCCCTGATGGAGCCGTGGGACGGGCCCGCAGCGATCGCCTTCACCAACGGCCGTCAGATCGGCGCCACCCTCGATCGCAACGGCCTGCGGCCTGCGCGCTATTTCCTGACGCGCGACGGGCGCATCATAATGGCCTCGGAAATGGGCGTGCTGCCGATTCCCGAGCGTGACATCGTTCAGAAATGGCGGCTGCAGCCGGGCAAGATGCTGCTCGTCGATCTCGATCAGGGTCGGCTCATTCCCGACGAGGAGCTCAAGGCGACCCTCGCCCAGAGTCATCCCTACAAAGAGTGGCTCGAGCGCACACAGATCGTGCTCGAAGATCTTCCGCCGGCACCCGAGCAGGCGCCGCTGTCAAACCTCGCCTTGCTCGATCGCCAACAAGCTTTCGGCTACACGCAAGAGGATCTGCGCATTTTGATGTCGCCCATGGCCATTGCGGGCGAAGAAGCGGTTGGCTCGATGGGTAACGATACGCCCATTTCCGCGCTGTCCAGCAAGCCGAAGCTCCTGTTCACGTATTTCAAGCAGAACTTCGCACAGGTCACGAACCCGCCCATCGACCCCATCCGCGAGGAGCTCGTCATGAGCCTCGTGTCGATCATCGGGCCGCGGCCAAACCTGTTCGATCTCGAAGGCACGTCGCACATGAAGCGGCTGGAAGTGCGCCAGCCCATTCTCACCAACGGCGATCTGGAAAAGATCAGGGCCATTTCCGAGGTCGGCGACGGTCATTTCAAGTCGCGCATTCTCGATACGACCTGGCCGGCCGAGCAGGGTCCCGGCGGGCTGAAAGAAGCGCTTGACACATTATGCGCACGCGCCGAGGCCGGCGTGCGCGAAGGCATCAACATCGTAATCCTTTCGGATCGCCGCGCGGGCGAGCACAACATTCCCATGCCCTCGCTGCTCGCCTGTGCAGCGGTGCATCATCATCTCATTCGCCAGGGGTTGCGCACATCCGTGGGCCTCGTCGTCGAATCCGGCGAGCCGCGGGAGGTGCATCACTTCTGCTGTCTTGCGGGCTACGGCGCCGAAGCGATCAATCCGTATCTCGCTTTCGAAACCTTGCTGGCGATGAAAGATCAGCTGCCGCAGAAGCTCGAGGACAAGGAGATCCTCAAGCGCTACATCAAATCTGTCGATAAGGGCATCCTGAAAGTGATGTCCAAGATGGGCATTTCCACCTATCAATCCTATTGCGGCGCGCAGATTTTCGACGCCGTCGGGCTGAAAACAGATTTTGTTGCCGAATATTTCACCGGCACGGCGACGCGCATCGAAGGAGTGGGGCTCATCGAGATCGCCGAGGAGACCGTGCAGCGCCATCGCAATGCATTCGGCGATGCGCCTCTCTACCGTAATGCGCTCGACGTCGGCGGCGAATACCAGTTCCGCATGCGCGGCGAGGATCATGCCTGGACAGCGCCGACGGTTGCAGCGCTCCAGCACGCGGTGCGCGGCAATGTGCCCGAGCAGTATCGGGCCTATGCGCAAACCTGCAACGAACAATCCGAGCGGCTTCTCACCATTCGCGGCCTTTTCCGGCTCAAGTCCGCGCAAGATGACGGCCGCAAGCCGGTGCCTCTAGAGGAGGTGGAGCCGGCCGCAAACATCGTACGCCGCTTCTCAACCGGTGCGATGTCATTCGGGTCGATCTCGCGCGAAGCGCACACGACCTTGGCGATTGCCATGAACCGCATCGGCGGGAAGTCGAACACGGGCGAAGGCGGCGAGGAGTCCGACCGTTTCAAGCTATTACCCAATGGCGATTCGATGCGCTCCGCCATCAAGCAGGTCGCTTCCGGCCGCTTCGGCGTGACCACCGAATATCTTGTCAACTCCGACATGATGCAGATCAAGATGGCACAGGGGGCTAAGCCGGGCGAAGGCGGCCAGCTCCCCGGACATAAGGTCGACCAGACGATTGCGCGCGTACGTCATTCGACGCCCGGCGTCGGTCTGATCTCGCCGCCGCCGCATCACGATATCTACTCGATCGAGGATCTCGCGCAGCTGATCTTCGACCTTAAGAACGTCAATCCGGACGGCGCGGTCTCCGTCAAGCTCGTCGCCGAAGTTGGCGTCGGCACAGTGGCTGCGGGAGTTTCCAAAGCACGCGCCGACCATGTCACCATTGCGGGTTTCGAAGGCGGCACCGGCGCTTCACCGCTCACCTCCATCAAGCATGCCGGCTCGCCGTGGGAGATCGGACTTGCCGAGACGCACCAAACGCTGGTCGCCAATCGCCTGCGCGGCCGGATCGCCGTGCAGGTCGACGGGGGCCTTCGCACCGGCCGCGACGTGGTCGTCGGGGCGCTTCTGGGTGCGGACGAATTCGGCTTCTCCACCGCGCCATTGATCGCGGCCGGCTGCATCATGATGCGCGTGTGCCATCTCAACACCTGCCCGGTCGGCGTCGCCACCCAGGATCCCGTGCTGCGCAAGCGCTTCGTCGGACAACCCGAGCATGTCATCAATTTCTTTTTCTTCGTCGCCGAAGAGGTGCGTGAACTGATGGCAGCGATGGGGTTCCGCACCTTTTCCGAGATGATCGGCCAAATGCAGATGCTCGACAGGCGGCAGGTGATCGAGCACTGGAAGGCGAAAGGCCTCGATTTCTCGAAGCTGTTCTTCAAACCGCGCGCACCGCAAGGCGTCAGCATCCACAACTGCGAGGCGCAGGACCACAGGCTCACGGATGTACTCGACCGTCGGCTGATCGCGCAGGCGGAGCCCGCACTGGAGAGGGCCACACCAGTGCGTATAGAGTCGCCGATCCGCAACACTGATCGCGCCACCGGGGCCATGCTCTCGGGCGAAGTGGCCAAGCGCTATGCACACGAGGGGCTGCGGGACAATACCATTCATGTGAAGTTCACGGGCACTGCAGGGCAGAGCTTCGGCGCCTGGCTCGCACGCGGCGTTACTTTCGAGCTTGAGGGCGATGCCAACGATTATGTGGGCAAGGGCCTCTCGGGCGGGCGCATCATCGTGCGCCCCACCTCCGATGCGGGAATTGTGCCTGAGGAGTCGATCGTCGTCGGCAACACGGTGCTGTACGGCGCCATCGCGGGCGAATGCTATTTCCGCGGCGTTGCCGGCGAACGATTTGCCGTGCGCAACTCGGGCGCAATAGCCGTCATCGAGGGGGCAGGCGACCATTGCTGCGAATACATGACCGGCGGAATCGTGGTCGTGCTCGGCCGCACCGGCCGCAATTTCGCAGCCGGGATGTCGGGCGGCATTGCCTACGTCCTCGACGAAGACGGCACGTTCCACACCCGCTGCAACATGGCAATGATTGAGCTCGAACCCGTACCGCAGGAAGAGGAGGTGAGCGAGCGCATCTACCATCAGGATCTCGCCTCGCATGGTCGTGTGGACGTTCTGGAGGACATGACGCGCTTTGATACCGAGCGTCTGAAGCTCCTTATTGCGCGGCACGCACGTTTTACCGGCTCGACCGTGGCAGCACGCATTCTCGACGAGTGGAACATCTATTGTCCGAAATTCCGCAAAGTGATGCCAGTGGAATACAGGCGTGCGCTCGCTCAGATGGAGAAGGCGCGTACGATGCAGGCGGCCGAATAACAGCGCATGGCCAAAGTCACCGGCTTCCTCGAATACGACCGCAGCGACCGCGATTACCAGCCAGTCGAAGAGCGCATCAAACATTGGCACGAGTTCGTGCTGCCGCTGCCGGAGGAGGAGACGCGGACGCAGGCGGCGCGGTGCATGGATTGCGGCATCCCGTACTGCCATTCCGGGTGTCCGGTTAATAATCAGATCCCGGACTGGAACGATCTGGTCTACCGCGGCAATTGGGAGGAAGCCGCGCGCAACCTGCACAGCACGAATAATTTTCCCGAAGTGACTGGGCGAGTGTGTCCGGCACCGTGCGAGGCGTCCTGTACGCTCAATCTCGACGACAATCCGGTGACCATCAAGACCATCGAATGCGCAATCGCCGATCGCGCGTTCAACAATGGATGGGTCAAGCCGGACCTGCCTTCAGAGCGCACCGGCAAGACCGTCGCCATAGTCGGCTCGGGACCGGCGGGCCTTGCCTGCGCGCAGCAGCTCGCCCGCGCAGGCCACGACGTGCACGTTTTCGAGAAGCATGCGCGTGCGGGTGGCCTGCTCACCTACGGCATTCCGGACTTCAAGATGGAGAAACACATCGTCGCGCGCCGGGTGGCGCAGATGCAGGCGGAAGGAGTGGCGTTTCATTACGGCGCGCATGTAGGCGTGACCGTTCCGATCGAAAAGCTGCTGAACGAATACGATGCTGTCGTGCTTGCGGGAGGCGCGGAGAAAGCGCGCGACCTGCCCATACCCGGACGTGAGCTGGCCGGCATTCATTTCGCGATGGATTTCCTGCCCCAGCAGAACCGGCGCCTCAGCGGCGAATCGCTGCATGGCGCCGAGCCCATTCTTGCGAAAGACAAGCACGTGGTCGTGATCGGCGGAGGCGACACAGGATCCGACTGCATCGGCACCGCCATTCGGCAAGGTGCGCGCTCGGTTACCAATTTCGAAATCATGCCGCAGCCGCCGGTCCAGGAGAACAAACTGCTGACCTGGCCGGATTGGCCGCTCAAGCTGCGCACATCGGCGAGCCACGAGGAAGGCTGCGAGCGCGACTTCGCAGTGATGAGCACGAATTTCACCGGCGTGGATGGCCAGGTGAAAAAACTTCATTGCATGCGCGTCGACGAGAAGTTCAAGCCTGTTGCCGGCACTGAATTCGAGATCGACGCGGAGCTTGTGCTGCTCGCAATGGGCTTCGTGCATCCGATGCACGAAGGCATGATCGAGAAGCTCGCCGTTGCGCTCGATCCGCGCGGCAATGTGAAGGCCGACACAATCGGCTATCGCAGTTCGCTCGAAAAGGTGTTCGCCGCGGGAGACATGCGCCGCGGCCAGTCACTAGTGGTCTGGGCGATCCGCGAAGGCCGGCAATGCGCGCACGCCGTAGACAAATTTCTGATGGGCACGACGGCGCTGCCGCGCTGACGAAAATCTTAGGCCGCGCGCTGATCAGAACCGGAACAAGCCGGGAAAGATTTGTTGCAGCGAGGGCAGCGGGCGGAAACTCTCACGCGATGGCGCCCGGCGCTGCACCGCTTTTTGTTCGCCAGTGTTCTCGGCCTGCTGGCCGGCGGCTTCCGTGCCCGTCCGGCCGGCCGTCACGGAGGGCGTTCCGGGCGGAGACGGAGGTGTAGGCTCAAGCTTCGATTGATCGATCTCAATACCGCTGCGCGGCCAGCTGAAATCATCGGCGCGTCCGCGCGGGGCGGGCACAGGCTCACCCCTGTTCAGAACGCGGGTCGCGGTGGCGTCCACCCCGGACGTTCGGTTTGCAGCGCGCGCTCCGCCCAGAAGCTCTTCCGGTTGCACATTTTTGACGGTGAGCGGCAGCACGGGTCCGACGGACGGCCGTTGGGCGGGCGCGCCAGGCTGTGCCGGCGCACCAGGCTTGGCCGTCTGCTTTTCAGATTCGGTGGGTGCCGGCAGCGCAACCGGCACAGACCGATTGGCCAGATAGCGCTGGATTTCCTTGTCCACATAAAGAGCAAGCTTCCGGGCACCGAATTTCGTGAAATAGATACCGTCGCCGGTGCGCAACCGCCGAATCTGGCCCTCGTAGTCAGGACCTTGCGGCGAGAAGCGGCCGCCCTCGTCCACGAACCCGTCCCACACGTCCACATAGGTGATACCGGCTTTTTCGGCGCGGCTGCGATAAAGCTCGTTGAGATAGGATGAATCGGCGCTGGGCTTCGTGTTCCGTTGCGAGGGCAAGCCGACCCAGATCACCGGCACGCCGGCGCTCTTGAGCGCGGCGATCGTCGCATCGATCCGCTTGACGTAAGCGGCTTCCCATTTCTCCGTGTGAAACTCCCACGGACCATAGGACGCCACTCGCGCCTCCGGAGTCATATTTGCGGGCGGTTGCTCAGGAGTTGCGCCGGGTTCGGCCGGAAGCTGCTGCTCCGCATTTGGCTCCGCCGGCATGCCGGATTGAGGTACCGCGCGTGTCTGCTGCCCTGGCTGCTGCGCAGGCTGCGGGGTATTGGGTTTTGGGCGCACGACCGGCGGGGCTTTTTCGCGGATCGCCTGGCGATCGTTGTTGCCGATCATCATGACGACGAATTTCGGTTTTTCGGCCGCGATGATGTCGCGTGCCATCTGTGCCCACTCGCCCTCGCGGCGCGGATCGTAGCGGATGAGGCCGGAATCAGAGCGGTGCTTGCGCACGACCGCAATCTCGGGCTTCTCCGAATACGCATCTTCGAGGCCGTAGGCGAGCCAATCAGCATTGGCGTCACCCATCACAAGAATACTGACCGTCGCTTCCGGCTTCTTCTGCGTTGGCGGAGGTGCGTGAGAGAAATCGGCCGGAGTTTCCCGCTCGCGCTCCCATCCGCTGTCGCGCTCCCGCTCGCGCTCCCGGTAGCGGGGCTCGTAGGACCGTTGCGGCGCCCACCAGTCCCTGAATGGTTCGAACCGCCGCGGCCGACCCCAGTCCCAAAATTGCGCCTGCGCCGCCGGCACGATCGCGACCAGACTCAAGCCGGCCAAAAAGGCGACCGCCAATGCGCGGGAAAGATGCATAAACCTCATGAACTTACCGCCACAACCGGGTGTCCGCCGCCCGGCAGGATATCTACCAGCTACGGGGCCAATATCACGCGAAACATGTCAAGTTGAAGATTGGGGGCTAAAAGGTGCGGACTGCATGGCTCTCCCGTCCCGAGGGCTGGGCCGGCTGGAGGTCGACGCGGTGCGCTCCCTCCTCCCGAGGGGAGACGGTTTCACGTCATCGACAGACTTTAACGCCCTATCCTAGGAATAGGGAACTCGATCGAGTTCGTCTGCAGAGACAGGCCGGACCTCTTAACATGCGGCATCTGGCTCTTTTCCAGATCGTGCTACAGTGCCTCTCTTGGCGAGTGCGCATCCGCACATACCTCACAAAATTCTCAGCACCGAGATCGCTTTCTGATTTTTCATTGCGCCGGATCGCAACTGAATGAACCCCATCCGCAAAGCCGTCTTTCCGGTTGCCGGCCTTGGCACCCGATTTCTCCCCGCGACCAAAGCCATGCCCAAGGAGATGCTGCCGGTCGTCGATCGACCGCTCATCCAGCATGTGGTCGACGAGGCGAGAGAAGCCGGCATCGAGTATTTCATCTTTGTTACCGGCCGCAACAAGGGCGTCATCGAGGACCATTTCGACCGTCAGTTCGAGCTCGAGCACACCTTGACCGAACGCCAGAGGCGGGAGGATCTCGCCCTGCTGGCGCGGGAGTTGCCCGGACCAGGCACGACGAGCTTTACGCGGCAGCAACTGCCGCTGGGCCTGGGGCATGCAGTCTGGTGCGCGCGCGAGTTGGTGGGCAACGAGCCGTTCGCGCTGCTCCTTCCTGACGTGCTGGTGCAGTACAAGCCCGGCTGCCTGGCGCAGATGATCCAAGCGGCGCGCGATGTCCAATCAGCAAACATTATCGCGGTCGAGCAGGTGCCTCCCGAGCGCGTGCACATGTACGGCGTGGTCGGGGTCGGCGAGCGTAGGGGCAATCTGTTCTCGCTGACGAAGATGGTCGAGAAGCCGTCGCGCGAGACGGCGCCCTCCAATCTCATCATTACCGGCCGCTACGTGCTGCAGCCGGAAATCTTTGATGTGCTGGCGGCGGAGAAGCGCGGGACCGGGGATGAGATTCAACTCACCGATGCGATGATTGAGCTTGCCAAGACACAACCGTTCTATGGTTTCGAGTTTGCCGGCCGCAGCTTCGACTGCGGCTCCAAGGTCGGCTTCCTCGCGGCGAATGTCGCTTATGCGCTCGAGCGTAGCGATCTAAGCGAGGCGTTGCGCACGGAGATCAAGTCGCTGCTAGGCGAGGGCTGAGCAATCCTCGCACCCGTCATTCCGGCCGAGGCCGAAAGGCCGAGGGCCGGAATCCACGACTTCAGGCCTGTGGTTATGGATTCCGGGTTCGCCGCTCCGCGGGCGCCCCGGAATGACGGTGGCGCTGAGCATCACCGCTGCAGGCGCAGGCCGAGGAGCCAGATGCTTGCCACGTAGTTCGAACCCGGAATGTTCGAGTTCAGCCATTCCTGGCGAAATTCGCCACGGAGGTGGAATTCGCGGTTCACATGTAGGTCAAGGCCGTCGACGCGATGTATCGATTATCGACACGTATGGAGCCGGGATAGACGTCGTGGACGTGCACGAAGGTAGCGGTGGCCAACAGCCAGCGGCGGAACCAGTGATTCATCTCGAGACCCACCGTGCGCTCGTAAAGGCCCGACTGCCCGGCGAGCGGCGATTCACTGATCGTAGTCAGCGCGAAGAGGCGCGCGCTCGTGAGCGCGGTCGCCGTCCATAACACCGATCCCTCGATGACCGGCCCCGTTATCTTGGGCAGCGTTGGATCGCGGTAGATCTGCTCCAGATAACCCAGCCCGATCTGCCCGGTGGGTTTGCGGGAGAATTCAAAGCTGGTGCCACCCTTTGCGCTTCAGCCGTCGGAGTCGCGCTCCAGGCCCCAGCGAGTTTGTTCGAGCTGACTTCGGCAAACGGTATGACGCCGGGAGTGAGCTCGTAGTTGGTACGCAATGTGCCTTTATATTGCGTGTAATCGCGGTCGGCATTGGTTTCGGTCTGCCCGGTGACGAAGTGCGAGATACTTGGTCGTATCGACGTCACCTTTGACGATGACTTCGAGCCGATTGAATTTTTGCCCAAAGCCCACGCCGCCGCCCAGGGTGGTGTAGACCGGCAGGCGAGCGAGGTCGGCTTGAATGAACGGGCTCTCTGGCCGTTCCGTCGCCACGATAAGCCGCCCGGCACTGGGGCGATCGAGGGGGTGATAGGTGTCGTAGCTGTAATACGCGCCAACGAAGTCGGCATTGAACGCGTGCCGATCCCAGTTCGTGTTCACCAGCAGCGAGGGGGCGTAGATGTTGTACCACGAGCTCGCATAGGGTCGCACATTCAAGCGCCCCGGGTTTGTGTCGTAGCCGCGCACGTATTCGAGCGCCGGCCGGAAATTGAAAGCGCCAGTCTGAATTCCGAGTGGAGCAAACGGCCTTTCCTCCGGAAGCGGCCGCCAGTACGGCGCGACGCTGGCAACTGTTGCGGTTTCCGCATCGGTGGTGGCCGGCGGCGCCCCCGGGCGAAACGGATTGCGCGTCTGCGCCGAAAACGCCGCGGAGCGCGGCTGCAACAGTTTGGGCGACGCCTTAGCGGGGGCATCCGACGTGTTGATTGCTGCATCGTTATTAGCTGTATCGGTGGGCTTTGCCGGGGTCGTGCCGGCCGGCTTCTTTGTCTGAGCCGTTTTTTTGCGCTTGCCCAGATTACGGGAATCGAATCCCGTGCTGCCGGCTGCTGTTCCGGCTTGGCCGCCTGATATCCGAAAGCGCGAGACGTCGCGCTCGCCGCGCAACGTGCCGAAACGCGGCGGATTATTTGCGTCCCCATCGACGCGCGGCGCCAAGAGAAACGGATCCACGGCAACCTCCGCGTGAGCGTTCGGGCCCACGACGAGGAGGCCTGCGGCCAACGCGCCAGTGCGCAACACCCAAGTCAATCGAGACGAGCGACAGCGCCACACGTCGTTCCCTCGGCTCACGACCGGCGCGACTCATCGCCGGTGCCCTTCCCACGCGAGCCAACGCGCGCGCGAATCAATCAGTTGCGCCGATCGCACGCGCCCATGCGGCGCGCCGGCAAACGGGCACCGCGCAGGCGTTAGGCGTTGGTTAATGAATCTAGAATGGATATGGTTAATGACGGGTTGACTGCGCGCTTGACCGCCCCTTGCCGTGCGCTCGGGTAGTGCTAAGCCCGTCCGAAACGGGGCGGAGTTCCCATGGCCAAGCCGCTGAGCAGTGAAAAGCCGCCTGACCCGCGGGCTCAGAGCCTGCTCGACTGCGCGTTGCGCACGTTGCAAGCCGAGGCGGAAGGCGTCAGCGCGCTGTGCGCGGCAATGCATCAGGAACTCGGACGCACATTCGTGCGCGCGGTGGAGTTGATCTCGGCTGCGCGAGGCCGCCTCATCGTCACCGGCATGGGAAAGTCGGGCCATGTCGCGCGTAAGATCGCGGCCACCTTTGCTTCGACCGGCACGCCCGCTTTCTTCGTCCACCCGAGCGAAGCAAGCCACGGCGATCTCGGCATGATCACGCCCGATGACGCGATCATGGCCTTGTCATGGTCCGGGGAGACGGCCGAGCTCAAGCACCTGATCGACTATTCGCGGCGCTTTCGCATTCCGCTGATTGCCGTGACGGCGGCTGCAGCCAGCACGTTGGGAAAGGCAGCCGATATCATGCTCGCGCTCCCGCCGGCGCGCGAAGCCTGCCCGCACAATCTCGCCCCCACGACCTCGACTCTGATGCAGGCCGCCCTCGGAGACGCGCTTGCGCTCGCGCTTCTCGAGAGCCGCGGTTTCACCGCGGTCGATTTTCACAAACTACACCCCGGCGGGCGGCTTGGCGCCATGCTGAAATTCGTCGCCAACGTCATGCATAGCGGAAACAGCATCCCGCTGGTTGTCCTCGGCACCTCGATGGCAGACGCAGTGGTCGAAATGTCGAGCAAGGGTTTCGGCTGTGTCGGTATCACGAACAAGGCCGGAAAGCTGGCGGGAATAATCACGGATGGCGACCTTCGGCGTCACATGCGCCCGCATCTGCTCGAGTGCCGCGTGGACGAGGTGATGACGCGCTCGCCCAAGACGGTGCGGCCGGACCAGCTCGCAAGCGAGGCACTCGAGATCATCAATGCTTCGGAGATCACCGCGCTGATGGTGACCGACGCCGGCAAGCCGGTCGGCGTCCTTCATTTCCACGATCTGCTGCGTGCCGGCATCGCGTGAGCCATCCGCGGAACGGCGATGCCGTGTTTACGCTGCCTCGACGACGAGATTGGCACCGTTGGCGCCCACGACGCGCACGCGGCTGCCCGCCGGGTGGTCCGGGCCGGTTACCCGCCATACCGTGTCGTCGATGTGTACGGCGCCCACACCATTCACGATCGGCCTTTCAAGGGTGAACACGCGCCCGACATAGGCTGCGGTGCGGCGATTGAGGAACGGGTTGTCGGGCGCGGCCTCCACCTTGCGGGCGAAATGACGCCAGGCCGGCACAGAGATCAGCGCAAAAACCGCAAACGCGATCAGCTGCGGCTGCCACGACCACACCACTGCAAGGGAGATGATGCCCACGAGGATCGCGGAGAGCCCGAGCCACAGCATGAAGATACCGGGCGCCAGCACTTCAATGAACAGAAACAGCGCTGCGGCGATAAACCAGTTCCAGGCGCCGAGGGAAACGACCATGGAAACGATCCAGTCCAGCATGACACCCTCTTATGACGCCGCTGGCGCAGGCCCCGCGGTCGGGCCAGTCGGCCGGCGCGCCGGTGAGGCGGGCGGGCCCGCTTTGCCGTCCATGCCGAATGCCTCCTTAGCAATCTCGCCAATGCCGGCGAGCGAGCCGAGCACGTTCGTAGCCTCGATGGGGAGCATCAATATTTTTTGATTCGGTGACTGTGCGAGCTGCGTGAAGGCGCGCAGATATTTTTCCGCCACGAAATAATTGAGCGCCGAAACGTTTCCGCGAGAGATGGCATCGCTCACCATTTCGGTCGCCTTTGCCTCCGCTTGCGCCGAGCGCTCGCGCGCTTCCGCATCCGGGAAAGCCGCTTCCCGGCGCTCCTCCGCTTCCAGTATTTGCGACTGTTTCTGGCCTTCCGCCCGCAGGATTGCCGCCTGGCGCTGGCCCTCTGCTTGGAGGATTTCCGCGCGCTTTTCGCGTTCTGCCTTCATCTGCCTGCCCATTGCCTGCACCATGTCGGCAGGCGGCACGATGTCCTTGATCTCGATGCGAGTGACTTTGACGCCCCAAGGGGACACCGCCGCGTCCACCACCCGCAGCAGCCGCTCGTTGATTTCGTCGCGATGCGAAAGCATCTGATCAAGATCCATGCGCCCATGACCGAACGGATGTTCGTCATGGTGAGCGCCACGATCGCCTGATTGAGGTTGGAGACCTCGTAGCTTGCGTGGGCAGCATCGAGTACCTGATAGAAAGCGATGCCATCCACCGTGACCGTCGCATTGTCCTTCGAGATGACGTCCTGGCGCGGGATGTCGATGACCTGCTCCATGATGTTCATCTTCCGGCCAACGCGATCGAAATACGGAATGATGAAGTTAAGTCCCGGCTTGAGCGTGTGCGTGTATCGGCCGAAGCGCTCGACCGTCCATTGATAGCCTTGTGGCACGGTCTTCACCGATGCGAACAAGCTCAGCACGGCGAGTGCCACGAGCACGACCGCAAATACATCAAGGCCGAAAAACATCTTCCCTCTCCTGTGCTTCTTGCAAAAATGTGGAAAACGCGTTCATGGCTGCAAGTGCGCCATGCGCCCCGTTATTATGGCAGGCGCAGCACGCAAGCATCTTGAATATCGGCAGGGAGCTATTAGGAGCCGATTGGTTTCAAATCCAACCTTTCAGCTCGCGCAATGCCATCTGCCAGATGACCAGCATGCCCGGCGCGCTGTCGTTGAGACAGGGGATCGTCGCGAAGTTCTCTCCGCCGTATTTTTTGAATATGCGCGCGTTCTCGACCGCGATCTCCTCGAGGGTTTCGAGGCAGTCCGCGGAAAAGCCCGGCATGATCACGGCGATGTTCTTCACGCCTTTTTTGGCAAGCTGTTTCACGCTCTGGTCGGTTGCCGGCGCGAGCCATTTCGCCCGCCCGAAGCGCGACTGAAAGGTCATGATCAGTGCGTTTTCATCGAGCTTGAGCTCATTGCGCAAGAGGCGCACGGTCTCGGTGCAATGCGCGTAATACGGGTCTCCCGCATCGATGAACGCCTGCGGCACGCCGTGGAATGAGGCGGCGATGACTTCCGGCTTGAAGGATAGCTGCGCGAGCTCCGCGGTGAGCGAGGATCCGAGTGCCTCGATGTAGATGGCGTCGTTGTAATAAGGCGGCGCAATTCGTAACGCCGGCTGGTAGCGCTGGGGCAACAGCGCCCGGAACACCTCGTCACAAGCCGTGGCCGTAGTGGCTGCGCAATATTGCGGGTAGAGCGGCAGGATGAGAAGCCGCTCGCATCCGTGTTGCGCGAACCGCGCAATCGCCGAGGCAATGGATGGATTTCCGTAGCGCATCGCCCAGTCCACCATCACATGATCACCTAACGGCTGCAGGGTTGAAGCGAGCTTTTCCGCCTGCGAGCGCGTGATGGCCTTGAGCGGAGATTCGTTCTTCTCGTAATTCCAGATTTTCCGGTAATCGCGGGCCTTGCGTCGGGGCCGCACGCGCAGGATGGCGCCGTTAAGCAGAATGTCCCAGAGCGGGCCCTGGTGTTCGATGACGCGCGGATCGGTGAGGAATTCCTTCAGATACCGGCGCACGGCAGGAGCATCCGGCGCCTCCGGCGTGCCGAGGTTGATGAGCAGCACTCCGATTTTGGCTGGGGGGGAGGAGCCGACCGAAACCGGCTGCTTATCAGCTTCTGTTTGCGGCAGAGACAAAGCGTCGTTCATCAGTGACGTGTAGCATCAACGATGGTGCTTGGCACGTCACGAACGCCTACGTCACTCCGTCATCCTTAAGGCGCCGGCGAGCCATGTTCAATCGCCGTGCTGGTGGTGAGCTGTATCCCAGAAAAGCTCTTTCCAGTCGCCAAGCTTCGCTTTCATCGTGCCGATGCGGTTGAGGAAGGCCGCAAAGTAGGCGATGCGGTGCGGCTGCGAGGTGAATTCGAAGCCCGGATCTTCGAGCTGGCGCACGAGATCGTCGATGTTCTCCGGCGCCTTTTGAACTTCTTTCCACAGGGTGGCCGCCGCGCGCTTGTCCGCGTTGGCGACTTTTATGGCCTCCTCGAGGGCGTTGGCGACGGCCCTGAACAAGAGCGGGTTCTTCTGGCGCGTCTGCGCGCTCGCGAGCAGCGTGATCTGCGTCAAAGGTCCGCCGAATACTTTGCGGCTGTCAATAATGACATGAGCGCCCGGCAGCTTGAGCCCACGGTCGGTGAAGGGCTGCACGGCGATGTGCGCGGTGACGGTCGCCTTGCCGTATCCAGCCGAAAGGGCGGCGACCGCATCCGGGTGCCCAAGCGCAATCGTCAGATGATCGAGGCGGAACGGATCGTTCCACTGCTGCTCGGCTGCCATCTGCAGCATCATGGAATTGAACGACAGGCGCACCGTCGGCACCGCGATGCGGTCGTTTTCGGTGAAGTCGGCGATGCTCCTGATATTGGGATTGATGGTGTAGAGCGTCATGGCTCCGTTGGAGACAGTACCTACCGCCTTGACCTCGTTCGCGGTGCCGCGCGTCTTTTCCCAGATCGTAAGAAGTGAGGGGAGCGCTGCCGTACCATAGTCCGTGGCGCCCGAGAGCAAGGCATCGAGCACGGGGCCGGGGCCGCTCAGCGCCGTCGCGGTCGCCTCGACCTTGCCGAGCCCGAGCTTCGTTGCCTCTTTCTGCAGAACGCCGCCCGCAACCATGATGTCGACGGGAATGTAAAGCAGCCCCCGTTGCTGCACGAAAGTGATTTTGAGGGGAGCTTGCGCGTGCAGAATACCGGGCATCCCGACAACGCTTCCGGTCAATGCCGCAATCGCCTTTCGCCGGGTCAGGGCATTGGCAAAGGTCGGCATTCTGTTTCTCTCCCGAGTGACTGGAACCGGTTGATAGCACTGGCGGCAGGTCTATGCTCAACCGATGAACGAACCGCCGCCTACCTCGCCCCTCCTCCAGGTGCAGGGGCTCACGCTGCAATACAAGACCGAGAAGCATCTCGTCACTGCGACCTATCGGGTGAGCTTCGACGTCTATGCGGCGGACCGGTTCGTCCTCCTTGGTCCCTCGGGTTGCGGCAAGAGCACGCTGCTCAAAGCGGTTGGCGGCTACATGGCGCCCACCGAAGGAAGCATGCTGCTCAAGGGGCGACCGGTCCGCGGCCCGGGCGCCGACCGCGTTTTTGTATTTCAGGAATTCGATCAGCTGTTGCCCTGGAAAACCGTCAAACAGAACGTGGTTTTCGCGCTTGAATCCTCACACAAGCTGCGTGGCAGGGCCGCCGAGGCGCAGGCGCTTCGTTATATCGACAAGGTCAATCTCGCGAAATTCGCCGACTCCTACCCACACACGTTGTCGGGCGGCATGAAACAACGCGTTGCGATCGCGCGCGCGTTGGCGATGGAGCCCGACGTGCTGCTCATGGATGAGCCGTTCGCGGCGCTCGATGCGCTCACGCGCCGCAGGATGCAGGACGAGCTGCTTGAGCTATGGGCGGAGGTGCGGTTCACCGTCCTGTTCGTCACCCACTCGATTCCCGAGGCTGTGCTCGTCGGCAACCGCATCCTCCTGCTTTCGCCCCATCCCGGACAGGTCAAGGGTGAGCTGAACAGCGACGGCAGCGACCGCACCGATCCAGCAAGCGGATGCAAGCTCTCGGAGCGCATTCATGACATGCTGTTTGCCGACCGCATTGAAGAACAGGAGGTCCTCCCGCATGGCTGATCTTTCAATGAGCGCGGGACGGTTTCAGCACCTGCCGCCGGTGCGTCACGAATATCTGCGCGATGTCGTGGCGGGCAAAGACATCGGGGTCATCGAGACGCCGCTCACGTTTCCACAAAGGCTCGCCAGCCAGAGCTGGCTGCGCAAGGCGATGGTTCTTCTTCTGATCGCAATCGCCTGGGAGCTCTACGCCCGCTATCTCAACAACCCGCTGCTCGTCCCGACATTCACCGCTACGCTCGAAGCGTTTGCCGCCGGGATCCAGAGCGGCGACATTCCCCTCAAGGCTCTCAACTCGATGCAGCTCCTGCTCAAGGGCTATGCGCTCGGGCTTGCTTTGGCAATGGCGTTCACCGCGCTCGCGATGATGTCGCGCGTCGGCAACGATCTGCTCGAGACGCTCACCTCGGCCTTCAATCCGTTGCCGGCCATTGCGCTCCTGCCCCTCGCGCTCGTCTGGTTCGGCTTGGGCGAAGTCTCGATCATATTCGTGCTGGTGCACTCGGTCCTGTGGGCGGTCGCACTGAACACCCATTCCGGGTTTCGCTCTGTGTCTCCGACCTTGCGCATGGTGGGCCGCAACTATGGGCTCAAAGGGCCCCGTTTGGTCGCCA
This sequence comes from Xanthobacteraceae bacterium, assembly GCA_040510075.1. Classification (GTDB taxonomy): domain Bacteria; phylum Pseudomonadota; class Alphaproteobacteria; order Rhizobiales; family Xanthobacteraceae; genus VAZQ01. Next base: position 18,395 of record JBEVJT010000006.1, on the reverse strand, counting down.
AGATCCTCATCCCCGCGGCATTCCCTTCGATCCTCACGGGCCTGAAGATCGGCTGGGCGTTCGCGTGGCGCACCTTGATTGCCGCCGAGCTTGTTTTCGGCGTTTCCTCCGGCAAGGGCGGCCTCGGCTGGTACATCTTCGAGAACAAGAACATGCTCGACATCCCGGCTGTATTCGCCGGATTGTTCACGGTGATCTTGATCGGCCTCGCCGTTGAAAACGTCATCTTTCGCAACATCGAGGCGGTGACTGTACGCCGATGGGGCATGCAGAGCTGATGGGTTGCGTAGAGATGATCCCGAAAGTGGGTGCCGGTTTTCGGATAAGATCGTGCTCAAACAATAAGCTGGAGCGGATGGTTATTCGAAGAAACCTCATACAGCTCTAGGAAATCCTCGATCGCGGCGTACGGAACTTCGCTTCTTTGCCGCGGTTGTCCCACGCTATGCTCGATCTCGCCCGCGCCCGCGAGCGCATGGTGGATGCTCAGATCGCGAGACGTGGCGTACGCGATGCGCGTGTGCTCGAGGCCATGCGCCGCGTGCCGCGCGAAGCCTTCGTCGAGTCCGGGTTCGAGGAGTTCGCCTACGAGGACGGCGCCCTCCCCCTCTCAGAAGGACAAACCATCTCGCAGCCCTACCTCGTGGCGCTGATGATCGAGGGCGCGGAGCTAAAACCCGGAGAGAGCGTGCTCGAAGTGGGCGCGGGCTCGGGTTACGCGGCCGCAGTCATGAGCCAGATCGCCGACCGCGTCTACGCGATCGAGCGGCATGCATCTCTGGTCGACGCGGCGCGGCGGCGGTTCAGGAAATTGGGTTACGACAATATTGAGTTACGCGCGGGCGATGGCACGCGTGGCTGGCCCGAAGCGGCGCCGTTCGATGCCATTCTGGTATCCGCGGGAGGACCCGCGGTGCGCATGCCTTGAAAGCGCAACTCGGAATCGGCGGACGCCTCGTCATTCCGGTTGGCACGCAGGAGCGCCATCAGGAGCTGCTCAAGATCACGCGCACGGGCGAGAGCGAGTACGAGCAGGCAAATCTCGGCGCTGTGATGTTCGTACCGCTCATCGGCGAACAGGGCTGGGCCGAGGACGGCCATCGCGCGGCCTCCAATCATGTGCCCGGCGCGGCGCGCGGAGAAACCGTGGAGCGAATGATTGCCGCCGCAGCCGAGCTTTTACCGGATATCGATGACCCGGCATTCGGGGAACTATTCGATCGCTTCGCGGACCGGCGCGTCATTCTTTTGGGCGAAGCAAGTCACGGTACTTCCGAATTCTATCGCGCACGCGCCGCCATCACGTGCCGCTTGATCGAGCAGCACGGCTTCACCATCGTGGCGGTGGAAGCGGATTGGCCGGATGCGGCAGTGGTTGACCGCCATGTGCGCCATCGACCCGCTCGGGCGCAGACAAGCTTACGCAGTCTGCGCAAGCTTGATGGCGGTGCCGAGTCTCCGTTCCAGCGCTTCCCGCAATTGGATGTGGCGCAATCTTGAGGTTGCGCGCTTCATCGATTGGATGCGCGAGCACAACGCGAAGGTCCCCGAATTCGATCGTCGCGCCGGTTTCTACGGTCTCGATCTCTATAATATGAGTGGCTCCATCGGGGCAGTGCTCGAATATCTCGACCGCGTCGATCCGCAGGCGGCGGCTGTGGCGCGTGAGCGCTACGGCTGTCTCACGCCCTGGCAGAAGGAGCCTTCGACCTACGGGCGCGCGGTGCTCACAGAAGGCTACCGGCGCTGCGAGCAGCTGGTGATCGCGCAATGCCGCGAGCTTCTTCAGCGACGGATGCAGTATGCTCACGGAGACGGTGAAAGCTTCCTGGACGCGGCGCAGAACGCCCGCTTGATCGCCGCCGCCGAGCGCTACTACCGCATCATGTATTACGGCGGCGCGGAGTCGTGGAATCTGCGCGACACCCACATGTTCGAGACGCTTGAGCATTTGCTTGAGGCGCATGGCCCCCGATCGAAGGCCGTCGTATGGGCGCACAACTCCCACATCGGAGACGCGCGCTTTACCGAGATGGGCACCCTGCGCGAGGAACTGAACATCGGCCAGCTATGTCGCGAGCGTTTCGGCGACGAGGCCGCCCTGATCGGCTTCGGCACGCATACCGGCACCGTGGCAGCAGCCTCCGAGTGGGGCGGGGACATGGAGATCAAGCGCGTGCGGCCCTCCCATCGCGACAGCTACGAACGCTTGTGTCACGATTCAGGAATTGCCCGTTTCCTCGTGGATTTGCGGCCAAAGCGCCACGACGGTTTGCGCCAGCGGCTTTTGCAGCCGCGGCTCGAACGTTTCATCGGTGTGATCTACCGGCCCGACACTGAACTTTTGAGCCACTATGCCGACGCTTCACTGCCGCAGCAGTTCGATGCCTTCGTGTGGTTCGACGAGAGTTCGGCCGTAACCCCCCTCGGTCCGGAGCACGCGCGTCCCGGGCTGCCCGACACCTACCCGTTCGGACTATAAGATCGAGACCCGCACTAACGCGCGTCATCCTTGATCATTGCCGCGCCTTTCTCGGCGATCATCATGGTCGGCGAATTGGTGTTGCCGGAGGTGATCGTGGGCATCACCGAAGCATCCATTACGCGTATCCGCTCCATCCCGATCACGCGCAGCCTCTCATCAACGACCGCCATCGGGTCGCTGGGCAATCCCATTTTGGCCGTGCCCACAGGATGAAAGATGGTCGTGCCGATGTCGCCCGCAGCTTTGATGAGCGAGGCGTCATCGTCGCCCACTTGCGTGCCGGGAAGATATTCGACTGGCTCGTAGGGCGCGAGCGCCGGCTGCACCACAATCTTGCGCGTCACCCGAACGCTGTCAGCTGCAACCCGGCGATCCTCGTCCGTAGCGAGATAGTTCGGCCTGATCACCGGCTTGTCGGCCGGATTGGCAGAACGCAGCTCGATCCGGCCGCGGCTCGTGGGCTGCAGGTTGCAGACGCTTGCGGTGAAAGCGGGAAAGTCGTGCAGCGGCTCGCCGAACTTGTCGAGCGAAAGAGGCTGGATGTGATACTGGATGTTGGCGCGCTCGCGGTGCGGGTCAGAGCGCGTGAACAGACCGAGCTGAGAGGGCGCCATGGTCAGGGGTCCGCGTCGCAATAGCGCGTACTGCAACCCCATCAAGGCGCGGCCGACCAGGGAACGGTACGTCGCGTTCAGCGTCTTGATGCCGTTGACCTTGTAGATGAGGCGGAGTTGCAGGTGATCCTGCAGGTTCTCGCCCACGCCGGGCTTGTCCACAACCACCGGTATTCCGAACCGCTCGAGTTCGCGCCCAGGCCCGATGCCAGAGAGCTTGAGAAGCTGCGGCGAGCCGATGGCGCCGGCCGCAAGGATGACTTCACGGCGACAGCGCGCCCGGCGCACCGCGCCGCCTTGCCGCCAACGCACGCCTACCGCGCGCCTGCCGTTGCAAAGAACGGCTTCGACCAGACACTCGGTTGCCAGCGCCAGGTTTTGCCGGTGCAGCACCGGTTTCAGGAAACCGCGCGCCGCAGACCAGCGGCGGCCGCGGCGCTGGTTTACATGAAAGGCACAGATACCCTCGTTGTCGCCGGTGTTGAAATCGGGAATCGATCTGATGCCGGCCTGTTCCGCAGCCGCGCGGAATGCATCGAGAATGTCCCAGCGCACGCGCGGCGCCTCGATGCGCCATTCGCCGCCCACGCCATGGCTCTCACTCTCTCCGAGAAAGTGATGCTCCTGGCGTTTGAAGAAGGGAAGCACGTCATCCCAGCCCCAGCCGGTCAGCCCGAGCTGGCGCCAATGGTCGTAGTCGGCAGCCTGGCCGCGCATATAGACCATCGCGTTGATGGCCGAGCAGCCGCCGATCACTTTGCCGCGCGGATAATTCAGGGTCCGGCCATGCAGCCCTTGCTCCGGCTCGGTCGTAAACATCCAATCCGATCGAGGATTGCCGATCGCGAACAGATAGCCGACCGGGATGTGGAACCAGATCCAGTTGTCGTTGCCGCCAGCTTCGAGCAGGAGCACGCGCGTGCCAGGATCGGCAGAGAGGCGATTGGCAAGCACACAACCGGCCGAGCCCGCGCCCACAATGATGTAGTCATATTCCTCGTTGCTCGGTGCGCTCACACCCGCACTTTCCTCCTGCATGCTTCCGCTCGCCGGTTTGGGCAGCAATCAATTTCCGCCTTTGCCTTCTGACACAGTATTGCTATTTTTCAAGCACGGCCCCCAGGCATGCCGTAAGCATGCCTTTGTTTGCGGAACGCGCTTCCAGCTCGGCCGACTTCCGAACGAGATTATTCTCAATGGAAGGGCGGCACGTAAGGCCGGCCTGAAACGAGCTGCATGAAAGTTCACACCCGTCGCGCTTTGTTGGTTGTCGGCGCACTACCGGCGCTCAGTCTCCCTGTGGCCATGGCGACTTCTACTATCATCGTGTTTGCCGCTGCCTCGCTGAAGAACGCGCTCGATGCCGTCAATGCCGCCTTCACGTCGGAGACGGGAACGCGGGTGAGTGCGAGCTATGCGGCAAGCTCAGCGCTGATGAAGCAGATCGAGAATGACGCGCCCGCCGAGGTGTTCATCTCAGCCGACGAAGACTGGATGAATTACGGCGCGCAGAAAGGCTTGATCAACCAGGAGACCCGCTTCGATCTTCTCGGCAATCAGCTCGTTCTGATCGCCCCTGCGGAATCACCCGTGGGCGCCGTTAGCATCGGCCCCGGATTTGATCTCGCGGCCCTTGCCGGCAGCGGACGGATCGTAACGGCAGACGTGCGCTCGGTCCCGGCGGGAAAATACGCGAAGGCGGCTCTGGAAAAATTGGGCGCCTGGGAAAAGGCAGCGCCCAAACTCGCCATGACCGAGAACGTGCGCGTGGCGCTGACGCTGGTAGCGCGGGGCGAGGCGGTGCTCGGTATCGTGTATTTGACGGACGCGAAGGCCGAGCCCCGGGTGAAGATCGTCGGCACATTCCCGGCGGAGTCGCATCCTTCCATCGTCTATCCGGCAGCGCGGACCACGCATGCCGGCACTGAGGCGGAACGCTATCTCGCATTTCTGCGCTCGACGCCGGCAAAAGGCATTTTCGAGTCGTTCGGATTTGTTTTCTTGCCGCAGCGTACCGGCTGCCTCCCCCGGAAAGGGGAAGGGTCGGACAGCGCGCGATTTAAGCACAACCCGACCGCTCTCGCTGCGCTTCCGCGGTCGACCTCCCCCTTTCAGGGAGAGGTATGAGCCATGCTCGATCTTTCGCCCGATGAATGGACTGCGGTCAGGCTGTCGCTGAAGATTGCTGTCGTTGCCACTCTCGTGGCGCTACCCTTCGGGATCGCGCTCGCATTCCTGCTCGCGCGCAAATCGTTCTGGGGCAAGGCGCTGCTCGAAGGCATCATTCACCTGCCGCTCGTGCTCCCGCCGGTTGTGACCGGCTATCTGCTCCTGATTTCCTTCGGCCGCCGCGGGCCCATCGGCGCGTTTTTTGCCGAGCAGCTCGGCATCGTGTTCTCGTTCCGCTGGACGGGCGCCGCGCTCGCCTGTGGTGTCATGGGTTTTCCTTTGCTCGTCCGGCCGATCAGGCTCGGTATCGAAACAATCGACCGCCGGCTTGAACAGGCTGCCGCAACGCTCGGCGCCAATCGCTTTTGGCTTTTCCTTACCGTCACGCTGCCACTGGCCTTGCCCGGTGTGATTGCCGGAATGGTGCTTTGTTTCGCAAAAGCGCTTGGCGAGTTCGGTGCGACCATCACGTTCGTCTCCAATATCCCCGGGGAGACGCAGACCATCTCGGCTGCGATCTACACGTTTACGCAGACGCCGGGCGGAGACGCCGCTGCGGCGCGCCTGGTGGTGGTTGCGATGTTGATTTCCCTGGCCGCCCTCGTCGCCTCCGAATGGCTCGCGCGCCGAGCCGGCACGCGCTTTCACGGAGAATGACATGCTCGCCGTGGAGGTCGAGAAACGGCTCAGCGATTTTTTCCTCAGTGCGAGCTTTCAAACACCGGGCGGAGCTGCCGGCCTGTTCGGACCTTCGGGAGCGGGCAAGACCACGCTCATCAATATGATTGCGGGCCTGATTGCCCCCGATCGCGGCCGCATCGTGCTTGATGATTTTATACTGTTTGATTCCGCCGCATCTATCAACATGCCTGTGCATCGGCGACGCATCGGTTACGTATTCCAGGAGGGCCGCCTGTTTCCCCACTTCACGGTGGCAGCAAACCTCGATTATGGGCGCCGCATGCATGGCTTCCTGCGCGACGATGCAGAATTCGAACGAATCGTTGCCATGCTTGATATCGGCAATCTCCTCGAGCGGCGTCCCGCGAAGCTCTCTGGCGGCGAACGCCAGCGCATTGCCATCGGCCGCGCGCTGCTGATGCGGCCGCGCCTTCTCCTCCTCGATGAGCCGCTCGCTTCCCTCGACGAGACGCGCAAGCGCGAGATTTTGCCCTATCTGGAAAAACTGCGCGACGAAGCGCGCGTGCCCATGGTGTATGTGAGCCACAACGCTGCCGAGCTTGCGCGTCTTGCGCGATCCATCGTGTGGCTCGATGCCGGCCAGGTGATTTCGATCGGCGGCCCCGAGCTGCTGCAGATCGCTGGGCCGGAAATCAATCGCCCCACAACCGGCGCGCGGTTTTTTTAAGCTGCCCAAGAATACTTGCGTCCTCGTCCTCGGCCAGACGCAATCCAACCGAGGCGACGCGGCCCTCGTTGACCCGGTGCACGACGAGCGCAATCGGGCCAAGCGGCACAACGTCCCCCTGTTTTGGCGCATGAATCAGCGACTGCTCGATGTGAGCCGCAAGCGAGATCCCGGTATGCTCCGGCGCAATCGAAAGCCCGTAGATTTCGGCGAGCGCGCCCAGCGTCACCTCGCCGCCAACGAAGAAGTCTCCGAGCAGGCGCGGATCGGGCGTGCTGGGCGGCGGCATGTCGACAAAGAAGCGGTCGAGCGCTTGCGCCCTTTCCGGTGGCGCAAGCAGATAGATGTAATCGCCCTGCTTGACCGGCTGCGCTTCGGCAGGACTGAGAATCTGTTCCTGGCGCACGACGAGCGTGGGTTTGGCCCAGGACGGGAGCAGCCCGCGCTTGAGATAAGGGCTGTTGGGGGAAACCGGATAGCCGACAAGTTCCTGCGCGAGCTGTCCGGGAAGATCGAGCTCGACCCGCGTCGGCAGCGCATCCTGACGGGGCAGCGCGATGTGCAGCCAGCGCGCAACCCAGCCCACGCTCCAGCCCTGAACCAGGAGCGAAACCACGACGACCACGAAGGCTACGTCGAAATAGAGAAATGCCTTTGGCAAGCCGACGAGGAGCGGAATGGAAGCGAGAAAAATACCCACCGCCCCGCGCAAGCCGACCCATGAGATGAACACCTTCTCGCGCCACGGAAACCGAAACGGCGCGAGGCAGGCAAACACCGCAACCGGGCGCGCGATGAGCATCAGCGTGAGCGCGACGCCGAGCGCGGGCCAGATACTGCCGACCAGGCGATGCGGCCAGGCAAGAAGGCCAAGCAGCACGAACATCACGATCTGCGCAAGCCAGGTGACCGCATCGAGAAAGGCGACGACGGTGTTGTGCGCGCGCGTCGGCCGATTGCCGACGATCAGACCTGCGATGTAGACGGCAAGAAATCCCGAAGCATGAATAAAGGAGCCGATGCCGAAGATCACCAGCGCCGTCGTGGTGACAAACGGTGCGTGCAAGCCTTGTGCGAAAGCGAATCGGTTGAGCACGAACACGATGGCCCGCCCGCCGACAATGCCGATGAGCGCGCCCAGCAGCCCCTGTTTCGCAAGCACCGCGAGCACGTGTCCCCACGACTGGTCGCCAATCGCGAGGAATTCGACGAGCAGCATGGTGAGCAGGACAGCGAATGGATCATTGCTTCCGGATTCCACTTCCAGGGTGGCCGCCACGCGCGGCCGCAGGCGCAGCCCGCGTGCGTGCATGAGAAAAAACACGGCCGCCGCATCGGTCGAGGCGACGACGGCACCAACGAGGAGCGCTTCCACCCAGCGCAGGTCGAACAGAAATGCGGCAACCGGCGCAGTCAGGATGGCGCTCAACAATACGCCTGCCGTTGCAAGCGTCAGCGCGGGAGCAAGCACGCTGCGAAAGATGGCAAAGCGCGTGCGTAAGCCGCCGTCGAAAAGAATGATCGCGAGCGCGATGGATCCCACCCCGTAGGCGGTTCCCACGTCGCTGAACTCGAGCCCGCCGGGCCCTGCCTCTCCCGCCAGTATGCCCAGGAGGAGAAAGACCAGGAGGAGCGGCCCGCCAAATCGCATGGCAACGACGCTCGACATGATCCCAGCAAGCACCAACAGCGCGCCGAGCAGAATGCCTATGCTGATTGCGTCGAGAGAGGCCATTGCGGGTGATACTACCCTCATCCGTCCCCATGCGAGCTATCCTTCCTCGCGGCGTAACGTTGCGGGGTTGCGGTACTAGGTGACGAGATCGCTAATGCGGTTGTGGAGGACGGTGCAAGATCGTGAGGATTGGGGCACCCTCCTCGGCGTCGCCTGCGGCACGGGGGCGGCGCTGTTCTGGGCACTCGGGCTCGCTGCCGGACGACACGGCATCCTGATCGGGTTTGCGCCGGCCGATATCGTATTTCACCGCTTCGTCTGGGCCGGTCTCCTTTTCCTGCCTTTCTTTGTGCGCGATGTCCTGCCCTTGGTCGGCTGGCGCAAAAGCCTGCTGCTCACCCTCACCGCCGGCCCGCTGCTCGCGTTTTTCAGTTACGCCGGGTTTTTGTTCGTGCCGCTTGCGCATGGTGGCGTGTTCCAGCCCGCCGCTGCCGCCGTGGGCGGGCTTCTGCTCGCGCGCCTGGTGCTCGGGGAAAAACTTCCGGTGCAGCGCGCGTTGGGCGCCGCGGTGATTATCGCGGGATTATGCGTGATCGGCGTTGAGGCGCTCGCCACCATCGGGCTGCATGGGCTGATCGGCGATCTTTCGTTTGCGACCGCGGGTTTGTTGTTTGCGATCTTCGCGACCTTGCTGCGGAAGTGGCGCATCGCTCCTCTGCGCGCAGTCGCTGTGATCAGCGTCGTGTCGCTTGGCGCAATCCCGATTTATTGGGCCACGGTCGGTTTTCAAAACATGATTGCCCAGGGGGTATTCGAAAACCTGCTGCAGGCGTTTGCACAGGGAATTTTCGGCGGCGCCGGAGCGGTTTATCTGTTCACGCAAGCCGTGGTGCGCCTTGGCGCGAGTCGGGCGGCGGTGTTTCCCTCGCTCGTGCCGGGTTTTGCGCTCCTCCTCAGCCCGGTGCTGCTCGGCGAGATACCGACCATGCTGCAGCTTGCTGGCTTTCTCATCGTGCTCATCGGCTTCCGCCTCACGCAGAAGGGCTGAAGCTATTCCGGACCGGCATATGCGCCGGCGCTGTGCGGAAACAGCGACTTCACGATCTTGAATCTGGAGATGTCGACCGCTGCGTCCATGTGCAGGAAGATCGCGGCGTCGCGCAACAATTTCTCGACGCCGAAATCGAGCATCACGCCGTTGCCGCCGTGGAGCTCCACTGCATGCTGGGCGACTTTCAGGATTTCTTCCGAGGCGAACACCTTGACCATGTTGCAGAGCGCGTCGGCATCCGGCGCGTTGGCGTCGACCGCCGCGCTCGCGCGTTCGAGCAGCGCCCGCACGGCCTCGATGCGGGTTGCCATGTCGGCAAGCCGCAATGCCACCGCCTGATGCTTGATCAGGATGCGCCCGCCCTGCACGTAATTCTGCACGTATTCGGAAGTGATCTCGAAGGCGCGCATGCCCACGCCGAGATTCTTCGCGGCCTGAATGATCTTGCCGGGCCGGAAATAGACGCCGGCTTTCCCTAACGCATCGCCCTCGACCAAGAGATGATCGGCGGGCACCTGCATGTCCTCGAACACGAGCTCGCCATTATTCATGAACCGGCAGCCCAGCGTCTCATTGCAGCGCGCGACCGTGAGCCCGGGCGTCTCGCGCGGCACCAGAAAGGAGGAGGTGCCCTCCAGCATACCGACGTTCGGATTCGTGTTGGCATAGACCACGTAAAGGCCGGCATCGTAGCCGTTCGAGATGAACTGCTTGCGGCCGTTGATCACCCAGTTGCCGTTCTTCTTCACCGCGCGCGTCTGCATCGCCGCCTCGGGCACATTGTAAGGGAGCCACCGGTCGGACGCGCCGCGGGGCTCGGTCAGGCAATGGGCGAGCAGGAACTGCGGATCCTCGACAAGCCGCGTGAACCACTTCTGCTGCAAGGGCCGCGGCGCGAAATTGCGCAGCAGCACCGCGACTTTCCAGTTCTGCACCAGTTTGTCGGCAAGGCCGGAATCGCCGCGCGCGATCTCCTGCGCGATGATCGCGAAGGTCTGTACCTCCGTCGCTTTGTCTAGCTCCACGCCGCCGAATTCTTCCGGTACGCCGAGCGCGCGAATGCCGACTTCCTCGGCCCCCTCGAGAATCTGCGGCGGCAGCCGTTCCTCCGGAACCATCACCCACTCGCGTTGCCAGTTCTTTCGAATGAAGGGCAGCACGACGGCATCCACGAATTGCCGGCAACTCTGCTGCATCAGCCGCTGTTCTTCGGAAAGCGACATGGGGACGCTCACTTCATGTGCCGCTTCATGAATCCCTCCATCAGGGTCTGCAAATAGACAGGCATCTCCTGCATGGGGCAGTGCCCGCATTCCATCATGACTAGCTCGGCGCGCCTATGCCATTTCAGGAATGTGTTGCGCAGATCGTCTTCCAGAAATTTGGGCTGGTCCCACTTGCAGCCGATGATCAGGAATGGCACGTCGCTCTTGCCGCATTCCTTCGAGAAATCGTGCAGGGTCCACATGTCGAGGTAACCGCGTGCCGCTTCCCGCGTGCGCGTGTCACGCGCGAGTCGCAACTTCACTTCCTGCCACTGCGGCGACAGGCGATGGCCGGTAATGCGGCTCGCCAGCTCGCGGCACTTGGCGTCATCGGTGATCACGTCCTCGAAGAATTTACGATCGGCGGCCGACATTTTGATGCCGGCGGCGGATACCGGCCCCACCGCGACCACGCTCTTGATGCGATCGGGCACGTCCACCGCCAGCCGCTCGACCACCATGCCGGTCATGGAAAATCCGACAAGATGGAATTTGCGCCAGCCGAGATGGTCAGCGAGCGCCACGGTATCGGCCGCCGCCTCGCGCTCGTTGTATTCCCCTTTCTGATCCATCGATCGGCCATAGCCGCGCAGATCCGTGAGGCAGTAGGTGAAGGTCTTGGTGTCGAGATACGGAAGCGTCGGCAGCCAGCTCGAGCTGTCGGCAAGCCAGTCATTGTACAGAAAGGCACCTTCCGGGCCGTTGCCGTGCAGCTTGTGTCCCAACGCCATGATCATTCCTCCTGTAATTGCTCACTCGCTCGGGCCTCAGAGCGTGTGAAGAAAACGGCCGGCGTTCCGGGGCGACGCGGAGCGGCGAACCCGGAATCCCTAACCACAGGCCGGGGGTTATGGATTCCGGCTCTCGGCCTTCGGCCTCAGCCGGAATGACGGACCATTCTTTCAAAGGCTCTCAGGATGACGGGTCCAGATTCGGGTTGTCCTCGGCACATCTTTTCATACTGCGAACTTCTCGAGCACCTTGGGATCCGGCTCCAGTCCGAGCCCGGGGCCGCGCGGAACGGCGACCCTGCCCTGCTTCGGCACCGTGGCGCCGCCGTAAAGCTCTGTTTCGAAATCACAGAACAACCTCTCGAGGAGCGGCGTCGTGCGATGCGCCGCATTGAGATGAATGGTCGCAACCTGCCCGGGGCCGAACAATGCGCAATGGGGGACGAATTCGATGCCGTGTGCCTCGCAGAGCGCCGCGATTTTGAGCACCTCTGACACGCCGCCGGTCTTGGCAACGTCGGGCTGCGCGATGTCGATGGCGCCGGCGTCGATCATGGCCATGAAATCATGCAGGCTGCCGGCATTCTCGCCGGAGGCAATGCGGTGAATTCCTTGTGCCTTGAGGATGGCAAGCCCGCGGTAGTTTTCCGGCGGCCAGACAGGCTCTTCCAGCCAGTAAAGGTTGAGATCTGAAAGATCCCTGCTCATGGCGAGCGCCTGCTCGACCGTCCATGGGCAATTGGTGTCGAGCATCACCTTGGCCTTGTCGCCCGCCGCCTCGACTGCCGCCCTGATCTCCTCCAGCCCCACTTCGTGCAGCTTGATGTAGCGGTAGCCGCGCTCGACGGCGCGTTGCGTTGCTTTCCTCACGTCCGGCACGTTCCGATAGCGCATGAGGCTAGCATAGACTTCAAGCTCGTCCGCATAGGCGCCGCCCAGAAGAACATGCAGCGGCTTACCGCAGGACTTTCCCAATAAATCCCAGAGCGCGATATCGATCGCCGCGATGCCGTATTCCACTGCGCCGATGCGGCCGAAATTGTGCAGCTGAAACTCGAGATCGTGCTTGGTCTTGGAAATCTGCGTCGCCTCACGTCCGATGAGCAGCGGCAGCAGACGTGTATCGATCAGCTGTTTGAGCGCCACGTCGCGGCCGCGGGAGAATGCCTCGCCCCAGCCTACGAGTCCGTTATCCGTTTCAAGGCGGACCAGCAGCACGTCGAACGAATTCGCCGGCTTGCCGCCGAAGCTCCAGGGAGGAGTGCCGCCCGCCTCGAACGGCATGGACAGCAGGATTGATTCCGCTTTCGCGATTTTCATTGGCGTATATCTCCGTTCGCGTGCGCGCCGCTGCCCAGATATGCCTTGATGACCTCGGGGTTCGAACAGACCTCCTGATAGGTACCCTCGGCAATCTTCGCCCCGTGATCGATTGCGATCACCCGATGCGCCAGCCCTTCAACCAGTCCCATATCGTGCTCGATCAACAAGATGCTGCAGCCGCGCTGATGAATGGCCGCAATGTCGGCCATGATCTCGCGCGTCTCAGTGGGGTTCATGCCGGCGGCGGGTTCATCGAGAAGGAGCAGGCTTGGGCGCGAGGCGAGCGCGCGAGCTATTTCGAGGCGCCGCCGATTGGCATAGGACAGCGAGGCCGCAGGCTCGTTGTACATGCTGATGAGCCGGTGCCCAAACAGAGATAACAGCTCCAGCGCCTCCGCCTCCGCCTCCGCCTCTTCGCGCCGCGTGCGCGGACTCTGGATAATCGCCTTCACCAGTCCCGCATGCAGGCGGGCGTTCATGCCGACGAGCACATTCTCGACCACCGTCATGTTCACAAACAGCCGCAGCGTCTGGAACGTGCGCGCTATTCCCAGGGCGTTGATCTCGTGGGTCGCGCGCCGGGTGAGGTCGACGGGCGGATCGCCGAAATGAATCATTCCCGCAGAGCTGTCGTAAAGATGGACGATGAGATTGAACAGCGTCGTCTTGCCCGAGCCGTTGGGACCGATCACGGCGAGGATCTCGCCATTATTGAGCGACAGACTCAGCTCGCTCACGGCACGAATGCCGCCAAAGTTCTTGCTCAGGCCTTCGATCTGCAACAACGGGCGCTGCATTCTTCGCTACCGCGCTTGCATCGGAGCCGCCGGTGAAAGGCTCTTTTGCGCGTGCGGCAGCGCGGCGGCGAGCTTGTTCGCCGGCAGCAGGCGTCGCGTGCGTGTGCGGGGGAAAATTCCCTCCGGGCGGTTGATCATGAGCAGCACCAGCGCAATTCCGAAGAAGAGCAGGCGCAGGTGCTCGAATTCGCGAAACCGTTCCGGGAGGACGACGAGAATGATCGCCCCGACCGCCACGCCTGCGATATTGCCTGCGCCGCCCATCACCACCATGACCAGAATGGTGATCGATTCCAGAAACGTGAAATTTTCCGGTCCGATGAAGCCGATCATGTGCGCGTAGATTGCGCCGCCGATGCCACCGAAAAACGCGCCGGTGGAAAAGGCCAGCACCTTGACGCCGCGCGCATCCACGCCGGCGCACCGCGCTGCGATCTCGTCTTCGCGAATGGCGTCCCAGGCACGGCCGAGGGAGGATTGGCGCAACCGATAGCTGATGAATGCGGTGATGAGCGCAAGCGTCACCGCGAGATAATAGAAGTTGGCCTGGAAAGGCAGCGTCAGCGGTCCGAGCGAAAGCGGCTCCGTGAACGCGTGCGTTCCGATCGCCGGCGGTGGAATATTGATGACCCCGTCGGTGCCATTGGTCAGAAACGCAAGGTTGCGCGCCAACAGATTCATCATCAGCCCATATCCCAGCGTGACGAGCCCGAGATAATGATCGTGCACGCGCAGCGCCGGCCAAGCGACCAGAAACCCGAAAAACGCAGCGGTGAGCCCGCCCAGAAGCAGGCCAAGCCAAAAACTTACGCCGAAATTGATGGCAAGCTGCGCGCTCATATAGGCGCCGGCGCCGTAATAGACCGCAAACCCGATATCGAGCAGGCCCGCAAAACCGAGCGTGATGTTGAGCCCGAGCGCCATGATCACGTAGATCGCCGAGAGCGCGCCGATGTGAATGAGGTAGGGGTCGCGGCTGAGAATCAGCGGATAGGCGGCCAGGAGTGCGATCAGGAGAATGAGCACGGAAGCTCGGCTCGTCCGGAAGGCTTGTTCCAGCTTTCCTCGCATGCCCCGACTGCGCTGATAGAAAATGGCAACTGCGACAACCACCACGATCAACCCGACGAACAACCAAAGCCGCTCGATGGTCAGGCCAAAGATGAGGAGCACAAAAAGAGCCAGCATGGTGCCGCATGCAATCAGCGCCTGGACCGCTTTGCGTCGCCAATCAGCCGGCTCGGGCGTGAGCTGCGCGGTGATGAAATCGCTCTCCGGCATTTCTGTTATCCAAGCTTCTGCGGAGCACGGCCGAAAATACCGGTCGGACGAAACACCAGCACGAGGATCAGCACGAGAAATACGAAAACGTCCTTGTATTGCGAGCCTTGCGGCACAAGCGCGACGATGAGCACTTCGAGCAAAGCCAATGCATAGCCGCCGGCTGCGGCACCGTAGATATTTCCCAACCCGCCCAGAACCGCGGCGGTGAAGCCCTTGATCGCCATCACCCAGCCCATGTCGAAACGGATGGAAAGATAGTAGAGCCCGTTCATCACGCCGGCGATGCCGCCGAGCGCCGAGCCGAGCAGGAATGCATTCCTGATAATCCGGTCGATATTGACGCCCATCATGCGGGCGGCGTCCCGGTCCTCGGCCGTCGCGCGCATCGACTTTCCGAACCACGTCCGCTCGACCAGCAGATAAAGCGCGCCCACGAGCACGAGCGAAGCGCCAATCAGCGCGATCTGTGTGTAGTTGATCACCACCGCGCCAATGTGCACGGTTTCGGAAACATAGGGCGAAGGAAACGAGAGCGGGTTGGCGCCGTCGGGAAAGAATTCTTTCACGCTTTCCCGCATGAGAAAGGAAACCCCCAGCGAGGTGATCAGCATCACCAGCATGGGGGAGCGCCGCACCGGCTTGTAGGCGAGGCGTTCGGTGAGCACGCCGATTATTCCGCAGAACAGACTGGCAAAGATGAACATGACAAGAACAAGGAGCCAGCCGGACGACAGTCCCGCGTCGAGTAGAATGCGGGCGGCGACGAGCGCCGCGAACGCACCCAGCATGAACACTTCGCCGTGGGCGAAATTGATCAGACCCAGCACGCCGAAGAACAGCGTGAACCCCACTGCCACGAGGGTGTACATGCCCCCGATCGTGGCGGCGTTGACGAGCTGCTGCGCCCAGTTTTCCATTTTTGAGATTTCGCTCGACTGGCGCGCTCCCTCTCCCCGCGCTTGTGGGGAGAGGGCTGGGGTGAGGGGCAAATTTCAGACATGCGCTCGTCTCGCCCCCTCGCCCCTCCTTCTCCCCGCTTAAAGGAAACGGGGAGAGGGAGCTGAAACGCTTGGTTGCGCGCCTCTACTCCACTTTCACCAGCTTGGTTGCGCCTGGGTCGGTGCGAAAGAGGAGCTGCCACTTGCCGTTCTTCACCTCGTATATGGCAATGTGAATGACGCCAGGCATGCCGTTCTGATCGAACTTGAAGTCGCCGATCAGCGTCTTGAACTCTTGCGTGTTCATTTGGTTGAGCACCGCGGCGCGCGTAACGCCGCCCGCCTTGCTTGCCGCCTGGATGGCTTGCGCAAACACTTCGCCGGCCGCGTAGGCCATGGGCCCGAACGCCTCGTACGGATTGTTTAGATTCGCCTCTGCATAGGCCTTTTCGAACGCGAGCCCGCGCCCTTCCGGATAGGTAGCGAGCGGCAGCCCCCAGAAGCTCGCGAGCGTTCCCTCGGCTGCGTCACCGGTGATCTTGATGTAGGTCTCCGAAAACGTGCCTCCCGAAGTCATCAGCGGCGCTTTCAGTCCAAGCCGCACCATCTGCTGGCGCATGAGGCTGGCCTCGATGATGCGCCCGCCGAAATAGACGAGATCGGGATTGAGCGGCTTGATGCGCGTAAGAAGGGAGGTGAAGTCCTTTTCACCTTGCGCAATGCTTTCCCGCCCGATCATCGCAGCTTTGCCTGCCTTTTGCTCGACGACCTTGGCGAACTCGTCGACCTGGGTGCGGCCGAAGGCGGAGCCATCATCGATGAGATAGATCTGTTTGAACTTCGCGACTTCGGTTGCATAGATCGCCGCGAATTTCATGTTGATGAGATCGTAGGGCGAGTTGCGGAACACCACCGCGTCCGAGTGGAACGGGCGTGAACTGCGGTGATCGTTCGAGCCGCCGAGGATTACGGGAAGCCCATAGCGCTGGTAGATGCTGTGGGTGGCAATGCCGAATTCGCTCGCCCAGCAGCAGAAAGCGCCCATCACGCTCGGATCGGCGCCCGCTTTCGTGGCAAGGCTCACGGCCTGCGTGGCATTCCCGGCATTGTCGCCTGCAACCACGCGTAGCTTGATGGGCCCAAGCGCACCGGACGCGTTGGCGAGATCGATGGCAAGCTTGAACGAGTTGTGCATGCCCAGGCCGTAATTGGCCCAGGGGCCGGTCAACGACAGATTGGTGGACAACGCATATTCCTGCGCCGGTGCCGCGCTGCCAAGGCAGAGCGCAAACATACCCGCAGCAATGCTCGCATAGGTCTTATAAATGCGCATGCACAACTCCCTCGTGTTGGTGGCCTGCCCCATGAAACGCCGCTACGCGACGCGGGTCAATGCGCGCCTCCGAGATAGGCCTTGCGGATGGCATCGCTCTGCAGAAGCTCTTCGCCTGAGCCCTCGAGCACGATGCTGCCGTTCTGCAGCACGTAGGCGCGGCTGGCAACGGAAAGCGCCATCGTCGCGTTCTGCTCGACGATGAGCATGCTGGTGCCGAGCGCTTTTATCTGTGCGACGAGCTCGTAGATTTTCTGCACCAGCGCGGGAGCAAGGCCCATCGAAGGCTCGTCCATCAGAATGAGCCTGGGTCGCGCCATGAGCGCGCGCCCGACCGCGACCATCTGCTGTTCGCCGCCCGAGAGCGTGCCCGCATTCTGACGCAGGCGCTCACCGACGCGCGGAAACAGATCGATGATGGAGGCAAGGTCTTTCTTGATCTCGGCCCACGCGCTTTTGCGGCGCGCATAGGCGCCCATGAGCAAGTTGTCGTAGACGGACATCGACGGAAAGAGCCGGCGCGCTTCCGGCACCGGTGCCATGCCGAGGGCGATGCGCTCGCCGGGCTCTTTGCCGGTGACGTCCTCTCCTGCAAAACGGACGGTGCCGGCCGTGGGCGACACAAGGCCGAGGATCGTTTTCATCGTGGTGGATTTCCCGGCCGCATTGCCGCCGAGCAGCGCCACCACTTCGCGTTCCCCGACACTCAGATCGATGTTCTTGAGAATCCGGATCGGACCGTAATAGGTCTCCACCCCATCGAGCTGCAGCAGCGGGTGCATGCTCATCGCGGCCAGGCTCTCGCCGCTCGAATTTCACCAACAGCGCTAGGCGGCCTTGCGGCTCGCCAGGAAATCGCCCATGCGCGCGAGCGCCTTGAGAATGTTTTCGGTGGAATTGGCGTAGGACACGCGCACATATCCTTCGCCGAGGATTCCGAAATCGGGGCCGCCGATCAGCGCAATCCCGGCGTCTTCAAGAAGGGACGAGGCAAGCTCCTTCGCCTTCCAGCCGGTGCGCTTGATATTGGGGAATGCGTAGAAGGCGCCCTTTGGGGTGGCGCAGCTGATGCCGGGAAGCCGGTTGAGGCCATCGACGACGACTTTGCGGCGCTTGTCGAACTCCGCCACCATGCGCGCGACTTCGTCCTGCGGGCCCTTGAGCGCGGCGAGCCCCGCATATTGCGCCGACGCATTGACGCAGGAGTGCAGATTCACCGCAAGCTTCCGCGCATAGTCATAGAGCTTGCCGGGCCAGACCGCATAACCGAGGCGCCAACCGGTCATCGCGTAGGTCTTCGACCAGCCGTTAAGGAGGATCAGCCGATCGCGGATGGAAGGATAGGCGAGCAGGCATACATG
>JBEVJT010000005.1:0-2620 GCA_040510075.1 Xanthobacteraceae bacterium | reverse complement strand
ACCTGAGTGACGAGAGCATAAATTCGGCGTGTTGTTTCAGGGTTGCGATGACCAACATGTTCCTGGGCTGTCTGCCAATCGCCGGGGTTCTCGTCTAAATGGAGTTTTACGGAAACGTGCCGGGTCTTATGGCCTGTGGCGCCCACGATGCGGGTGCGAAGCCCAACGAGTTTCTCGGATTTCTTGCTCAGATGGCCCGAATTGATGTGGCTCCCGAAGCGCCCCGTGAATAGGTATGGGTTGTCGTTATCTCCTACGATGGACAACAACCTACGTGCATGGTCGATGAAAAATCGCAGAATCCGCGAGGTTGTGGGGGGAAGCTCCACCCGGCGTCGCAATTCCGTTTTTTCGGATCCCTTCGGTGCCGTCAGTGTTGCAATTTCTCTTCCCTTGCGCCCACGCCAGTGGATGTCCTCTTCGACATTGATGCGCGCCCGCGACCGCGGACGCCACCCGGTAGTGAGACCAAGCTCCCAGTACAGCGCCTCGCGGAAAGCGGCAGCATCTTTTCGAGTGGCGGTGTCACCTTTTGCATGGAACTCCGCAAAGACGGTGTCGCCAAGCTTCTTTGCTCTCTCGCGCTTCAAGGGGTTGTAGAGCTGGTCGAGCACCTCAAGCGAGGAGTCGGCGATCTCGGCCCTGCGTCGTCCGACCACATGCATGGCCGTCGCAAGCTTCCGCATTTTGGTATCGCTCAGCCGAACCCAGGTCTCGCCCAGCCAGTGCAATACCGATACATACGAGCCGAGCTGGCGCAAGTCTTTGGCGCCGGTCTGCTGCTTGAGGCGGCGGATCGTCGCCTCAAAATGCTCCGGCTGCACGATGTATCTAAGGGATGTGATCTTGGATAGAGCGTGCCCGTTCATGCGCATCGCCGCGACAATGCGCATGATTGTTGCGCACTGATCATTTTCGGCCTTCGCATTTTTCAGCGGCCTGCACCGAAATACTTCTTCGAAAGTTTCGGGAGATCGCGCCTTTCAACAGAGCACGGCGCCTGGCCCGGCGGGCTCCTGGGCGTCTCCGCGGCGCGCGCCAACACCGCGTCGGCCGCTCACCTCGAGAAGGATGTCGAAGATTTCACCGGTCATGTTGGCGAGCTTGCCGCGGTGGCGGGCAACCGCGAACCCGACGCTCAGGTACTCGTGGGCCCGCGGGGTGAGGCCGAACCACGCTCTTTCGATTCTGAACGAGGACCCGGATTGCACCGCGTCCTGTAGCGCTTTGATCTGCTCTGCCACAGGCAGGAATTGCCGATCCCACCTGATTGTAATCACACGGCGGATAGAACCGTCGGCGCCGGCCACATCAGTCTGACGAATGATTCGGGCGCCCTCTTCCCGCACCAAATTCCGCACGCTTCGGTGGATGGTGTGGGTTAGCACCACCGCACGTCGCTCCGCGGTCTCGGGACGGCCAAGGTTCACCACGCCGTTGCGGTCGATCGTGAACGGCACATGGACGGCCCCATCGCAAAGCACAATTTCGTCCATATGCTTCTGGCGGCCATGCGTCTGTGCGGTTTCCTCGATCAAAGCGAGGACCGGCTTGAATGTTTGCTCCGCTCGCCACAGTTCGCGCTCCCAGGCGGACTCCTGCCACTCAACCGGATACGATCGGCGGCTCTTCTTGTTCGGCATGCGCGTTGCCATCTTGCGGTTCATCGTCGGCGCCCCGTCTGCATACAAAGTCAGACGACCGTTGCATCAATCTGGTGCGCTCCTCGAGGAAGCGGGTGCGCCGGTAGGCGGCCCTGACAGCATTGGGATCGGCGTGGGCGAGCGCCGCCTCTGACACCTCGTCGCGCACGCCCGTCTCGGCCGCCCAGTCCTTGAAGGCACTGCGGAAGCCGTGGGGCGTGCCGGCCACGTTAGCATCGCGCATCAGCTTGGACAGAGTGTTGTCCGACAGCAGCTGCCCTTTGGTGCCGGGAAGACTACTGGGCCAACATGCAGCTTGCGCGCTACTCGGAGCATCTCGACTGCGCGGTCTGACAGAGGCACCACGTGAGTTTCGCTAGCTTTCATGCGCCGGCCGGGGATTGTCCAGAGCCGGCGCTCGACATCGATCTCTTGCCACAACGCGCCGCGCGCCTCGCCCGAGCGCGTCGCCGTCAGGATCAGAAACTCGAACGCGAGCTTCGTAACCTGCATAGCGTTTCGCTGCCCCAGGACCTGTACGAATGCCGGCACCGCCTGCCATGCCAGGGCGGCATGATGCGTGACCTTCCGATGGTCGGTGCCAAGCTCGCCGGCAACGCCGATACACGGGTTGGCTCGCTCGCGGGCGCCGCGCAAGATGGCACTGTCGAACACCGCTTTGAGCCTCTGCAGAACGCGAGAAGCGGTCTCGGGTTTGGCAAACCAGATCGGTTCGAGGATGTCGATCACCTCTGCCGCGCCGACCTCAGCGACTGGGTACCGGCCGATCTTGGGCAGGAGGTAGTCACGCATAGTATTCCGCCACTGCTGCACGTGCTTCCCGTTTGTGAGCTGTTGCTCACGAACTGAAAAGAATGCCTCAAACGCTTCTTTGAACGTCATGCTCGTTCGCATCTTCTGCCTGTCGTCGGCGCGCGCATCGCGGCCGCCTTTGGCGGCACGGCGGAAGGCGGCAG
>JBEVJT010000004.1:0-3507 GCA_040510075.1 Xanthobacteraceae bacterium | reverse complement strand
GACCAAATGAAATGGCTATGACGCCCGGAGACCATGTCATGACCACTGCCATCACCGTCAGCGAGCGGGCCGCCCGCCGCATCGGCGAAATCCTCAAGACCGAAGGCGACGGCGCCATGCTGCGCATCTCCGTGGAGGGCGGCGGCTGCTCCGGCTTCCAGTACAAATTCGACGTCGACCATGCCAGGGCCGAGGACGACCTCGTGATCGCGCGCGAAGGCGCGGTGGTGCTGGTCGATCCGGCCTCGGTGCCGTTCCTCGCCGGCTCGGAAGTCGATTTCGTCGACGACCTGATCGGCGCCGCGTTCCGGGTGGTCAATCCGAACGCCACGGCGTCGTGCGGCTGCGGGACGAGTTTTTCGATTTGAGAAAACGCGAAGGCGTTTCCACTTGTCGTCCCTGCGAACGCAGGGACCCATAACCACCGAAGTTCGCGGTGGGTAAAGCTGCAGCCCTGGCCTGACTTAACAATCGACATTCGTGGTTATGGGTCCCGGCTCGCGCTTCGCTTGGCCCGGACGACGCGGACAGATATGCGTTCGCATTCTCGCGGCGCGATGCGCCCGAAGTTTTCATCTAACTTGTCCCTCCATCGAAACAGAGGGCGCAGGGAAGACCGGGTGCGCGCTGCACCCGCGGTCTCGCGTGCAATTGCGCACAGCAAAAACGCACACGAGCATACAGGTTCAGCGGAAACACTCCGGCCTTCCCTGCGCAGTGGCTTTACGGCTTACTTCGTGCTCTCCTCGGTGAACGGCTCTTTTGCCACCGTCGCCCGTGAGAAGCCTGGCCTCTCACGAACTTGACGCCAGCACCGATGGCGTCAGGACCACACGACTTGATGTCTAGGGGCTTCTTCGGCCTGTTGAAAAAGCCGGAAGCGCCTGAAAATAAAGGCATTCCTCGACTTTTGCCGGACGAGCCGGCGGCCCTCCGAAACCCGTCGGGCCCCGATAGGCCCTAGTTTCACAGTATAGTCTGTGCTGCCGTGGGCTGACCCGGTGACCTGTAGCCCTGCGTTCCCGCCGCGCTGTGCGGCCTTCCTAGGGCCTGCGCCTGACGCCTCGCGCCGCTCGCTCCCCGATGCGCTGATGATGCAGGTCGAGCCGATGCCGCGCGATGCGTCCTTGCTTTGAGGCGCAAACCGGAAGTTCGCGCGTTCTGAACCTCACTGCTTTTGACCCCAACTCCGATATCACCCCTCCGGTACTCCGGCCATGCGCATGCCCTCACAGAACCGGTCTTGCCCAGCAAGAACGGTCGGATTGTCGCTAAGTCGAGAGTTGCGGAAGCGATGGATGGTGAAATCTGGATCTAGGGCAAGTCCAGCCTTTGCAGCGGTTCTCGCTTCATCCAGTGCTCCGAGCAAAGCCAAGGCACTCGCGAGCCCAAAATGAGCAATAGGAAAGTTGCGGTTGGCCTCAATGCTTCGTCGCTCCCAACTGACGGCCTCGGCGTCCGCACCGAGATGCATCTTGGCCACACCTACAAAATGCATCCACACGTAGGCAGAGATATCGCGAGGGGAAAGACGCAAAGCCTCAAGTATATGACCTTCGGTCTCGACGGCGCGACCCATAGAAAATTTGGCCATACCGATAAAGCCATGAGCAGCAGCGAGATTGCGATTGAGCGCTAAGGCCTGCTCGCATTCAACAATCCCTTGGACAGCACGGTTTGTCCAAATGTAGACGCCACCCAGGACCAAGTGGGCCAATGCGTGATCAGGGGCGAGTGACAGGGCCTTGATCGCATTTGTTTCGGCTGCCGAACAGCGCGCGCCCCGGTCGTCAGTTAGAAAGGCGCTCCCCGTTGCCAGATCGACGACTGCCATGCCGACCAGCGCTTCGACACTTCTATGATCGATGGCCAAGGCGCGTTGGAAAAAACCGCCCGCTCGCGCCATGTGCTCAGGGTTTAGCCCTTTGCTGAACCAAAACCTGCCTTGAAAATACAAATCCATTGCATCCGGATGCAGTGATCGTTCCGACCGCCTCGCCTCTTCCTCGGTGAGCTTAGCGCTTAGTGTGTTGGCGAGCCGCGACACGATTTCGTCCTGCATGTCGAACAGATCGGCGACGGGCTTGTCGAAGCGATCAGCCCAAAGGTGATTGCCGGTTCCGGCGTCGATCAACTGCACGTTCACCCGGAGGCGATTGCCACCACGCTGCACCGAGCCTTCTAGCGCGTACCGGACGTTCAACTCTTGACCGATCTGTTTGGGATCAACCGCGTTGCCTTTGTAGGCAAATGCGGTGTGTCGGCCGATAACGAATGAGCCACTGATGCGTGACAAGTCAGTGGTCAAGCTCTCGGTCACACCATCGACGAAGTAGTCTTGCTCGGGATCGCTGCTGAGGTTAGCGAACGGCAACACCACGATGGACAGACGTGGCGACGACGACTTTGGCGGCATGTCGCCGCCATGCGCCGCCGAGCCAACCGCCTGACCTGTGGACGTCTTAACTTCCTGAACTGTGCCGACGAAGCGAAAGCCTTTGCGCTGCATCGTCTTGATTAAGCGCTGCTTGTTACCGTCGTCACCGATTGCGGCTCGAGCGGCATTTAGCCGGGTCGTCAGCGCGGCATCTGAGACAATGCGTCCATGCCAAACGGCGTTGATAAGGTCGTCTTTGCTGACGACGCGCTCCCTGTGCCGGATCAAATAGTCGAGCAGATCGAAGACCTGCGGCGCTGTCGGGACCACGTCAGCTCCCCGCCGTAGCTCACGCCGGTCGGTATCGAGAAGGAAATCATCAAATAAATAGCGCAAACTATCGTTCCTTGCCTGCCGTGCTGACAGCTCTAGTGACAGTTGCAGGGTAAAAATAAGCCGCCGGTTGTTCCGAGGGAAGTCCAGCTTTTGCCCGTCGTGTTGATTTGTCACAGTCGCGTATCAAGAATGCACTTGCGCGCGAGGCGACGCAGTTCGCATCCCGGGCGAAATCAGCGCTCCACGCCGAACAGCGCCCGCGCATTGCCGTGCGCAATCTGCGCCGCGGTCTTTGGCGGCAGTTGTGCGAGCCAGGCACGATACCCCGCCATGATCTCGCCGTAGCTTTCCCAGCGCTGGTTGATCCAGGTGTCGGAGCCGAGCAGGAAGCGATCGGGATAGCGCTCGAACAGCGCGCGCCATTCCGCCGTCAGTTTCCCGCCGCTGTCAGTGATGCCGCCGCGGTAGGAGAGTTCGCCCCAAAGTTTTGGATATTTTGCAAGCATCTCCGCGACACGGTCGGTCGAAAGGCCGAAGCCGGTATGGGCCCAGATGATGCGGGCGCGCGGATTGTGCCGCATCAGGATTTCGACGGCGATGTCGTCGGCATGGGCGTGCAGATAGAGGTCGTGCTGAACCGAGAAGTCGACGGTCTTCTTCACCCATTCGCCTTCCGCGGCGTTGCCCGAGATGTGAAACTCGCCGATGCCGCGGTAATAGCCGCGCTTGAATTCGTCCCTTACGAGATCGAAGATGAAGGGATCGCCGAACCAGGTCTGGATGTCGGCGCGCAC
>JBEVJT010000003.1:0-6546 GCA_040510075.1 Xanthobacteraceae bacterium | reverse complement strand
AACTCAAGCGCAAGCGGCGCGGGAATTCCCCTGGGCGCGGCATCGTAAAAGTCGACGAAAGAAGAACGCGATTGTTGCAGCTGTGCCATGAGCATGGGCGCGAGCATCGGAATCTGCAGCGGCACCGCAGCCGCGCGGTGAAACGCAAAGTCATCGCGCAGTTTCTTGCCTGCAAGATTGCCTCATTGAACACCGGAACAACCAACGCGCTCTGGAAACGGCGGCGGAACTGCGCATAGCTGATGGCGGAAGTAGGATGCGGATCCGCGGCAAAAAGCACCACAGTCTCGAGACACCGGTTTTCCCTTTCGCCGAACAGTCCGATCTGGTCCGCGATATCGAAGAACCGTTCGAATGAGCCGTATCCCAGGTCGATCAGCTTCGCTATGCCGTCGTCTGTGACGAGGCGGTCGAACAAGGACATTTGGTCCGTGATCGCGCCGAGATCGGCCGTCTGGCGAGACGTGGAAGATACTCGCGCAACGCATCCCCCGGCGGATTGATATCGAAGGCCAGGGGGTCGGCGTGATCGAGACGCAGGTAATCGACGAGAAGGCGCGCCAGAAACGTCTTCCCGCTCTGCGGGCGCGGCGAGGTAACGATGAAGAGGGGCGATCCGTCGTTCTCGGCCGCGGCTGCAACGCCGGCAGGCGCATGCTCGCCTGATGGTCCATCTGGGCGGCTGTTAATCGGCGGCACGGCTGCGCTCGCCTCAATTGGTGGCCCGCACGCGCTCACCTCGTTCGGAGCACGTGTCTCGATGCGCAGCCACCGCCCTGCGGGTAATGCCCCCCCTTATCCCCGCGCCTGCATGCGCTGCGCGGCGCTCGGAATCTTCGCGGTCACGAGATTGGTCAAATTGATGCGGTCGTACTCAACCCATACGTTGCCCAGCCAGTGGCGGACATAGCCGCGGAGCACGAATGAGTAGGACGTCGCCTCTCCATTCTGCTTTTTGTTGGCAATGAAGGTCACGTAGGGCACCGAGGCCAGTTCCACCTGTTCGGTCGCCATTTCGTTGAGCTTGGGAATGACAACTTCGACCGCATCATTGAGTTGCTTGAAATAGGAAGAATGAGTTGCCTCATCCCACTCAAAGAAATGCGTGTTGTTGATGAAGTTCTTGACCATGAAATAACGCGCATCACCCAGGTATGCGGCGGTCTCCTTGATCTCCTCGAGGGAAGCGATCGTTGGTCCGAGAATGTGGAATACCGCGAAAGTGATCTGCCCCTTGCGTGCGGCGTCGATGAAGCCGATGTCACGCAATGCCTTCAGCGTTGGCGACATCAGACCGGCGCGCACGTCCATCACGGTCACGGTGGCTTGCGAGGAGTTGAGCGTATCGAAAATCTTCATCTGGTCGGGGACTGCCGTCATATCGACCACGTCCGTCACATCCGGATGGAAGCGCTTCAGCGTCCCGCGCGGCGCCTCGGTATCGAAGGCGCGGACGGGAACCTGATGAGCGATGAAATAATCGAGCAGTGTACGTGCAACCGTGGTCTTGCCGACCCCGCCCTTGTCTGCACCGATGATGACGACTGCTGGTTTGGCCATTGCCGCTCCCCGAATCAGTACCCGCCTCCGCGAGCCTTGGACCAAAGCATGACAGAATGGCGGCGCAATTCACACGACAGCGCGGCGTCTCCGACGCGGTTCTGCACACGATTCCACAAGTGGCCGCGGGGGCTGCCGTGCAGGCACAGAGTCGCGGGGCGCGCGACGCGGTGGCGCAATGCGCCAGTGTGGCGCTTCAGAAGTCCGCATCATTCTCGCCGCGATTCCGAAATGCGGACTTCTGAACCAAAGCCACACTAGATCAATAAGTTGCTAGTGTCCTTCGATGCCGAAGTTCGCAAACGAGCGGGATTCAGAATGATACGAACTTCGGAATCGGGACACTAGCCGCCTTTGCTTTCCCCAAAAATGCGGTCGCCTTGCAGGTCAATGATCTGCTTGGCCTTGGTCACGGCAAAGCTGATTGCATCTTCCCGGTTCTGGTGGGTATCGGCGCGCACGAAACGATGCTCTTTCGTGCCCCCGGGAGTATCTTTTTCGATGACGCCGGCGGTCTGATAGAGCCGGTCGGCGCGATAGGGCGCCGGCCGGATGCGATAGCCTTTGTATTCGACAGGGGGGACTGGCGGCCCATCGCTCTGGGCTGCGCCTTCTTGTCCGCCGAAGAGCTGGCTTAGTGCAGTCTTAAGCCATGAAAGCATGGTTCCAGACACCCTCCGCGCGTGGGGATATGCATTCTTGCGCGAAGTTCCAAGGCTGTCACCAGAAGTCTGTCACGGGCGGAGGCTATGCCGCAGTGCCGTTACATCGAGCGTGAAGACTCCCCGCCTATGCCCGCGGGCGGCCGGGGAACATCGGAAAACCACGTCGACAGGGGCTTGATTCCGAGCAGTTGGGGCGGCTGGGTCGTCGAAACCTGTGCCACCCTCTCTTCGGTCGGCTCAATCACTGGAGTGTTCGCAGGCCGAGAGGCGGGCAAAGCAGGCGGCGCGGCCACCGCGGCGACCGGAGCGGGCTCAATGGCGCGTGGTTTCGTCTCAGGGGTTCCGGCGCGCACTGTTTTCGGTTCTTTGCGCGGCTGCATGGACGTAGGTTTTGCTGTTTTGGAACCGGCAGAAGCCGATGCCGCACCGGTTGGGCTGGTTGTTGCCGCGACGGCGGGGGCTGCAGTCGTTGCGGAGGTACCGGGGGGGCCAGCTCGCAAATGCGCGACAAGGGTTGCGCTTTCCTGGCGGACAGCACGAATCATGTCCTCATCGGCGGGCGCGAGCCTGACTACCGCCGGCGCATTGGCTGAATTCGCCGCGGTGGCGGCCGGCTCATGCCAATTGCCCAGCAAAAAGGCGACGACCGCGCTCGCGCATCCTGCGCCTGCGATCTCCGCGAGTTTCTTGCTGGTGCGCAGGAGCAACGGAAAACGGTGCAGCATAAGCCCCTCCGAAAATTAAAACGAGTAGTTGTTTTTCAAACACTCGTTTGAGGCAAAATAGCGGCCACGAGCTGTGGGATTAACGGATTTTATGCCTTTGATGCGCTGAGGGCGGCGGCAGCCCAGCGAGCGATAAGGTCGCCCAGCCTGTCGACGAACCCCTGGTCCACCTGAAATGCCAGCGGGCGATGGGCCAGTTGCTCGCGATTGCGCACGAATATGCTGCATTGCCCGAGCAGCCACAGGCCGGCGAGCACGGCCTCCTGTTCGGTCGCGCGCGGCGGCAAAAAACGGCGCACGAGTGCAGTCGCCGACGCCAGATAAGGTCCCGCCTCTTGCGACACGAATTTGCGAAACGCCGGCGTCGGCCGCACCGTCTCCCAGTTGAAAATGCGCAGGTAATCGCTCTGCTCGTCTCGCGCGAGCAGGGGGCGCAATTGCCGCCGCACGAAGGCGCGCAACTCGGCTTCCGGCGTCTGGCTTGTGGCTTCCGAACTGGCGTCCGCGTTGGTGAGCGCCGCCAGTGCCATTGCCAAAACCGCGCGATAGAGCCCCTCCTTGCTGCCGAAATGGTAATTTATGGCCGCTTGGTTGACGTCTGCCTTGGTCACGATGTCGCGTATGCTCGCGCCTTCAAAGCCATGCTCCGCGAAAACGCGTGACGCTGCCTTGAGAATGCGACGGCGCGTGAGTATCGACGGACGCGTGGCCATAGCGGCGGTCCTTCAAACGAGCGTTTGAATAACCGCTTAGCCGATTCGTGGCAATCGCCTGACCCGGGAAGGAAACCAGTCTCCGGGAAAGCGTTCCCGCATCCCGTCCGCTCATGCGGGCGAGGTCCGTTCCGCTACCGCAAAGCGAAACGAAAGTAGTCGGCCCTCATCCCACCAGGAGGAGCGAAGCGAGCCCCACTGCGAGAATGGCCGCTCCGATCATGGCGATCTGCCGGCCAGTCAAGTCCCACAGCGGCGACAGGATATCGGGCTGCGGCTGCCGCAATGCCGCTACTTGCGCATCGCGATCTCTGTTCCTCCGTCTCGACATGTTTGAGCTCCCCCGCTTTCCCGCATCCGTCCCAACTCACGCAATCGACTGCGTCCGAATTTGGACCCATTAGACCCGGCAATGAGCTTTCCCCATCCCCATAAACCGAATTTCAATTGCCTGTGGCGGGCTGGCAACACGGATGCTGATTTGTTCTTGCTTGAGATCCGTTCGGGGTGTTTCGGCTGGGCACGCTGCCGTGTATTCTCTCCGAGATTGAGAGCGCACGTTCTCGGAAGCGGTGTGTGGCTATGAAAAAATCAGCAGCGGTGATTGCGTTGGCCGTTTTACTTTGGACATCCTGCGCGGCGCAGGCGCAAAGGCCTATGATTCTCGCGCAGGGCTCGACGCCGGAAGTATGCACCGAAGTGTACCAGCCGGTATGCGGAACCGACGAGAACGGAAACCGCCGTACTTATTCGAATGCCTGCTTCGCCCGGCTTGCCAAGGCCAAGGATGTCACTCCGGGTGAATGCCCGAAACGATAATCTGGGAATGTCA
Organism: Xanthobacteraceae bacterium; assembly: GCA_040510075.1. GTDB lineage: Bacteria > Pseudomonadota > Alphaproteobacteria > Rhizobiales > Xanthobacteraceae > VAZQ01. The sequence goes on along the minus strand of JBEVJT010000003.1, from coordinate 2,051 downwards.
GCCCCGTGGGTGGAATACAATCAGCGACTGCGACAAAGCGATCACGGCACGACCGCGCACAATCGCATTGCCGATGAGCTGCCGCGCTTTCTCATAAACGCGATTGAGCCAGATACGTGGTTGCGCGAGCCGCGTCAGCGCGGCCAAGCGCCCCACAGTCAACGCTTTCCCTTGCGGCCGATGCATGCGGTGAATGAGCGCAAGGATAGCAACCAAGAGTACAAACAAAACCACGGCTATCCACGTGACGCGCTCGCCCGCTTTGCGTGAGGCCTTCTCTGCCTCGAATCGTTCCCACGCCAGGCGAGCTTTTACCCGTTCTTCGGCCGCTATCCGCTCCGCGGATGCGATCCTCCTCTGCTCCACCGCCAATACCGCGTCCTGATCGGTTGCGTGCGGAAGACGATCTTCGGCCTTGACCCGCTTCTTTTCATTTTTGGCGCTGGTCGCCTCCTTAAGGGTGCCGGTGGTCACCACAGGCGCCGTGCCGGCGCTGGTTGCGGGAGTTTCGCTTAACGACGGTGACACGACAGGTTCGATGGCGGGAGCAGTTGGGGCGCCGAGCGCTGCCGCATCGAAGATAAGGAAGCGCAGGTGGCCGCGACCGTCTTCATTAGAGGCCGCCGACCACAGAAAGCCTGGTCCACCTTTGAGTCGGTACACCGGCAGTCCGAGCCGCCTGGAGCGCTCGACATCTCCGAGATGGTCGATGAGTACCGTTTGTGCTCGCGGGGACTGGAATTCTGCAAGCCGGTGTTGATCAATCTGTTCCAACTCGAGCTTGCCCCAGATGGCGATGCGCATGTTGTAGACATCGTCGCGATCGGGCAGCCGGATCTCGCGCGACACCGGACCGAAGCGCGTAGAAAGCCGCTTTATTTCATTTGCAATGTCATTGCCCGAAAAGAATGCCGGCCGGACCTCGCGGCTGACGTAGCCGAGCGCGCCATGGCGGTCATGCAGCACTTTCGTTACCGAGCTGAGCCTAAACCGCCTGCCGCGCTCATCGTCATTGCGCCGGCAAAATGTGCAGTCCGCAAACTGCTCGCTCGGCTTGCACTGATACTCGCGTCCACGGGCAAATGTGCCGCCGAGCTGGAGGCCGTCAATGACATAGGGCGAGGAGGCACTGACCTCAGTCAAGGTCGCCATGCTCGCGCTCACGGCGAGGAAAATTGCAATGGAAGGCATACGCATGACTGGTGTCCCGATTGGTGGCACGAACGAGGGCAAGCTGCCGACAAGCCGCAGGAGCCCGTCCACAGCGAGCACGCGTGCGCAATGTGAATTGTTAAGTTTAACAAGCGGCTAACAGGCGCCGTATACCGACCCCACCTGGCTTCGTAACCCAGCCAACTCCCCCCCTTGGGCGGTGCGATCGGTGTGTATTCGCACTGCACACGCTATATAAAGGAACGAAATCACCGGAGAGCTGCATGTTCACGTTCAAGAAGGGCTTAACCATGCCTTCCCCCACCGAGGCATTGCCTGGCCGCCCAAACTCCATCCCGACCGCGCGCGAGCACTTCATCTTTCATCGGCCGCTGAAGGGGCCTTATCCCGACGGCTTTGCACAGGCCATTTTCGGCATGGGCTGCTTTTGGGGGTCCGAACGCAAGTTCTGGGAATTAGGCAAGGGCATCCACAGCACCGCCGCCGGTTATGCCGGCGGCCATACGCCCAATCCCACATACGAAGAAGTGTGCTCCGGCCGCACCGGCCATAATGAGGTGGTGCTGGTGGTCTTCGATCCGAAGATCATCTCCTACGATACATTGCTCAAAACGTTTTGGGAAAATCACGATCCGACCCAGGGCATGCGCCAGGGCAATGACATCGGCACGCAATATCGCTCTGGCATCTACGTCTTCGGCGACGCACAGCGTCAGGCGGCGGAACGCTCGAAGCATGCCTATGAGCAGGCGCTCAAGACTCAACGTTACGGCGCCATCACCACCGAGATTGTGGACGCGCCCCCATTCTACTTTGCGGAAGACTATCATCAACAATCTCTCGCAAAAAATCCGCGCGGCGATTGCGGGCTCGGTGGG
>JBEVJT010000002.1:0-22188 GCA_040510075.1 Xanthobacteraceae bacterium | reverse complement strand
TTGCGAAGCCGCGTTTCGACATTGCCTCGCAGATTCACTACGACCAAATCGGGTCGCAGGCGCTTTATCAGGGCTTGGCGTCGCAGCGAGGACGTTCCGATCTTCGCTCCGGCAGGCAGGTCCTGCAGGCTCTTCGCGTTGCGACTGATGAAGACATCGCGAGCATCCTCCCGCGGCGGCACCGCTGCGATATGCAGACCGGCTGGCAGCACGGTTGGCATGTCTTTGGCCGAATGGACCGCCAGATCGACGGCCCCCGTCAAAAGCGCCTCATCGATCTCCTTGGTGAAGAGCCCTTTGCCGCCGGCCTCAGCAAGCGGCCGGTCGCGGATGATATCGCCGGTCGTCCGGATCACTTCGAGCTTTACGGTTTCAGGTGCCACCTTCGCGGCCGATGAAAGGAGGCGTGCCACGGCTCGCGCCTGTGCGAGTGCAAGCGGGCTGCCGCGCGTGCCGATGCGCAGCCACTGCGATGATTGAGCCATCATCATGCGCGATAGATTGCACGGCGCGACCGGCAGGTGCTACGGGTCGAAAGCAGGCTGCACCGCGACATGTGCAATTTTCGTACTGAACGCAATCTGCCGTGTGTCAGAGAGCGCCGCGCTTGTGTAGAGTCACCCATCGCCGCCGCCGAATGTTTGTCAAACCGCGATGATCGTCCTCGGCATTGAAACGACGTGTGACGAGACTGGAGCGGCGGTGGTGGAACGGCCGCCGGAAGGTCCTGGTAACATTCTCTCGAATGTTGTGCTGAGCCAAATCAATGAGCATGCCGCCTTCGGCGGTGTCGTGCCGGAGATCGCGGCACGGGCACATGTAGAGGCGCTCGATGTAATCATCGGGAGAGCCATGGTCGATGCGCAACTGAGCTTTGCGGCGCTCGACGGTGTGGCTTGTGCCGCCGGGCCGGGGCTGATCGGGGGCGTGATCGTGGGGCTCACTACTGCAAAGGCGATTGCCCTCGTTGCGGAAAAGCCGCTTATCGCGGTCAATCACCTCGAGGCGCATGCGCTCACCGCTCGACTGACGGACAACACCCCGTTTCCATATTGCCTCTTTCTCGCTTCCGGAGGACATACCCAGATCGTCGCCGTGCTCGGCGTGGGAAATTATGAACGCCTGGGCACCACGCTCGATGATGCGATCGGGGAAGCTTTCGACAAAACCGCAAAGCTGCTCGGACTTGGCTATCCGGGCGGCCCGCTCGTCGAGAAGGAGGCGCTCAACGGCAGTGCCGCGCGGTTCGCTTTGCCGCGGCCGATGCTTGGGCGCTCGCATGCCGACTTCTCGCTTTCCGGACTGAAGACGGCGCTCAGGGTTGAGGCCGAGAGGATCGCGCCGTTGAGCGACGAGGACGTGCGCGACCTCTGCGCCTCCTTCCAACAAAGCGTGATGGACGTCGTGTCAGATAGGCTGCGAATCGGCTTGCGGCTGTTTGGGGAACGTCACGGCAAGCCGACGGCGTTGGTTGCCGCGGGTGGCGTCGCGGCCAACCAATCCATACGCAAGGTTCTGCAACGAATCGCGTTCGAAGCCGGAACAGTACTGGTCCTGCCGCCCTCGGCCTTGTGCACCGACAATGGCGCCATGATCGCCTGGGCCGGCGCGGAACGTCTCGCCCTTGGCCTGACCGATGGCCTCGAGGCAAAGCCGCACGCGCGCTGGCCGCTGAGTGAGGTCGCCGGCGCCCGTCCTGCCGAGCCCGATTAGGGTACGGGCATTCCGTCATCATGAAATATGATCGCGTTACTGTTGTGGGTGCAGGCGCGTGGGGGACTGCGCTCGCAAATGTGCTCGCGCGGGCCGGACGCGAGGTGACGCTATGTGCGCGAGATGACGCAGCGGCCCATCAACTCATGGCGCGTCGCGAAAGCGCATACTTGCCGGGCGTGCAGCTGGAAAAATCCATTCGCATAGTTTCCATGCCGCCAGATGCGTCGCAGCAGGATGCGATTTTGCTGGCGATTCCCTCCCAGAATATGCGTGACGCGGCGCGGGCGCTTGCTTCAACGCTCGTCCGCGGGACGCCAGTGATTGCGTGCGCCAAGGGAATTGAATGCGGTACCCACAAATTCATGACCGAGGTAATCGAACAGAGTGTGCCGGATGCACTCGCGGCAATTCTCTCGGGGCCAAGCTTCGCGCATGATGTGGCGCGCGGCCTGCCGGCCGCCGTCACACTCGCAAGCAGGGATGAGCGCGCCGCTGCTGCGCTGGCACGCGCGCTTGGGTCCCCTGCATTCCGCCTCTATCACGCCGCCGACGTCCGCGGCGTCGAAATCGGAGGCGCGGCCAAGAACGTGCTGGCCATTGCGGCCGGGATAGTTGCCGGACGCGCACTCGGCGCGAGTGCGGCCGCGGCCCTGATTACGCGCGGTTTCGCCGAGCTGTTTCGGTTCGGTGCGGCGTTGGGTGCACGGCCGCAGACGCTGACCGGCCTTTCCGGGCTGGGCGACCTCATCCTGACGTGTTCGAGCAACCAGTCGCGGAATTTTTCATTCGGGATAGCGTGTGCCAAAGGAGTTCCGCCCGATCCGGCAACCGCGCCGCTCGCGGAAGGCGTCTTTACCGCTCCGGTGCTCATCGAGATGGCCAGCGCGGCCCGCATTGAGATGCCGATCGCGGCTGCGGTTGCCGACATTCTCGCGCGTCGTGCGAGCATAGACGAGGCCATCGATGCCCTGCTGATGCGCCCGTTCCGCGCCGAGGCCTAGATAACGAGAAGTTGCAAGAAGGGAGGGGCCATGGCCCATTGGCTGCTGAAGACCGAGCCCGAAGAGTTTTCTTGGGACGATCAAGTGCAACGGGGCGCCAAGGGCGAACCTTGGACGGGCGTCCGCAATTTCAGGGCGAGGCGAAATCTCAAGGCGATGAAGAAGGGAGAACGCGCTTTCTTCTATCATACGGGAAAGCAGAAACAGGTGGTGGGGATCGCCGAAGTGATCCGGGAAGCCTATGCGGATCCCACCGATCCCGAAGAAATATTCGTTGCGGTCGACGTCAAGGCTGTCAGGCCGCTGCCGCGCCCGGTCACATTGGCTGCTGTGAAGGCGAGCCCCCGGCTCAAGGATATGGCGCTGGTCAAATACTCGCGGCTGTCCGTACAGCCGGTCACCGTGAGCGAATGGAAAATCGTCTGTTCCATGGGCGGGCTGCAGGAGCAAATGCGGATCTAGTCTAGAACCTCCGGGGCACGCCGGAACGGAGGAGCCAATGAGATTTGGAAACCTCAACTATGTGGCCATTCTCGCGGCTGCTGCCGTGGCATGGCTCGCAGGGGCGGCATGGTACAGGGCATTCGGCCGCGTTTGGACGGCCGCCATGGGGATGACTCAGGAGGAAGTCCAGGCGGCGCAGCATCAGCGTGGCGCCTATCTCCCGGCCATTGTGGCGTTCGTGGCCGAGCTGGTGATGGCCTGGACGCTCGCCGGCATTCTCTTTCATGTGGGTCCCATTACGGTGCGCAGCGGCATCATTGCTGGTGCTCTCTGCTGGTTCGGCTTCGTGCTGACCACGATGCTCGTCAACAACAGCTTCGAGCGACGCGATCGCCGGCTTATCCTCATCGACGCGGGACATTGGCTCCTGGTTTTCCTGCTGATGGGGGCCGTTCTGGGCGCGCTCCGGTCCTGAACCGGGTGGCATCGGGCTCCTGGCTGGGCCAAAGTCGAACGGCGGGCGTCTTGTCGCTCACGCACAGAGTTGCATAATTACGCTCGAGGAAAGAACGATGCGCGGACCTGCAAGCTGCCGCGCCGCCTAGGAGGGCAGTGATGTCGGAAAAAATCTATGACGTTCCGCCGGAATGGAAGAAACGCGCCTTCATCGACGCAGCCAAGTACAAGGAAATGTACGAGCGCTCCGTCAAAGACCCGAACGGCTTTTGGGCCGAAGCGGGCAAGCGACTGGATTGGTACAAGGCCCCAAGCAAGATCAAGAACTGCTCGTTCGGACCGGGCAACGTTTACATCAAATGGTACGAAGATGGCGTGCTCAACGCCGCGTACAACTGTATTGACCGCCACCTTCCCGGGCGCGCCAATCAAACGGCAATCATCTGGGAAGGCGATGATCCGTCGCAGTCAAAACACATCACCTATCAGCAACTGCACGACGAGGTCTGCAGGTTCGCGAACATTCTGCGCAACCGTGATGTCAACAAAGGCGACCGCGTCACCATTTATCTGCCAATGATCCCGGAGGCGGTCTACGCCATGCTCGCCTGCGCGCGCATTGGTGCGGTCCATTCCGTGGTGTTTGGCGGCTTCTCGCCTGAATCCCTCGCAGGACGCATCGAGGACTGCGGCTCGAAAGTCGTCATCACGGCCGATGAAGGCGTCCGCGGCGGCCGCAAGGTTCCCCTCAAGCTCAACACGGATGCGGCGATTGCCAAGGCTGGCGGCGTTGATCACGTCATCGTCGTGCGGCGCACCGGCGCGGACGTGCCGATGAACCCGTCGCGCGACGTCTACTACGACAAGGCGGCCGAGGTGGTCACGCCGGAATGCCCCTGCGAGGAAATGAGCGCGGAGGATCCGCTGTTCATCCTTTACACTTCCGGCTCGACCGGCAAGCCCAAAGGTGTGCTGCATACGACGGGGGGCTACCTCGTCTTCGTCTCCATGACGCACCAGCTCATCTTCGACTATCACGAAGGCGACATCTACTGGTGTACGGCCGACGTCGGCTGGGTGACGGGCCACAGCTACATCGTCTACGGGCCGCTCGCCAACGGCGCGGTCACGCTGATGTTCGAAGGTGTGCCCAACTACCCGACGATGTCGCGTTTCTGGGAAGTGGTGGACAAGCACCAGGTCAACACGTTCTATACCGCACCGACCGCAATCCGCGCCTTGATGCAGGCCGGCGAATCTCCAGTCAAAAAGACCTCACGCGCAAGCCTGAGGCTCTTGGGAACGGTGGGAGAACCGATCAACCCGGAAGCCTGGGAGTGGTACTTCCACGTTGTCGGTGAAACGCGCTCTCCCATTGTTGATACCTGGTGGCAGACGGAAACCGGAGGCATTCTCATTACGCCCCTGCCCGGTGCGACCCGGCTCAAGCCCGGTTCGGCGACGCAGCCCTTCTTCGGCGTCATTCCCCAAATCGTCGACGCCGAAGGAAAGGTGCTGCAAGGTGCTGCCACCGGCAACCTTTGCATCGCCGAGTCATGGCCGGGGCAGATGCGCACCGTTTTTGGCGACCACCAGCGGTTCGTCGATACGTATTTCAAGGCGTATCCCGGCAAATATTTCACCGGCGACGGCTGTCGCCGCGATCAGGACGGCTACTACTGGATCACGGGCCGTGTCGATGACGTGATCAACGTCGCGGGACACCGCCTCGGGACGGCGGAGGTCGAGAGTGCACTCGTGGCGCACGTTCACGTTTCCGAAGCAGCCGTAGTGGGCTACCCCCACGACATCAAGGGTCAGGGCATTTATGCCTATGTCACGCTGATGGCGGGGGTGGAACCCAGCGAGGCACTGCGCAAGGAGCTGGTGGATTGGGTGCGCAAGGAGATCGGTCCCATCGCCTCGCCGGACATGATCCAGTTCGCGCCAAGTCTGCCAAAAACCCGCTCCGGCAAGATCATGCGAAGAATTCTCCGGAAAATCGCGGAGGACGAATTCAGCAATCTCGGCGATACGTCGACACTGGCCGATCCCGCCGTGGTCGATGACCTCGTGCACAATCGCCAGAACCGCAGGGTGCACGCATAAGACAGATCCCTGTACCGCCGCTGTTGCAGCGGCGGCACAGTGGCACAAATTCTGCCGCGCAAGGTGCGCAGAGACCCGCGTTTGGAGCTGAAACGCCGGGCGCCTCCATTATTATGCCGATTATGCCGACTCGGGCACCTGATCGGGGGATTCGAGGAACAACGTGCTCGCGCGGCGGGCTCGCCTCAAACGGATGATCAGGCGCCTTTGGGCAAACAGAACCAAACGGTCGAACCATGCAACTCTCTCGATGGCTTGCAGCCTCTTTGGCTGCATTTCTGCTTGTGGCGCTCGCTGCCGTTGCGCAGCCCGCACACGCGCGCGAACTCGTCGCATTCTCCGGCTATGCGCCAGGCACGATCGTGGTCAGAACCGGCGAGCGGCATCTCTATTACGTGATGGGCAACGGCCGCGCCGTGCGCTACCCAGTGGGTGTCGGACGATTGGGCAAACAGTGGTCCGGCACCTCGATGATCGATGGCAAATATCTGCGTCCAGCCTGGTCGCCGCCCGCCGAGATCAAACATGACAAGCCGTATTTGCCGAACGTGATTTCAGGCGGCAGCGGACGCAATCCCATGGGCGCGGCCGCCATGACGCTTGCGGGTGGCCAATATGCCATCCACGGCACGAATAACCCCGGCTCGATCGGCGGATTCGTCTCTTACGGCTGCATTCGCATGTACAACGCCGACGTGCTCGATCTTTATTCACGCGTGGGGTTCGGCACGCCGGTTATCGTCTCACGCTAGAGTCTTTCCAAGATCATGTTCTTAGGCGTGGCCGGGTTCTGCCCGGCCAGCCTTTGCTTTGGCCCGGAGAGCGTCGCTCCCCATCTGGCGTTTGGTTGAGCCCCACCCAACATATTCGTCAGTTCGATTTACGTGGCCGAGCGCTGCGATGAACTACGTCAAAACCGCCATTCTGCTCGCCGGGCTTACCGGGCTGTTCATGGGCATCGGCTTTCTTATCGGTGGCAGCAGCGGCGCCATGCTTGCGCTGGTGTTCGGGGCAGCGACCAATTTGATGGCCTACTGGAACGCGGACCGCCTCGTGCTGGCCATGCACGACGCCCACGAGGTCGACGAGCGGAGCGCGCCCGAACTGTTCCGGCTGGTCCGTGATCTGGCCGTTCGCGCCGGCCTGCCAATGCCGCGCGTCTACATCATGGAAAATCCGCAACCGAACGCCTTTGCCACCGGACGCAATCCCGCGCATTCCGCCGTTGCGGTGAGTACCGGTCTCCTCGACATGCTGAGCCGCGATGAAATCGCCGGCGTGATTTCGCATGAGCTCGCCCATGTTCGAAACCGCGATACCCTCACCATGACCGTTACGGCGACGATCGCAGGCGCCATATCCATGCTGGCGCAGTTTGGCCTTTTCTTCGGCGGCGGCTCCCGGGACAACAACGGCCTTGGCGTGATCGGCACGATTGCGATGGTGATCCTTGCGCCGATCGCGGCGATGCTCGTTCAGATGGCAGTCAGCCGCACGCGCGAATATGCTGCCGACGAGATGGGTGCCCGCATCAGCGGCCGCCCCGATGCGCTCGCTTCGGCGCTTGTCAGGATCTCCAACGCGGCTTCCATGATCGAAAATCCGACCGCAGAACGCGCTCCAGCGACCGCGCACCTTTTTATCGTCAATCCGCTTACGAATCGCGCCATGGACAATCTGTTCTCGACGCATCCTGCCACGAAGAACCGGATTGCCGCATTGCAGCGCCTGGCCGCCGAGATGGGAATATCCCCTTCCGCACGGCGCTCTGTGTCTTATCCGGAGCAAAGCCCGTGGGGTCATGCTGGTGAACGCTCGCACGGTCCGTGGGGGCAGGAGCAGGGTCGCGAAGGCATGCGCGGCGGCCCGTGGGGGTGACAGATGTGGCGCAGGCTCCGGGGCTCGCCTCCCGAAGCGTAGCGGCGCATATTCTCGAGGGGGTGCTCCGTCGGCACCGGCCGCTCGACGAGCAGCTGCAGGGTGAAGGTTTCGCAAAACTGAGCGAGCGGGATCGCGCGCTGTTGCGCGCCCTCACCGCAACGGTGTTGCGGCGGCTCGGCACGCTGCGGCAGATCCTCGCGCGCTTCCTCGATCAGGGCCTCCCCACGAATGCGCCGCGCGTCGAAAGCGCCCTGCTGCTTGGGGCGGCGCAAATCTTGTGGCTCAATGTACCTGACCACGCTTCCGTCGATCTGTCGGTCCGGCTGGTGCAGAATGACCGTGCCGCCTCGCGTTACAGCGCGCTGGTAAATGCCGTGCTGCGCCGTATTACGCGCGAGCGCGCTGTCCTGCTTGCGGATATCGGTCCCGCTGCACTCGACACGCCCGAATGGCTCATGGCGCGCTGGATCAAAAACTTCGGCGCAGAAACGGCACGCGCCATCGCGCTCGCCAACGTCCACGAGGCTGATCTCGATCTCACGGTCAAAACCGATCCTCAGGTTTGGGCGGAAAAGATGGACGGCCATGTGCTGCCCACCGGCACGGTGCGCGCGCGCGTGCATGGGCAGCTCTCTCAATTGCCCGGCTACGACGAAGGTGCGTGGTGGGTGCAGGATGCCGCCGCCGCTTTGCCGGCCCGCCTCTTTGGCGATGTCCAGGGCAAGCGCGTTGCCGACCTGTGCGCGGCGCCGGGGGGCAAGACCGCCCAGCTCGCGGCCGCAGGCGCCCGAGTGGTCGCCGTAGATCGCGCCTCGGGGCGGCTCAAGCGTCTTCGGCAAAATCTCGAACGCCTGCAGCTCTCGGCTGAGATCGTCTGCGCCGATGTCACAGAATGGAGCGCAGAGCCATTCGATGCCGTGCTGCTCGATGCACCCTGTTCCTCGACCGGGACCATTCGCCGCCATCCGGATATTCCGTGGATCAAGCGCGAATCGGATATCAAGGCGCTTGCGGCCGTGCAGCTGCGAATGATGCACCGTGCGGCCGATCTCGTGCGCCCCGGCGGGCTTCTCGTCTATTGCGTCTGCTCGCTCGAACCGGAGGAAGGCGTGGACGTCGTGCGAAGCGCGTTGGCGGAGAACACAAGCCTGCAGCGCCGGCCGCCGGCCGCCGCCGAACTCAGCGCCCGGTCAGACTGGCTCACATCCGATGGAGACCTGCGGACACTGCCGTGTCACTGGGCAGATGCGGATGCGCGCATTCCCGGGCTCGACGGCTTTTATGCCGCACGTCTGCAAAAAGTCTGAGAACATATCGGGTTGGCCCTGTGCGCCCCCTTGGGTATCTTTCTGCAGCGGAGGCCGACCCGCAACTAGTGATTCCGAAGTTCGCAAACGAGCGTGCCACCTAAAATGATGCGAACTTCAGAATCGAGACACTAGGGGGAGCCAAGCTTCGGATGTCGCGCGTCTCAGCCGCGGAACGTGCCAAGGTGTCCGTGTTCATGGCGCGCGCAGTTTTTTGGCGGCTGCTCGGCGGCCTAGCCGCGCATGGTGCGGTCAGCTGGGTCCTCTCCTTCGGCAAGCTCGATCGGTTGATCATCGCGCCCCAGGATTTGCGCACCGCCGATGCGACGCGCGCCAGCGAAATTTACGCGGGGCGGTTTGCCTTTGCCGGAAAGGTGGTGCTCTGCGACGCGCGCTCGCCGTTCGAACTGCCTCCGCCGTCGGAGGAATGGGCCGTCGCGCTCTTCGGCTTCGGTTGGCTGCGCCATTTGCGAGCGGCGGATTCGGCAATCACCCGCTCTAATGCAAGGGCGCTGGTGGATGAATGGATCGCCGGCACGAGGCGGCGGAACGCATATGCGTGGCGGCCCGACGTGGTAGCGCGTCGTATAATTTCCTGGCTCAGCCAATCGCCTTTGCTGCTCGACGATTCCGATCCCGAGTTTTATCGGCGCCTCATGCGCAGTCTTGCCCGTCAGGTGCGCCAGCTGCGGTACACGGCAGCGGAAGCGCGCGACGGGGTCCCGCGCCTGCAAGCGACGATCGCACTGGTGTACGCGGCGCTGTGCATCGCGGGCCAGCAGCGGCAAATCCGAGGCGCCGCCAAACGCCTGACCGACGAATTGGCGCGACAGATTCTTCCCGATGGGGGGCACGTCAGCCGCAATCCGGGAGCGCTCGTGGAATTGCTGCTCGATCTCCTGCCGCTGCGCAGCTTGTTCACCGCGCGTAACATTGCACCACCTCCGGCGCTCCTTAATGCCATAGACCGAATGATGCCGATGGTGCGCTTCTTTCGGCATGGTGACGGCAGCCTCGTCTTGTTCAACGGAATGGGGGCGACCTCAGCGGATCTGCTCACCACGATTCTTGTTTACGACGATGCGCGCGGGTCGCCGCTCGCGAACGCGCCGCACTCGGGTTATCAGCGGCTCGAAAGCGGCGACAGTCTCGTGCTCATGGACACCGGCCGACCTCCTCCATTTGGGGTCAGCCAGGAAGCGCATGCCGGCTGCCTTGCGTTCGAGTTTTCCTGCAAACCGAACCGGATCGTGGTGAATTGCGGAATTCCGGTCATCGGCCGTGACCACTGGCGCCAAGCTGCGCGTGCCACAGCCGCCCATTCAACGGCTACGTTGAACGACACTTCATCGTGCCGGTTTTTGGACTCCCGCCCTGTCAAGCGGATGTTGCAAGGCGTCCCCATCGTGGGCGGTCCGCGCAAGATTGCGATAACGCGGGAAGAGCACCCAAATGGCGCCCTGTTGCGCGCCTCCCATGACGGTTACGAGGAGCTGTTCAACATCGTACATCATCGCATTCTCGTGCTTTCCCACGATGGACTGAAACTCGAAGGCGAGGACCTGTTCACACCAGCCCGGGGCGAGACGCTCGCGGCCGGACGCGATCAGTTCGCGCTGCGCTTTCATCTGCATCCCGCGATCAAGGCCAACCGGCTGGCCGATGGGCACAGCGCCATGCTGTTGCTGCCGAACAAGGCGGTGTGGACCTTCTATGCCTACGAGGATGCCGTGGACATCGAAGAGAGCGTGTTCTTGGCTGGGCCTGACGGACCACGCCGCACCAGCCAGATCGTGATCTACGGGGGCGCGCGCAAAGCCATGCGGGTGCAATGGAGTCTAGCCGCAACGCCTTCTGGTGGGTCGGCTGCGCCCGGCCGCCGAAGCCGCGGTGAGGAGCCTGAGCTGCCGCTTTAAGACGGAGGGTTGGGTTTTAGCTATTACTGCGCTGAGTTCGCAGGGGCCGCCATCCACTCGAAGCGGTCAACTTCAATAGCCAAATTCGCAATCATGCTCGCAACCGAAAAACGGACCGGCGCGAGCACTCGTGTACCAGGCAAAAGGACAAATGCGATTTCCATCTCGCGGCCTTCGGAGAGATATTTGCCCAAGGGATTCGAGTGATGAGGCTCGGACGGCTGGTAGGCCAACGAGCATACCAGGACCGGACCGCTGTATAGCCGATTTGGTTCTGACGATTTGTCCAGACGCTTGGATGCGAATTTCAGATCGTACCGGTGGCGGCCGTCGAACACGGAGATGGTGCGCTGACATGCCTCGGCCGAGAGCGCCTCCTGCCCGGCAGGCGCCGGCAGAAGCAACGCGGTCAAAGGATCGACAACCCCTTGAATTGTTTGCGTCGTGTCTCCGCCATCGTTCGGGATGGGAGCGGGCGTAACGAGGAACTCTTTCACCGCGCCGTGATCGAGCACAATGCTCACCGTGTCAGTTCCAGCCTCTGCGCTGAGCTTCGAGTTGTATTCGACTGGGACGAGGCTTCCATCTTCGATCGCCCCGCGCACGCTCATTTCGCCTTCTCCGCTGATCAGCGCCTTTAGGAGACCGCGCGCACGTCCATCCACCGTACTCCTGTATTCGCTTCCGCTTAACTCGATATTCGCCTTTATTTCCCCGACCGAGACGCGCGCGAGTACAATTCGATAGTGCACATCGAGTTTTCCCTGCGCGAGGGCTGCGCGATCGAGCGCGATCAGCGCAGCAAGCGCGCAGCAAGCGAGCAGGATCGGAACGGGGCGGCCGCGCATCGCGCGCTCAGGCGCGGTAAACCGGGGGAGACTGTGAGAAGAAGCCCGCCAGGATGTGATAGCAGACAGCATAGTTCTTCTGATGAAACGAGGCGTGGGCTATCCCGGGCATCACAGCGAACTGTTTGTCCGGATTGGGCAGCTTCGCAAAAAACCTCAGGAGATCATCCATCGAGGCAATCCCGTCATATTCACCACGCATGATCAGCGTGGGCACGACGATCTTTTCCGGATCGCAGACCGGCAGGTTGGCGCACATGTCCACGTACGTGCCGGTCGGCACCGAATCATCGAGGGCGAGGATCGCTTCGGCGAAGGCTTCGATGACCGCGTCCTCGGCCGTGCCCGGGTGATCGCGCTCGAAGATCGAACGCACGAATTTACGATCGATCGGGCGGCGGTTTCTGGCACGGAATTCCGGAAGCCGTTTGCGGCGCTCGGCCAGCGTAGGCGATCCTTCCCCCGTCCACACCATGGCATCGAGCGCAAGCCGCGCGACCATCTCAGGATGGTTTTGTGCAAACAAAGCCGCTCGCAATGCGCCCGAGGAAATGCCGTAGACGAGCAGCGGCCGCGGCCCTCTCAGCTGCTGGATGTAAGTCGCCGCGGCGAAGCAATCGTCCGCGCCATACGCAATAGGCGCGTTGTTGTCGCGGTCTTTGGTCGAGCGGCCATAGCCTTCCATGTCGACACACCAGGTGTCGTACCCACGGCTCGCGAAAAACTCCATTGCAGAGGTATAGCTCCCGGAGGGCACCTGAAGGTCGAACGTAGGCTGCGAGGCCATGGAGGATCCATGCACGAACAGGATGATTGCGTGCGCGGCGGCAGGATCGCCTGCGTGTTTGTTCCAGAGAAAGAGTCGGACGTCTTTGCCCTTGCTGGTCCAGTGTTCCTCGCCGTGAACGAGCGGGGGAGAAACGGGCTTATTCATGATGTGCAACTCCTGAACTTAATTTGGCCGCAAGCTCGGCCATCGCTCCGGCAAATGGATGGAACGTGAAACGCACCACGTGGGTCCCGCGCGGCACGACAACGGCGCGAAAGATAACATTCGCTTTCAGAATTTCAGCATCGCTTCCGTCCACCGTTGCCCGCCACCACGGGTCCCAGACATCGTTGAGAACAAGAATCCCTCCGGCAGGCGCCTGCACCTCGATGCTCACATCCGTATTCTGATAACTGATCAAGTGCGCACTGCCGCCTTCGGTCTTGTCCGGTTGCAGGCCCGCGGGAGACCGTTCGAGCAGCACTGTTTCGCGCGGATCCACCGTCGGCCAGCCGCTCCGCAAAATCTCGCTAAAATCGGCAACGCGCCACTGCGTCAGCAGCATGACGCGCGGAAGCGCGCGGGGGTTCTCGTACACATAGGCATCCTTCGTGCGCGCGACGAGGAGAAGATCGCCTGGCTGCAACGAACTATCAATCTCCTCAACGGGCACCCCGGTTGCGATGAGCCGCACGCCCAGGAGATCCGCAAAAGCGGAGTGATAGGATGGATATAGCGGCGAGAATGTGCGTTGCGAGGGAATCGCAACCGTATCTCCCACCTCCGTCGCATCATAGAACGAGCGCAGCCGCAGCGGGTTATGCCCGAATACCTGATCGAAGTCCTGTGCGAGTGAAAGATTGGGCCAATGATAGCCGATGCCGATCAACTCTGCGCGGTCACGCCGATCCGCCGCGGCAGCCAGTCTTGTTTTCAGAAGCCGTACGGTTTCGTTCCGGGTGCCCTGCCTCAGCGCCTCGAATTCTTGCGGCGGCAGGGCAGTCGAAATATGCGGCGCGTTGTTCCATCCGAGGTCAGCCGCCATGAAGACTGCCATAAGCAAGGTCGCGAAAACGGGCGCGCTGCGGTTGAGCCTGCGCGCGAGCAGCAGCACAGGTATGGCAGCGAGCGTGAACGCGATTGCTGTCGCTATCGGAATGATTGCCGGCTGCACCCCGACAACGGAATGCGCCAGATAGACGGCGCCGGCGATCAAGAGCAGAGCAATAATGCTCTCAGCGGCCCGGTGCGCAGGTTTATGCGCAAGCGCGGCATCGCTCAACCAGCGATGAACCAAATATCCGGCGATGATCGCATATAGAGCGCCGAGCACGAATGTCGCATCCGCGGGGCGGCGGAACAGCGCAACACCCGACAGCACGTCGTACATCAGTTTGAAAGCGGGCGTATATGCGCCGAGAGCATAGAGCAGGAGAAGTAGAGCCGTGATACTGAAAAACCGAATTTCGGAAGCCCATGCGAGTCCGCGGACTATGCCGAACGCGACGACCACCGCAAAGCTGATCGCGCCCGCGTAGAGCAGTCCCATGTTTTGCGAGAGAAACAAGTCGGGCGATCCCCAGGCCGCGTCCCAGATTGTGCTTTGCGGCGCCCAATATTCGACGTCCGGTGCCATGGCGCCAAACAAATCCGCAAACACGAATTGCAGGAGATGCACCGGGTGAAGGGAGCCGCCTGCGGCCGACGCGAATGCGATCTCCGGCCGATTGGACCGAGCCGCCAACAGTGCCGACAGGACGATTGGTCCAATCGCCAGGAGCATGCCGGTAGCACCCGCAACGGCTAGCGAGGGCATGCTGGCGCGGATGCGCTGCAACGGGTTTGCCCCGATCAGCCAATAGCCAAGCACCATTCCGACCAGAACATAGAGCGACAGCAGCGCGACCTGATCGCGCCCGACCGCCAGAAGCCCGATCACCGTGCCGGCCGCAATGCCCACAAGCCAAGATCTTCGTTGCAGTGCCCGCGCGAGAAGCCAGAACGCCGGCGGCAAATAGCAAAGGCTGATTAGCTCCGTGGTATGTTGAATGCGCGCACTGGCGGAGGCGCCGAAAGCAAAAGCCAAGGCGGCGACAATGGCGCCCGCGGGATGCCAGCCACGATCGTGGAAGAAGAGAAGAATCCCAATGCCGCCGAAAAAAAGGTACGCAAACGTCAATACATCGAAAGCGCGCAGCCCAATAGCGGGGTGCAGAAAAGCCCAGACCGCATGCAGCGGCGAGAACAAGAGCGATTGCGGATCGGCAATCATCGGCCAGCCGGCGAACACGTTGGGCGTCCACCACGGCCACTCGCCGCGCGCAATGGACGTGGCGAGGAACTGCATGGCGGGGAAGGATTGAGATTTCGCGTCCCATGGAATCGTGACTGTGCCGGAGAGCCACGGCCAGGAAAGAACAACAAAGGCTACCGTGAAAATCGCCGTCGTAAGGAACAACGATCGGCCTTTTGCCACGCGCGTAAACGCGCTCTCCCCCTCATCCTGACGCTCGAGCGAGCGCGTTGCGCCGAGCACGTCAGGATGACGGTTCAAACTAAGCGTTGGTGGCACACGCAAGCTCCTGAGCACAGTGGCAGGCTCTCACTGGAACAGCCGGCGGTGCGCGCGTATCATGGCTGGCGTTGCGAGTGGAGGATTGAATGGCACCCATGTTGCCGCGGGAACGCTGTGAGTTTTCGGCCATAGTGGATCGGCCGCCGCTCAAGCTGCCGGGCGGGGCGCGCATCGTTTTCTGGACGATCGTCAATTACGAGGTGTGGGACATCGGTCGGCCCATGCCACGGCAGGTGCTGCCTGCGCCTACCGGCGCTTCGCTTGTTCCCGACATGCCGCACTGGAGCTGGCACGAATACGGCATGCGGGTTGGCGCTTGGCGTTTCTTCGAGCTTTACGAGCGACTCGGCATCACGCCGACACTCGCGATCAACGCCCGCACCTGTGAGGATTACGTGCGCGTGGCCGAGGAGGGAAAGCGCCTCGGTTGGGAATTCATGGGCCATGCGTATGATCAGATGCCCATCCACAAAGTGGAAGATCAGGCCGCCATGATCGCGCGGTCCATGGATATCCTCGAGCGGTTCACCGGCAAACGACCCCTCGGCTGGTTGGGACCCGGCCTCACGCAGACCCTCGAAACACCTGAGCTCCTGGTACGCGCGGGCGTGAAATACATCGGCGACTGGGTCTATGACGACGAGCCCACCGTGATCGACACCGCCGCAGGCCCGCTGGTCACGCTGCCCTACACGGTCGAAATCAACGATATCACCATGATGATCGTGCAGCATCATGAGAGCGGCTATCTGGCGACGCGCGCCATCGATCAATTCGACCGGCTCTATCAGGAAGGAAAGAACCGGGCGAAGATCATGGCGCTGGCAATTCATCCCTATATCAGCGGCCAGCCGCACCGGATCAAATACCTCGAAGCCATCTACGATCACGTGCGTCGCTTCGACGGGGTGCTGCACTGGACCGGCGCGCAGATCTTCGATTGGTACATGTCCACGGCCCGGCCGGCCGCAATGGAGAACAGAGGCAAGGGCGTGGCGGCGTAGTACCAAGTTTCATCGAAGTATGCTCCTGTCCCGGATGCAGTGCAGCGCGCCCCGTCCTGTTGCTCGATCTTTCCTGGTGGGCGGCGCGGTGCACTGCTGAGGCGGGACCGCCACAGCAAGTTCTTTACCTGGCGGTCCCGGTTCTGCAGCGCACCACTACGCGCCGAAGAGGCGCTTCGAGCTGCGCTGCGCCCGGGACACACTGCCTGTGTTGACGCCCGGATGACGGACCATTCTTCACAGGCTCTTAGAATGACAGATTAAGTCCACACTAGGGGCGTTTTTGCGGCGTATTTGCGCCGTCAAAACGAAGGTGCCCGGTACCTGTCCGTTTATTTAGTTAGTTGCGTGCGGCGGGGCTGCTAACATGGTTTCGAGTATTCAGGGCGGCTGGGGAAGCATGCGTTACACCGGCGCTGCTGCCCCGGCCTTCGGGGGTCGGTGGCGTTGGTATCCGGTCTGATGTTCAAGGCGCGTGGGCCGGCAGTGCTTGGTACGAGTGCGCGCCGGTTTGTGGCCCTTGCTTTGGGATTACTGCTCGCGCCCATGCTCAGCGGATGCATTCCGAAATTCGAGCGGCCGGATCTCGTCTCCCTCCTGGTGCCGCCCACGTATCGCGCCGGGCCGCGCGATCCTGAAGCCGCCCTTCCGGCTCTGGATTGGTGGCGCAGCTTTCATTCATTCGAGCTCACTCGATTCATCGAGGAGGCGCAGACCGCGAACCTCGATGTCGGCGCCGCGATGGGCCGTATCATGCAGGCCGATGCCCAGGCCAAGATCACCGGCGCGCCGCTCCTGCCGATGCTCGATTTCGAAGGCTTTGGCTCGCGCTCGAAGGCGCCAGGCAAGTCGGACGTGGGCGAGTATCGCGGTGCGCTGAATGCTTCATACGAGATCGACTTCTGGGGCAAGAACCGCGCCCTTTCCCGCGCCGCCGAGGAGTCGGCCGTAAACGCGCGCTTCAATAAAGAGGTCGTGGTTCTCTCCACCATCGTGAGCGTCGGCACGGCCTATTTGAATATTCTGGTCTCGCAGGATCGGCTGCGGATTGCACAGGAAAACCTTGTCGCGGCAACTCGCATCCTGACCTTGATCAGGCAGCGGGCACAGGCGGGTACCGCCTCGGATCTGGATGTTGCCCAGCAGGAGAGCCTCGTGGCGACGGTCCGGGCGAGCATTCCCGCGTTCGATCAAACCTTGCGCCAGAACATCGCCGTGCTTGCGGTATTGATGGGGCGCGCGCCGCAGGATCTCCTGGTGAAAGGCGGAAGCCTTTACGCGCTGACCATTCCGCGCGTGACGCCCGGATTGCCGTCGCAGCTCTTGCTCCAGCGGCCCGACATTCGGGCCGCCGAGACCAACCTCGCCTCCGCGGAAGCGAGCATCGAAGCCGCGCGGGCAGCCTTCTTTCCCACTATCTCGCTCAGCGCGCAGGGCGGCTATGACGCCACCGTGTTTCGGCTGTTGTTGACGCCCCAGACCGCCTTCTACAACGTCGCCGTGAATATCAGCCAGCCGATCTTCGATGGGTTGCGCCTGCAAGGCAATCTGGAACTCCAACAAGGCCGGCAATTCGAATTCCTGAAAGCGTATTGCCAATCCATCCTTGCTGGCTTTCGCGATGTGGAGATTGCGCTCATTGCCATCGACGACGAGGCAAAGCGGGAACGCTTGTTGAGCGTCGCGGTGGCAAGCTCGCGCCGCGCCTTTGCACTTGCGGAGACGCGGTTGCGTGAAGGGGTCGCAGATCTCGTGGTGGTGCTGCAGACCCAGCAAACCCTGTTCACCAACGAGGATGCCCTGGTGCTCTCGCGGCTCGCGCGGCTGCAAGCCGTGCTTTCTCTCTATCAAGCGCTCGGCGGGAGCTGGTTCCCGCCGGGAGTGGGTGTGGGATTCGTCCTGCGATGACGTTCAAGCGCCGCGCCGGCATTCTCGCGATTGCGCTCTGCGCGATCGCAGCCGTGGTCTGGGTGTACTACATGCCACAATCGAAGTCGGTAACGCCGCAGGCGCCCAGACGGGCGGCCGGACCTGTTGCGGGGGAACGCGTGCCGGTGCTCGCTGCGACCGCAAAGGCCGCTGACGTTCCGGTCTATCTTGATGGCGTGGGTACGGCCAAGGCGCTCAACACCGTCAATGTCCGCCCGCAGGTCGACGGCAAGCTGATCAACATTTCCTTCCGCGAAGGCCAGGACGTGCAGAAGGGCTATGTCCTCGCGAAGATCGATCCGGTCACCTACCAGGCCGCCTACGATCAGGCGGTTGCCAAGAAGGCCCAGGACGAAGCCCAGCTCGCCAACGCCCGGCTCGATCTCGAGCGCTATACCAGGCTAGCCGCAACGAATGCGGTGAACAAGCAGCAACTCGACACCCAGAGGGCGCTGGTGAAGCAGCTGGAAGCTCAGGTCCAGCTCGATCAGGCTGCGATCGACAATGCGCGGGCGATCCTTTCGTACACGGACATCATTGCGCCCATCACCGGCCGCACGGGTGTCCGGCAGGTCGACGAGGGCAATATCGTAAAGGCGGGCGAGGCGACGGCCATCGTCATTCTCACGCAACTGCGTCCCATTTCGGTTTTCTTCAATCTGCCGCAGCAGAACCTGCCGGAGCTGAACAAGGGGCAAGCCGAAGCGCCGTTGTCCGTCGATGCGCTCGCCGCCGACGGCAAGACGGCGCTCGACAAGGGCAAGGTTGTGGTGATCGACAATCAGGTCGATCAGACGACCGGCACGGTGAAGGTCAAGGGTGAATTTCCCAACGCCAATCTTCAGCTTTGGCCGGGGCAGTTCGTCAATGTCCGCCTCCTTATCGACACGTTGCACAACGTGATCGTCGTGCCGACCGCAGCAATTCAACGCGGGCCCAACGGCACCTTTGTGTATGTCATCAAAGACGAGAGCACCGTCACCGCCCGGCGCGTGGCGCTGGCGCAGCAGGACGACGTGCAATCGGTGATCACCGGCGGCGTGCAGGCCGGCGAGCGCGTGGTCACGACGGGCTTTGCGCGCCTGACCGAGGGAACGGCAGTCACTGTGTCGGCGGAAGGGCCCGGAAGTGCGCCCCCGGGCCGTCGGCCCAGTGCCGAAGCACCCCAGGTGGAAGGCTCCGCCGCTCCGGCCCGCCGAACGACCAGGGGTCAATGAGCATCACGAGCAGACCCCCACCCGCCTGCCGTTCTCGCTTTGCTCGAACTGGCAGTCGACCTCCCCCTTTCAGAGGGAGGTATGAGGCCGAGTGCGGCCTACGCGCATGAGCGTTTCCGCGCCGTTCATTCATCGGCCGATTGCAACATCGCTGCTTGGGGTAGCCGTGCTCCTGGGCGGCGTATTGGGTTATCTGTGGCTTCCCATCTCGTCGCTGCCCCAGGTCGATTTTCCCACCATTCAGGTGACCACGCAGCTGCCCGGCGCGAGTCCGGACGTCATGGCTTCGCTCGTCACGGCGCCGCTTGAGCGCAATTTTGGGCAAATCCCTTCGCTTCAGCTGATGACCTCATCGAGTTCATTCGGCGTAAGCCAGATCACGCTGCAATTCGATCTGCAGCGCGACATCGACGCCGCCGCGCAGGACGTACAGGCCGGGATCAACGCGTCCGGATCGGTGCTGCCGCGAAACCTGCCTTATCCGCCCGTTTATTCGAAAGTGAATCCGGCGGATGCCCCGGTGATCACGCTTGCGATCACGTCCCAGACCATCTCGTTGCGCCAGCTCAGCGATCTCGCCGACACGCTGCTCGCGCAACGCTTGAGCGAGCTTACCGGGGTTGGCCGCGTCACGGTGCAGGGAAACATCAAGCCTGCCATCCGCATCCAGGCGGATCTGTCGCGGCTTGCCAATTACGGGATCGGGCTCGAGGACCTGCGCAACGTCATCATGGCCGCGAACGTCGCCGGTCCCAAGGGATCGCTCGATGGCGCGCATCAGTCCTACACGATTGCGGCGAACGATCAGATCACCGGTGCGGAGACCTACCGCAACATCGTCGTGACCTATCGCAACGGCGGGCCGGTGCTTCTGCGCGACGTTGCCGTCATTGTCGATGGGCTGGAGAACAGCAAGGTCGCCGGTTTTTATCAGGGCAATGCGGCGATCATCGTCGACGTGCAGCGCCAGCCGGGCGCGAATGTGATCGACACGGTCGAGCGCATCCGCAACGAGCTGCCCAAGCTGCAGCGCTCCATGCCCGTGGGCGCTTCGCTCATCATTGTTCAAGACGCAACCGCCAGCATCCGCGCATCCGTGCGCGACGTGCAATTCACGCTTATCCTCAGCGTCGCGCTGGTGATCACGGTGGTGCTGATTTTTCTGCGCACCATGCGCGCCACCTTCATTGCCGGCGTGGCATTGCCGCTTTCGATCGTCGCCACCTTTGCGGTCATGTGGTTCTGCGGCTTCTCGCTCGACAATCTCTCGCTCATGGCGCTCACCATCGGCACCGGTTTCATAGTCGACGATGCGATTGTGATGATAGAGAACATCGTGCGGCACATGGAGGAGGGCGAGGGTCCGTTCGAGGCTGCGCTGCGCGGCGCAAGCGAGATCGGCTTTACCGTCATATCGCTCACGGTCTCGCTCATTGCCGTGTTTATTCCGCTCCTGTTCATGACTGGGCTCGTCGGGCGCATGTTTCGCGAATTCGCCCTGACATTGACCATCGCGGTGGTAACCTCGGCGATCGTGTCGCTCACGTTGACGCCGATGATGTGCAGCCGGCTCTTGCAGCCCACCGCACATCTGGCCGCGGCAAGCGGTGTCACGCATTTTTTTCAGCGCGGGGTCGACTGGTCGGTCGAACTCTACCGGCGCACCCTCGAATGGGTCCTGCGGCATGAGAAACCCACGCTGCTGGTGACGGCGGGCACTTTGGTAGCCACGATATTGCTCTACATCGTGATCCCCAAAGGCTTCCTTCCGCTACAGGACACGGGGCTCATCATTGCCGTCATGGAAGGCGGGCAGGAAGTCTCGTTCTCGGAAATGAAGCGTCTGCAGAATGTCGTGGAGGGGGCGATCCGCGCCGATCCGGACGTGACCGGCATCGTCTCGGTCATCGGTGTCACCCCGATCAATGCGACCCCGAACGCCGCGCGATTGGCGATCACGCTGCGCCCGCGCGATCAGCGCAAAGCGGGCGTGACCCAGGCGATCGAGCGACTGCAGCGGGCGGTCGCGGCCGTGCCGGGCGTGGTCGTGTATTTCCAGCCGGTGCAGGACATCCAGATCTCAACGCGGGTGAGCCGTGCGCAATTCCAGTACACGCTCACCGGAACCGAGCGCAACGAAGTCGTCGACTGGGCGGCGCGGCTCGCCCAGCGCCTGCAAACCTCGCCTGTTCTCAAGGACGTCGCCTCGGAAGCGCAGGACAACGGACTACAGCTGCAGGTGCAGATCGATCGCGAGACCGCAGGGCGGCTCGGAGTGTCGATGCAACTCGTCATCGACACGCTCAGCGACGCTTTCGGACAGCGGCAGATCTCGACCATCTACGGCCAGGCCAACCAGTATCGCGTCGTGCTCGAGGCGATGCCCGAATATCAGAACGATCCAAGCTCGCTCGCCAAGCTCTACGTTCCGGCCGCGGGGTTGCAGGCGGTGGCGCAATCCACATCGCTCACCGCAAACGTGCCGCTGGTCATCCCGGGGGTGTTCGGGAGCCCCATGGTGCCGTTAAGCGCGTTCGCGCGATTCGAGCACGCGACCGCGCCGCTCGTCATCACCCATCAGGAGCAGTTTCCCGCAACCACGATCAGCTTCAATCTCGCGCCGGGCGCAGCGCTCAGCGACGCGTTGCGCGCCATTGTCCAGGCCGAGCGCGAAATCGGCATGCCCACATCGGTGATCGGCAGCTACAGCGGAGACGTGGCCGAGTTCGCGAAATCGCTGGAGGGCGAACCATGGCTCATTCTTGCCGCGGCTATCACCATCTACATCGTCCTCGGCGTGCTCTACGAAAGTTTCATTCATCCCTTGACGATTCTCTCGACGCTGCCTTCGGCAGGGGTGGGCGCGCTGCTCGCGCTGATGCTGTGCGGGCAGGATCTGTCGGTCGTCGCGCTCATCGGCATCGTGCTGCTCATGGGCATCGTCAAGAAGAACGCGATCATGATGATCGACTTTGCGCTCGAGGCCGAGCGCGGACAGGGACTCTCGCCGCGGGAC
>JBEVJT010000001.1:0-67861 GCA_040510075.1 Xanthobacteraceae bacterium | reverse complement strand
AAAATATTTATGACGTGGTAAGCGGCATGGTTAATATTAAAGCAACCTACGCGGGATAGGCGGGAAGGCACGCATGGCTATTGTCGACGTTGCACGTCCAGCTGCGGTTTCCAGTATCCCGCAGATTCGGTTCCGGGTTTCCACCCTGACGGCGACCGCCATTGTCGTTGCCGACATGGTTGGCGTCGGCGTATTCACAAGCCTTGGATTCCAGGTACAGGGAATCCCTTCGGGCTTTGCGCTGCTGCTGCTGTGGGCCGTTGGCGGGGTCGTCGCTCTATGCGGCGTGTTCTCCTACGGCGAGCTTGCGGGCATGTTTCCCCGTTCGAGCGGGGAGTACAATTTTCTCCGGGAAACCTACCACCCGGCCGTGGGCTTCCTGGCGGGTTGGCTCTCCGCGACAGTTGGATTCGCAGCCCCCGTAGCGCTCGCCGCCATGGCGTTCGGCGAGTACGGCAAGGCGATCTTTCCCGGGGTGCCGCCGCTCGCGCTCGGCCTTGGCGTCGTGTGGGGCGTCTCGCTTGTGGGATTGCGTGGCATCCATCAGAGCAGCGTGTTCCAGATAGCGTGGACGGTTCTGAAAGTCGGCCTGATCGTCGCATTTCTGATTGCCGGCTTCGCCCTGGCAAATCCGCAGCCGGTCTCGTTTGCGCCGTCGTTTGCCGATGCGCGCTATGTGATCAGTGCCCCGTTCGCGATCAGCCTTGTTTTCGTCATGTACTCCTATTCGGGCTGGAATGCCGCTACCTACATTGTCGGCGAGATGCACCAGCCGCAGCGCAGCCTGCCGCGTTCGCTGCTGATGGGCACGTCGATCGTGATCGTTCTTTACATCGCTCTGAACGCGCTTTTCCTCTACGCCACACCAATCGATCGCCTGGCCGGGCAGCTGGACGTCGCCGTCATCGCGGGCAAATTCATGTTCGGCGATTTCGGTGGCCGCATCATCGGCGCGCTGATATGTCTCGGGCTGATCTCCTCGATCAGCGCCATGATGTGGATCGGCCCGCGCGTGGGCGCCACGATGGGCGAGGACATTCCCATGCTGCGCATTTTTGCGCGCCGGTCGCGCAACGGTGTGCCTACGGGCGCCGTTCTTTTTCAGCTTGCGGCGGCCACCCTGATGCTGCTGACGCAAAGCTTTGAGGCGGTGCTCGATTTTATACAGTTCGGCCTGCTCGCCTGTTCATTCCTGACCGTGCTCGGTGTGATCAAGCTGCGCATCACGCACCCTGATTTGCCGCGTTCGTATCGCGCCTGGGGGTATCCCATAACCCCTCTCGTCTTTCTCTCAGTGACCGGTTTCATGATGTATTATCTCGTAACCGAGCGGCCGTTGCAGTCGTTCATCGGACTTTTGATGATGGCCTCCGGCCTCGGGGTGTACTACTTATCCCAAACCTTCGCTGTTTCGGGTCTGGCACGGTCAACCTGATCTCCCGCGTTTATGCTTCAGCGCAGAACGATTATCGCAGCGTGCCTTTTCTTTGCGGCGGTCGCGCCGACACGCGCCGCCGATGCTCCGTCCGCAAACGACACGGCGCGTTTCCTGGCGGGCATGCCGCCGGCGTCGGACTCTCCGCTGGCACGCCTGACCGATCGCGGATGGCAGCAGCATGCCCAGGCCTTCGATTCTGCATTTGAGCGGGTTGAGCAGCGTCAGCTTGGCCGTATTCGCGCCTGGTCCGGAAAGCATCTTGCGGCTGCACGGCCGACCACCTTTTACATGTTCAGCGGGCCGGATTTCTTATACGTCAATGCTTTCTATCCCAACGCCAAGACCTATGTGCTGAGCGCCCTCGAGCCGGTCGGCATCGTGCCCGACCTCACCACGATGCGAGGATCGCTTCCCTACAACCTCGCTCGACTGCGCTACTCGCTCAGTTCGCTCATGTCATACAGCTTCTTTATCACCCACCACATGAAGTCGGATTTGCACGGCGGACAGATCAATGGCGCCTTGCCCATTCTGTATGTTTTCCTGGCACGCGCAGGAAAAACTATCCAGGAGGTCACTCGCGTGCGGCTCGATGACGACGGCGCCGTGCAGCCGGACAGCGATTATGGTCGGGGCAGTCCGACGCGGGGCGTCAAAATCACATTTGCGGGTCAGGACGGAGATACGCGCACGCTCTATTACTTCAGCACCAATCTTGCCAATGACGGAGTGAAGAGCAGCAAATTTCTAAAGTTTTGCGAGTCGCTCGGCCCCGGCAACAGCTTCATCAAGAGCGCCTCATACCTGCTGCATTCGGGCGGCTTCACCACCGTACGCGACTTCCTGCTCGCCAACAGTGCCGTGATGGTTCAGGACGATTCCGGCGTTCCGTTGCGCTTCTTCAATCGCAAAGAGCGGGACCTGCAGCCATTCGGGCGCTATCTCGGCCCGATCGGCGTCTTCCCCGGCCGCTATCAGCCGGACTATGCGGCCCTGTTCCGGAGCGCACCGTCGATCGATTTCGGCATCGGCTACCGGTGGCACGCCCATGAATCCAATCTGCTGCTTGCAATAAAGAAACCCGGCGTGCCGGCGCCCGAAGCAAGGAGCGAGAACCCGCAAGGGGAAATTCGCCTGCGCCGGTAAAGTTGTTGCCATTGCCGGGCTTGACTCTGCAATCCATCTTGTTGTGAAGAAGATGGACCACCCGAACTCGGTTTACCCGAGTTCGGCACCTTAAGTGCGCAAGTTGGATGATATCCGACTTGCGCGGGTCAAGCGCACGGGTGACGATCACGTTTTAGATCGCGCCCTCGAGCCGCTGTGCAGCGCGCAGAAACTTTTGTGGATCCACCGCTTCGCCTCGCACCCGCGTCTCGTAGTGCAAATGTGGCCCCGTTGATCGCCCGCTCGTACCAAGCCTGCCGACGATTTGGCCGCTTTTGACGCTCTGGCCCACGCGCACGTCGATGGAGGACAAGTGGGCGTAGCGGGTGGACAATCCGTTGCCGTGATCGATGTCGACAGATCGCCCATAGCCTCCGCTCCAACCCGCGGCCGAAACGGTGCCGTCGGCAGTTGCGCGCACCGGCTCGCCCGTCTCGCCATGGATATCGATGCCAGTATGCATCGCGGGCGAGCCGCTGAAAGGATCGATCCGCACACCAAAGCCCGAGACCAGATCGATGTCGCCGCCAACGGGCTTGCGCAGCGGAATGAAGATCAGCGCGCGGCTGAGCCGGTGCATGTTATTGCGTGCCAGAGTAATGCGTTGAACTTGGCGTTCGAAGGCAATTGCTTCTTTCGGAAGCCGGGCGGGGACGAATGGGCCGCCCATGCCGACCGGGCGCTCTGCCCCCACGCTGCGAGGCGTTCCCAATCCAAGCTCGGCCAGAACGGTGCGCACGCGCCGCGCCTTGGCTTCGTAATTCTCCTCAACCATGTTGAGCACGGCCGCCTGATTCTGTTCGACGCGATCGAGCGATGCATGCAAGCGTGCGATGGCCGCGCCCATTCCGCCGGGCCCCATCGCATAGCTGCGCAGGTCGGCCCTCGTGTCGAGCGGTAAATGGAAAGCGCCTTTGTCGTTTATTGGCGCTTTGGGCGCACGGGGTTCGCCTGCCGAGCGCGCGCCTTGCCTGATCGACCCCGTCACTTCGCCGAGCCCGTTCAGCGCGTTTGCCCGGGATTCCAAGGCAGACTGCCGGCGAACGATTTGCTCGAGCTTCTGATCGTATTGCTCCTGGTCAATCAGTTGGCGGCTCGACATGCGATCGACCTGCGACCGTAACTCCGCGATGCGGTCCTCATAGCCAAACTGCATCTCGGTCTGGCGTGCGAGCAGCCCTGTCAGAACGTCTTCGCGGAAGGCGAAATAGGTGGCGGTGGTGATTGTCCACGCCGCCATGCCCGCGAGCAGCGCGACCAGGAACCAGAACGTAAGCGGTCGCAGGCGAACCGCGCGTCCGGCGTGAGCGAGAGTATAGCCACCGCCCATCCGTCGCTCCGTTACATGACGGAGCCTTGGATCGGCGGCCTGAGCAAGGCGATTGTATTGATGCGATGCAAACAGCCGCGAAGACATTTGACGCGAATCCCCGCCAGCCGCTTAACCGCTATGACGTTACGCCGGCGCTAACAGCCTCCAATTCGAGCCGATTATGGTTAATTTTGTCCAAATCGGCGCGGACGTAACCGCTTTGACCCGTCGGGAAACGCGGCGTGCGCCTGTTGCCCGCGGAAGGGCTTAGGAGGGAGCCGCCAACACCCTTCGCCGCCCGCAAGGCAGGTGCGCTACGCTTGGCAGAGGAGACCGCTTGTGGCCTTCAATGCGCCTTCGTTTTGTCCCTTTCTTCGGGTCAGTGGTGATCGCGGAGACACTCGTGAAACTGCTGGTGCTTCAAGAGTTTTCGCGAGCTTGTCGACTACCTTATCGGGGCTGGCCCGCCGCAGGCACGGTGGGTTCTGGTGGTCGAGGAGACGCCAAGTCGGGGCATGGCGCATCAGCAACCTTATCCTACGCTTGAGACACTCCGAAAATTGGAGGCCTGTCTCGGCGTCAAGCCGCCTTCGCCGCAGCAGGCGCGAAAGCGCGCGCCCGATCCATTTGCCTCGCCCAACACGGCAGCAGCCCATTTCGAATTGAAAACATTGTTGTGGCGCACGCGCGCATTCCTCTGCCAGCCACGCGTGCGTAAACTCGTGACCGGGGGGGCCCTTATAGGCGGGGTGGTGCTGCTCGGCATTGCCGGCCTCGGTTGGCGGCTGGCCAACGGCCCGATCGCGCTGGACATTGCCACGCCATGGCTCAGCGCCGCCATCAAGGAAAATTTTGGTCCCGGGCACGAGGTGGAACTCGGCGGCACTCAGCTCGAGCGCGGTGAGAACGGACGAACGTCGTTGCGGATCCGCGACATCGTGGTGCGCGATGGTCAGGGCATCGTGGTGGCCAGCGCGCCGAAGGCAGAGGTTGGAATTTCCGGCTGGAGCCTGTTTACCGGCCGCGTCCGCGCCGAGCGTCTGAGCCTCGTCGGCGCTGAGATGGCGATCCGGGTCGAGCCAGACAGCACGGTCACTGTGTTTGCAGGCGGTGAAAGGCGACCCCTTGTCACTGCCGCGGCAACTCCGGTGATTACCGGCTCGGTGATGGAGAAAGCCGCCGCGCCGATCGCAACGGTTCCGTCGGGCACCATCCCCTCTGCGGCCCCGAGGACAGGCGCTTCCGAAGTGTCGACCCTGCTTGCATGGATCGAGAGGCTCGACGCCGGAGCTTTGGATGGCCGGGACCTTACCGAGATTGGCCTCAAGGGCGGCAATCTCACCGTTGATGATCAGCGTACCGGCAAGCAGTGGACATTCGCCAACATTGACCTGAGCGTGACGCGTCCAAAAAGTGGCGGCGTCGCGCTCTCGCTCGGCTCGGAGAACAAGGAGCGGCCCTGGCAGGTCCGGGCGGCAATCACGCCCGGTGAGGGCGGCCATCGCCTGGTCGACATCGAAACGCAGAAAGTATCGCTGAAGGACGTGCTGTTTGCGATGCGCTGGGGGGAAGGGCTGTACGAGCCCGACCTGCCGGTATCGGCGCGCGTGCGCGCGGATATCGGACCTGACGGCATCCCGCACATGCTCGACGGCCGGGTTCTCGTTGAGAAAGGTGTGATCATTGATCTCGAGGATCCGCTTGCCCGCATTCCGATCGATCGCGCGGAGCTCAACCTCGAATGGGATACAGCCCGGCAAGCGATCGTCATGCCGCTGCAGCTCGTATCGGGAGGGAACCGATTCACTGTCCTCGCGCAGGCCGAAGCGCCAGCCGCAGGCAGCCGGGTGTGGGGACTTAAGGTTTCCGGTGGGTCCGTCGTGCTTGCTTCAGCCGCGGCAGGAGATTCAGTCGTACTCAACCGCCTGATGCTGCGCCTGCGCATCGATCCGGGGAGTCGAAAAATAGACATCGAGCAGGGGGACTTCGGCAATGCCGATCTCGGCGTCGCGCTCTCCGGCGGCGTCGATTTTTCCGGGGACGATGCACAGTTGGCCATTGCGCTTGCGGGAACGCGCATGTCGGTGGCGACGCTGAAAAAGCTGTG
Organism: Xanthobacteraceae bacterium; assembly: GCA_040510075.1. Classification (GTDB taxonomy): domain Bacteria; phylum Pseudomonadota; class Alphaproteobacteria; order Rhizobiales; family Xanthobacteraceae; genus VAZQ01. The sequence continues at coordinate 61,837 of JBEVJT010000001.1, read as the reverse complement.
GCCGGTTTTTGCCGCGCCCAAGGTGCGTGCCTGGGTGGAGGAGCACGTTGTCGGCGGTACGGTCGAGCGCATTGAGGTTGCGACCAATGCTCCCATTTCCACGTTAAGATCAACCGGGCCGCCGGTTCCGGATGATGGACTCGCGGTCAAGCTTGTCGGCCACGGCACCGAGCTTCGTCCGATTGATGGAATACCCGGGATCCGGGATGCCGATGTTGACGTGCGCATATCGGGGCGCACGGCGGTCGTGAATGTCGGACGCGGAAACGTCGAGCTCTCATCCGGCAGAAAGCTCTCCATCACCAATGGAGTGTTTGAGGTGCCGGATACCTTTCCGAAAGCGCCTCCGGCCAAGGCGCGGTTTCGGGTGGATGGTGCAGTCCCGGCAGCGGCCGAGCTGCTCGCCCTCGAGCGACTGCGCGACTATTGCGGCACGCCCGTCGACCCGGCGAGCAGCCGTGGCACTCTCAGCGCCCAGGTCACGCTTAGTCTTCCGCTGAAGGAGGATCTCCCCGCAGGATCGACCAACTACACGATCGCGGTTGAGCTCACGAACTTCGCCGCCGAGCGCATGATCATGGGCCAGAAGGTCGAGGCGGCCTCGCTCAAGGTGAATGCAAACAATCAGGGCCAGTGGATGCGCGGCGATGTCAAGATCAACGGCATTCCCGCAAACCTCGATTTGCGCAAGGCGCGCGACGCCGAGCCCGAAATTCGCGTGCAGGCGGTGCTCGACGAGAATGCAAGAAGCAAGCTGGGCTTCGATTTGGGGACGAGTGTGGCGGGGCCAACCCCCATCAAAGTCAGTGGACGCCTTGCTGGTCGGGATGCCGATAATCGGCTGGCGGTCGAGGCCGATCTCACTCCTGCAAAAATCGACAACCTGATGCCCGGCTGGTCGAAGCCCGCGGGAGAGACTGCACGCGCCACCTTCACCATGATCAGCAAGCCTCAACTCACACGGTTCGAGGATCTGACGATCGACTCCGCCAGTGCTTCCGTCCGGGGCACGGTCGAAGTGGATGCAAATGGCGAAATCCTGTCGGCGAATTTTCCAGGGTTCAGCTTTTCCAGCCGGGACAAGACGACGCTGAAAGCGGAGCGCACGCCGGATGGCGCGCTGCGCGTGACCATGCGCGGGGACGTCTTTGACGCGCGCAGCGTACTGAAATCCGCCCTCGCCGGGGCAAATGGCGACAAGAAGAAGAAAGAGACGAATATCGATCTCGATGTGAAACTCGGCACGGTTGCCGGATTTCATGGCGAGACGTTGCGCTCCGTCGAACTGCGCGTCTCGCGGCGGGCGGGGATCATTACCGCCCTGGCATTAAACGCAAAGCTTGGCCGCGACACGCCGGTGCATGGCGATCTGCGCGGTCGCGGCACCAACGGCCGTCAGATCGTCTATATCGAGACCTCCGATGCGGGTGCCTTTCTCCGCTTCGCCGATATCTATGCGAAAGTTTTCGGCGGCGCGATGTGGCTCGCCATTGATCCGCAAAGTGCCGAACAGTCCCCCCAGGAAGGGCTCCTGAACATCACGAATTTTGCCATTCGCGGAGAGGCGGCGCTGGAGCGCGTCGCAGCGGCGCCGCAGCAGCCGGGCGGCGCGTCGCCGGGCGTCGAATTCACCCGCTTGCGCGTGGAGTTCAGCCGCTCGCTCGGCCGCTTCACGGTACACGATGGCCTGGTGAAGGGCATGGCGATTGGCGCCACCATCGATGGCTATATCGACTATGCGCATTCGGACGTGCGCATGCGCGGCACGTTCGTGCCGCTCTATGGACTTAACAACATGTTTGGCCAGATCCCTATTGTCGGCCTGTTCCTCGGCGGCAGCAACGAGGGACTTATCGGCGTCACCTACGAGGTCGTGGGCCCGCCGGACGCGCCTGTCCTTCGCGTCAATCCCATCTCGGCCGTGGCGCCAGGCCTGCTGCGCAAGTTCTTCGAATTCCCGAGCGGGAATCCGGTCACTATGCCGCAGAGTTACGCCGAGCCGCGGTAATCCGGTTCATCTGTCACACGGGTTGCAGCAGGACGTGCCGTTTCTTGCCAAGCGATAGCTTGATCACGCCCTCAGGAGTCAGCTCGCGCGTTGTGAGCACCATTTTCTCGTCGACGATGGTGACATCGTTGACCTTCAGCCCGCCCCCCCTGATCTGACGCCGTGCTTCCATGTTGGACGGCACAAGGCCAGCCTTTGCGGAGAACGCGGCGAGCACGCTAATGCCGGTTTCGAGTTCGCCGCGCGCGACCTCGACCGTAGGCAGGCTGCGCGCGAGCACACCTTGCTCGAACGTGCGCCGCGCCGTCTCGGCGGCTTCTTCCGCCGCGGAGCGGCCGTGTACGAGCGCGGTCGCTTCCGTCGCCAGAACCTTCTTGGCTTCGTTGATCTCCTCGCCCTTCAGGCTCGCCAATCGGCCGATTTCCGCGACCGGCAATACCGTGAACAGCTTGAGAAAGCTCGGCACATCCGCGTCGTCGGTGTTGCGCCAATACTGCCAATACGCGTAGGGCGAAACCTGCTCGGCATTGAGCCACACTGCTCCCGCAACGGTCTTGCCCATCTTGGCGCCCGAGGATGTGGTGATCAGGGGCGAGGTGAGACCAAACAGCTGTGCATTGTGCAGCCGACGGCCGAGTTCGATCCCGTTAACGACATTTCCCCATTGGTCGGAGCCGCCCATCTGCAACACGCATCCATATCGCCTGTGCAGCTCGACGAAGTCGTAGGCCTGCAGGATCATGTAATTGAATTCAAGAAACGAAAGCTCGTGCTGGCGCTCGAGCCGTAATTTCACCGAATCGAAAGCCAGCATGCGATTGACCGAAAAGTGACGCCCCACATCGCGCAGGAAATCGATGTATTTGAGCGAGTTCAGCCAGTCGGCATTGTTCGCAATCAACGCGTCGCGTGGGCCGCTGCCGAAGTTCAGGAACTTCGCGAAGATCGCGCCGATCCCGTTCAAGTTCCGCGCAATATCGCTGTCGCTCAAGACTTGCCGCGTCTCGTCCTTGCCCGACGGATCGCCGACGCGCGTGGTGCCGCCGCCAAGCAAGGCTATCGGCCGGTGCCCGGTTTGCTGGAGCCAATACAGCATCATCAGAGGCAACAGGGACCCGACGTGCAGCGAAGGCGCCGTGCAATCGAAACCGATGTAGCCGGTCACGGTGGACTTCGCCGCAAGCGCATCGAGCGCCTCAGGCTCGGAAACCTGCTTGATGAACCCGCGCTCGGCGAGAATATGCAGGAATTCGCATTTATACCCGCTCATGAATAATCGCCTTGCGCGCCGGGCTGGTGTAACAGGTTCGTTGCTTCATTGAAACCAAGGTCCATACGATGACAATGCTCACCGCCATCGGTCTCATGAGCGGTACCTCATATGATGGCGTGGACATTGCGCTGATCAACACGGATGGCGAACGGATCGGGCGCTTGGGACCGACCGGTTACAGGCCGTACAGCACGCCCGAACGGGAGGTACTGCGGCATGCAATTGCAGCGGCCTCCAATCTTAGCAGCCCTGACGAGCGGCCGCTGGCCCTCTCCGCCGCGGAAGAGCTGGTGACGGACATGCATGCCGAAGCGGTCGAGGCATTTCTGGCCGCCAACGGACTGCCCCAGAGCAGCGTCGCCGTGGTGGGATTTCATGGACAGACCGTTCTGCACCGGCCGGACCGGCGGATAAGCATTCAGCTCGGCAATGGCGAAGCGCTTGCAGCGCGCATCGGCATTCCCGTCGTTTACGGGTTTCGGGCCGCGGATATCGCGTCCGGAGGACAAGGAGCGCCCATGGTGCCGATATTTCACCGCGCCATGGCGGGTTTGCTCAGGCGCGCTCATCCGGTGGCTGTGCTCAATCTTGGCGGGGTTGCAAATCTGACTTTCATCAGCGGGGATGTGCTCATCGCGTTCGATACGGGGCCGGGCAATGCGCTCATCGACGATTTCCTGCGGCTGCGCACGGGGCACCCACAGGACGAGCATGGTGCCGTGGCAGCGGCGGGCAGCGTCGACGAAGCCGCGCTCACGCGCCTCCTCGCGCACCCGTTCTTTGCCAAACCGGGACCGAAATCGCTTGACCGCAACGCATTCCGCCACTGGGTGGCGGAGGAGGGCGACTTTGCCGGCAAGAGCACCGAAGACGGCGCTGCAACCATTACTGCACTCACCGCCGCCGCAGTCGCTCTTGCCAGCAAGCATCTTCCGCAAAGGCCGCAGAGCTGGATTGCAGCAGGCGGCGGCACGCGCAACGACACGCTGATGCGTATGCTGAGGGAACGGCTCGCGCCGGCTCGCGTCGATACTGCCGCCGATGTGGGCTGGTCAGCCGACGCGCTCGAGGCGCAGGCCTTCGGATTTCTTGCCGTACGCAGCCTCAAAGGCCTGCCGATCACGTTCCCAAGCACGACCGGAGCACCGCGGCCCTTGCCCGGCGGCATCCTGGCGAAGAAAACCTTGGCCTGACACGTAAACGGTTTCCTGCCTTCGGCCGGAAATGACAGCCGCCAACTCTGATTACGCGGCGGTAGGTTTGCGTTCGATCTTGAGCCGTTTGTCGAGATAGGCGCCGATCGCCTCCATCAGGGGCTCGATCTTGGCGTCGAAGAAATGATTCGCGCCGGGAATGACCCTCTGCTCGATGACGATGCCTTTTTGCGTTTTGAGTTTCTCGACCAGCCCGCTGATATCCTTGGACGGCACCACGCCGTCGCGATCGCCGTGAATAATGAGTCCTGACGAAGGACAAGGCGCGAGAAAGGAAAAGTCGTAGAGATTGGCCGGTGGCGCAATTGAAATGAAACCTTCGATTTCCGGCCGGCGCATGAGCAGCTGCATGCCTATCCATGCGCCAAACGAAAACCCCGCGATCCAGCAACTGCGCGCCTCGGGGTTGATGGATTGCGCCCAATCGAGCGCCGAGGCTGCGTCGGACAGTTCCCCTTGCCCATGATCGAACGTGCCCTGGCTACGGCCTACGCCGCGGAAATTGAAACGCAGGACGGAAAAGTTCCGATGCACGAAAGCGTAGTAGAGCTGATAGACGATCTGGTGATTCATCGTTCCGCCGAATTGCGGATGCGGATGCAGCACAATTCCGATTGGTGCATTCCTCTGCCGGGCGGGATGGTAGCGTCCTTCAATACGTCCGGCCGCGCCGGTGAAAACCACTTCGGGCATGCTCGCCCCCTCGAAAATAGTTGTCCGGGATTGCCGGCTTATAGCTCCCCCGATACCTCCCTCTGCAAGGGGGAATCAGAGGGCAGACTACAAACGACAGAAGACGGAAACGCCGGCAATTTCGGTCCTCCGTCGTCTGCCGTCCGTCTTCGGGCATTCGACATGCACGCGAAGTTCTGCCATCTGTCCTCTATCCTCATTCACCGGTCCTCTGTCAGCATGAGTGATCGCCTCTATTTCGACTGGAACGCAACCGCACCGCTGCGCGAAGAAGCGCGCGCCGCAGTGCTCTCCGCGCTTAATGTGCTTGGCAACCCTTCCTCGGTGCACGCCGAAGGTCGCGCGGCGCGCCGGTTGATCGAGCGCGCGCGAGAAGAGGTGGCAACGCTTGTCGCTACTGAACCGCGCAACGTGGTCTTCACGTCCGGCGGTACCGAGGCCAATGCATTGGCACTCACCCCCGTGCCCCAGGCCACGCGGCCGGCGCGGCTGCTGATTTCAGCGATCGAGCACACGTCCGTTCTCGCCGGCGGACGGTTTGTTGCTTCCCAGATCGAGAAGCTGCCGGTTCGGCCGACTGGGCTGGTCGATCTCGACGACCTCGAGCGACGCCTCGCCGCGAATGCAGAATCAACTCTCGTTTCGATCATGCTCGCGAACAATGAGACGGGGGTGGTGCAGCCGATTTCGGAAATTGCCGCGCTCGTTCACCATGCCGGCGCAACCCTGCACGTCGATGCTGTGCAAGGGCCGGGTCGCATCGCCTGCAACATCAACGAACTCGGTGCCGATCTCCTGAGCATTTCAGGCCACAAAATCGGAGGGCCCACGGGAACAGGCGCATTGATCCGCCGGGATGCACGGACGCCCTTTCCAAACCCGCTCATCCGAGGAGGCGGCCAGGAACGCGGGTTGCGGGCTGGAACGGAGAACGTCGCGGGAATTGCGGGTTTCGGCGCGGCTGCGGCGGCACTGGCGAAGGAGCGGCTTTCCAAGGCCGAAAACATCCTCCGGCTGAGGCAGCGGCTGGAATCGGGATTGAAGAACCATTCCGCGGAAACGGTCATCTTCGGCGACTGCGTCGCACGGCTGCCAAACTCGACGCTTTTCGCCATTCCCGGGGTGAAGGCGGAAACCGCCGTGATCGCGTTGGATCTTGAAGGGGTGGCTGTCTCCTCGGGAGCGGCGTGCTCTTCGGGCAAGGTGCAGGCGTCCCATGTACTTGCCGCTATGGGGGTGCCCGAGCTGCTCGCCCGCGGTGCGATACGCGTGAGCCTGGGGTCGACCACGTCCGAATCCGACGTCGATCGCTTCATAGGTGCTTGGATTAAGGTGTCAGACACATTACTTAAGGGGTCGGAAGCTGCGGCCGCCTGAAGGGGATGATCGCGAAAGTACAACGATTGCCACCATAACCGACTGATCCAACCCGCGGGCCTTGAACCCGCAGCGGAGGGAATGAATGCCGGCCGTGCAAGAGACCGTCGAGAAGGTTCGCCGGATCGACGTTGATCAATACAAGTACGGATTCGTCACCGATATCGAATCCGAGAAGGCTCCGAAGGGCCTCTCCGAAGACATCGTCCGCTTCATTTCGGCCAAGAAGAATGAGCCGGAATGGATGCTGCAATGGCGGCTTGATGCGTATCGGCGCTGGTTGACCATGCGCGAGCCGAAATGGGCGCGCGTTAACTACGGACCCATCGACTATCAGGACCTTTACTACTACGCGGCGCCGAAGAAGAAGGGCGACGGCCCCAAGTCGCTCGATGAGATCGACCCCGAGATCCTGAAGACCTACGACAAGCTTGGCATTCCGCTGCGCGAGCGCGAGGCCCTGCTCGGCATCGAGCGGCAGGAGGAAGGGAGCGGCTACGGGCGCGTCGCAGTTGATGCCGTTTTCGACTCGGTTTCGGTCGCCACCACTTTCCAGGAGGAGCTTGCCAAGGCGGGCGTGCTGTTCATGCCCATCTCCGAGGCGCTGCAAAAGCATCCCGAGCTGGTGCGCAAATATCTCGGCACCGTGGTGCCCATCTCCGATAATTTTTTCGCCACGCTCAATTCGGCTGTGTTCTCCGACGGCTCGTTCGTCTACGTGCCGCCGGGTGTGCGTTGCCCCATGGAGCTTTCCACTTACTTCCGCATCAACGAGCGCAATACCGGTCAATTCGAGCGCACGCTCATCATCGCAGACAAGGGCTCGTATGTGAGTTATCTCGAGGGTTGCACCGCGCCTTCGCGCGACGAGAACCAGTTGCATGCGGCGGTGGTCGAGCTGATCGCGCTCGACGGCGCCGAGATCAAATACTCAACCATCCAGAACTGGTACCCGGGCGACCAGCACGGGCGCGGCGGCGTGTACAATTTTGTGACCAAGCGCGGCGACTGCCGGGGCAACAATGCCAAGATCTCCTGGACGCAGCTGGAAACGGGTTCCGCCATCACCTGGAAATATCCCAGCTGTATTCTGCGCGGCGACAATGCGCGCGGCGAGTTCTATTCGATCGCCATTTCGAATGGACACCAGCAGGTCGATTCCGGAACCAAGATGCTGCATCTCGGCCGCAACACCACGAGCCGGATTATTTCCAAGGGTATTGCCGCGGGCCGCTCGCAGAACACCTACCGCGGTCTCGTCAGCGCCCATCGCAAGGCCAAGGGCGCGCGCAATTTCACCAATTGCGACTCGCTCCTGATCGGCGACAAGTGCGGCGCCCACACGGTACCCTACGTCGAAACGCGCAACTCCTCGGCCGTTTTCGAGCACGAAGCGACCACCTCGAAGATTTCGGAGGAGACGTTGTTTTACTGCAGGCAGCGCGGGCTCTCCGCGGAGGACGCCGTGGCGCTGGTGGTCAACGGTTTCGTGAAGGACGTGCTGCAGCAGCTCCCGATGGAGTTTGCGGTCGAGGCGCAAAAACTGATCTCGATCAGCCTCGAAGGCAGCGTCGGCTGAAAAAATCGGCCGTCATTCCGGCCGAGACCCAAGGGCCGAGAGCCGTAATCCATAATCCCAGGCCGCGGTTATGGATTCCGGGCTCGCCGCTCTACTGAGCGGCGCCCCGGAATGACGGTTAAAGGAGAAGGCGCGAACGAAATGCATATGTTGGAGGTGAAAGATCTGCACGTCGAAGTCGACGGCAGAAAGATCCTGAATGGTCTCGAGCTTTCGGTCGGCCGGGGCAGCGTGCATGCAATCATGGGTCCCAACGGCTCGGGAAAGTCGACGCTGGCCCACGTACTCGCCGGCAAGCCCGGTTACGAGGTGACGCAAGGCGAGGTTCTCCTCGATGGCGACGACGTTCTGGGCCTCGCACCCGACGAGCGCGCGGCGAAGGGCCTCTTTCTGGCCTTCCAGTATCCGCTGGAGATCCCCGGCGTCGCGACGATGACCTTCCTGCGCACCGCAATCAATGCGCAACGCAAGAAGCGCGAACAGCCTGAGCTCTCCACGCCTGAGTTTCTCAAGCAGGTGCGCGCAGTCGCAGGCAAGCTTGACATCGATCAGGAAATGCTTCGGCGCGGCGTAAACGTCGGCTTTTCCGGTGGCGAGAAGAAGCGCAACGAGATCCTGCAAATGGCGCTGCTGGAGCCGCGGTTGTGCGTGCTCGACGAGACTGATTCCGGCCTTGACATCGATGCGCTGAAAGTCGTCGCCCAGGGGGTGAACGGGCTTCGCTCACCAGATCGCTCCTTCGTCGTCATCACCCACTACCAGCGTCTCCTGAACTACATCGTCCCCGATGTCGTCCATGTGCTCTCGCGGGGCCGCATCGTGAAGACCGGTGGCAAAGAACTTGCGCTGGAGCTTGAAGGGAGCGGCTACGCGCAATACCAGGAAGAGGCCGCGTGAGGCCCTCATGAATATCGAGCTGCGCGCTAACAGGACGGCGGCGGAGACTGCGCTGGCGGCCAACTTCGCCGCCGCCCGAGGGCGCCTGCCTGGTCCGCTCCCGGTCGAACAGCTGCGCGAGGCAGCTTTCCGGACGTTCGAGAGCGCAGGGCTTCCACACCGGCGCGTCGAGGAGTGGAAGTATACGGACCTGCGGGCGCTCATGCGCGAGGCGCGGCCGCTGGCCCGTGTGCCGGACGAAGAAACCAAACTGCACGCGCGCAAAGCGGGCGAGATGCTCGCCGGACTAGAGGCGCGCCGCGTCGTGTTTGTTGACGGCTCCTTCGTGCCGGAACTCTCCGACCTCGCTTCGCTGGAACCCGGGCTGCGCATTGGTTCCATGGCCGCGGCGCTCGCCCGTGCAGATACTTCGGTGGTCACGCACCTGGGTAGGGCCATGCCTCTCACCGATGCAGCACTGGCGCTCAACACCGCGTTCATGGGTGACGGCGCGGTTGTTGACATCGAGCCCAGGGTCGCACTGGCTCGCCCGCTCCATCTTGTTTTCATCAATGCCGGTTCGCAACCATCTGCCGTCTTCTTGCGCTCGCTCGTGCGCGTCGGAAAGGGCGCACGCGCCATGCTGGTCGAAAGCCACGAAGGGACAAGCGAGCACCAGGTCAATACGGCGCTGGAACTCGAAGTGGCGGCCGAGGCGCATGTCGATCACGTCAAGATCAGCGGCCCGGGCGCCGGCGCCTTGCACGTTTCGACGCTGCTGGCCACCGTGGGTCCGCATGTGCGCTTCAACGAATTCCTGTTCACGCTCGGAAGCAGGGTGTTGCGCAACCAGCTGTTCGTGCACTTTGCCGGCGAGGGTACGATTGCGGCGATCCGCGGCGCATCTTTGCTCAAGGCTCGCCAGCACGTGGACACCACACTGGTTGCCGAGCACGCGGCCTGCGGATGCACCAGCCGCGAGCTGTTCAAGTCCGTGCTCGATGGCGAATCTCACGGTGTGTTCCAGGGCAAGATCATCGTGCGCCCGCATGCGCAGAAGACCGACGCGAAGATGGCCACCCACGCGCTCCTGCTTTCGGACACGGCGGAGGCGGATAACAAGCCCGAGCTAGAAATCTTTGCCGATGACGTGCAGTGCGGGCACGGCGCCACCGCCGGCAGTCTTGACGAAGACCTTTTGTTCTATTTGCGGGCGCGCGGCATCCCGGAGAAGGAAGCAGAGGCGCTCCTGATCCAGGCCTTTGTCGGGGAAGCGGTCGAGGGAATCGAGCACGCGGGTCTGCGCGACTGCCTGATGGAGCACGTGGTCGCCTGGCTCGCCGCGCGCAAGCAGGACGCGCAATGAAATCTTGCGAGGCATGGGGAACGCTGAGCATGCATCCGGCGGTGCGCAATGGGACCTACGATGTCGCCCGCATCCGGGCAGACTTCCCGATTTTAAGCTCCCAGGTCTACGGCAAGCCGCTCATCTATCTCGACAACGCGGCTTCGGCGCAGAAACCCAAGGCCGTGCTCGACCGTCTCGATCACGCCTACACTGCCCAATACGCCAACGTTCATCGGGGGCTGCATTATTTGGCCAATGCTGCCACCGAGGCTTACGAAGGCGCACGCGAAAAGGTGCGTGCGTTTCTCAATGCCTCCCGCTCCGAGGAGATCGTCTTCACCCGCAATGCCACCGAAGCGATCAATCTCGTCGCCTATACGTTTGGACGCGAGCGCATTCGCGCGGGTGACGAGATCGTGCTCTCCATCATGGAGCACCATTCCAACATCGTTCCGTGGCACTTTCTGCGCGAGCGGCAGGATGCGGTGATCAAATGGGCGCCGGTGGATGAGGACGGCAACTTTCTTCTCGATGAGTTCGAGCGGCTTCTTGGGTCGCGCACCAAAATGGTGGCGCTCACCCATATGTCGAACATGCTCGGCACTGTTGTGCCGGTCAAAGAAGTGGTGCGGCTTGCCCATGCGCGGGGCATTCCGGTTCTGCTCGACGGGGCGCAGGCGGGCGTGCACCTCGATGTCGACGTGCAGGACCTCGGTTGTGATTTCTATGTGCTCACCGGTCACAAGATTTATGGCCCAACCGGCGTCGGCGTTCTGTATGGCAAATATCAGCATCTCGCTGAGATGCCGCCGTTCAACGGCGGCGGCGAGATGATCCGCGAGGTGTACGAGGACCGCGTCCTCTACGGCGAGCCGCCGCACAAGTTTGAAGCAGGTACTCCGCCCATCGTGCAGGCGATCGGGCTCGGCGCTGCGATCGACTATGTGGAGAGCGTCGGCAAGGTGCGCATCCGCGCGCACGAGGACACGCTCGGCAGATACGCGCGCGAGCGGCTGCGCGAGATCAACTCGTTGCGCATCTTCGGGGAGGCGCGGGAGCGGGGCCCCATTGTCTCATTTGAAGTGAAAGGCGCCCATCCGCACGACGTGGCGACCATCATCGACCGGTCCGGCATTGCGGTGCGCGCCGGCACTCACTGCGTTATGCCACTCCTGGCGCGCTATGGCGTAACGGCGACCTGCCGGGCCTCCTTCGCGATGTACAATACGCACGAGGAAGTGGATGCGCTTGCGCGAGCGCTGATCAAGGCACAGGAATTCTTTGCATGAGCGACGAGAAGGTTTCAGAGAAGACGGTTCCGGCGTCTGCAGGAGAAAAGGCGGTCGTACCTGTTGCGGAGTCCGAGCCGAGTAGCGTGCTACCTCCGGAGGAGCTGGCGCGCCTCACGGATGAGATCATGCTCAAGACGGTGTGCGATCCCGAAATATAGTGGTGATGCGTGGCGCCGAGGCTCGAGCGGGTCATCGAGACTTGTCTCTATGTTTGGCCATGGCCCCTTGCACATCGCGTTCGCGATCACGGCCGAGGCGCTGCCGGAATGGGAGCAAAGATTGGGACGAAGCGGCGTCCCGATCGAGGGGCGCACGGACTGGCCGCGGGGAGGGCGCAGTATCTATTTCCGCGATCCCGACGGCCACCTGTTGGAGCTCGCTACTCCGGGGCTCTGGGCAACCTACTAATAGGCTTACACAGCTGCTAGGTTAACGGGGTCTGCCAAATGCCTCGATATCTGCCCTTCAAAAGCACGAATTCATGGTTATGTTGAGCCTTTGGAAAGCCCCGTTAAATTACGGAAACAGGAAAGATTGAACATGCCGGCCTCTCGGCCACGACCGCAAGTGATCCGTCTTACCGACGCCGCCGCCGAGCGCATCAAATACGTGATGGCGAATACGGCGAGCCCCGTCGTCGGGGTACGGGTAGGCGTGAAGAACGGCGGTTGCGCCGGCATGTCCTACACAATGGAGTATGCGGAGCAGATCAATAAGGCCGACGAAGTGGTCGAGGACAAGGGCGTACGCGTGCTCATCGACCCCAAGGCGGTGCTGTTTCTGCTTGGCACCGAGATGGACTACAAGACCGACAAGCTCTCCGCGCAATTCGTGTTCAATAATCCCAATCAGACCTCGGCCTGCGGCTGCGGCGAATCGGTGCAACTCAAGCCGGCGGCCGAAGCGCAGTAGTTTCAGCTCGCGACGGACTGCCTATTTTTTAGGCTTGCAACTGTACAGAAAGTCTGAAAAATAAAGTCAACGTCCAAATTGTAGGTTGATCGCGGCGGCCTAAGCCGCCATTTTTTTATTTGCGGCAGGGCAAAAGCAACTAACACAATCACCAGGCGAGGTGCCCCTCCCGCCCGATTGTAAATGATTGTAAATTACAATGGGCCAAGCCAAATTGCTCAATAGAATCAATGCGCGACGACGACCATCCAGGAGACGCCGAAGCGATCGGCGACCATGCCGAAACGCGGCGAGAAGAAGGTCTTCATCAGCGGCATCTGCACCTGTCCTCCCTCGCCAAGCGCGCCGAATAGCTGTTCGGCCTCGGTCTCGTTGGGCACGGTGAGCGATAGCGCAAATCCCTGGAAGTTCGGCTGCCCCTGACAGCGGCCGTCGGAGGCCATCACCGTCGCATCACCGATGCGCATGCTCGCGTGCATCACCTTCTCGCCCGAGCCAGGAGGGTTCATCGCGGGCTGCGGGTTGTCCTTGAAACGCATCATGGCCAGGACTTCGGCGCCGAGCGCCTTGCGGTAGAACTCGATCGGCTCTTCGCAGCGGCCGTCCAAAAACAGATATGGTTGCACTTGCATGAGCAGCTCCTCTTCCTGCGTCACAAACGCCCATCATCCTGAGGTGCTCGGCACGAATTGCGCCGAGCCTCGAAGGATGGCCGCCCGGTCTGTGGCCGTTCGTCCTTCGAGGCTCGCTCGCTATGCTCGTTCGTTCGTGCCTCAGGATGACGGTTTAGATACGTGCTTCTCCGATGCTGGCGCATCGATCAACTGCACGTAAGGTTCGCTGCGCGGATGCCGGGACACCAATGCTATGGAGCGCCGCGAAACTATTAAGCCTTGACGCGGACCGGGCGCAGCAGGAAGGCGGGGAGGTGGCCGCCGGAATGCGTTGACGATTTTGCGGCGGGCGTGGTGGGAACGTGCCGCTGAGTGGCAGACCTCGGCTTGGCATCGCCGCGCGCCTCCTCGCGGCGGGGTGCCGGACGCGCCTCCTCGCGGCGAGGTGCGGGACCGGAAGCGCGCCGTCTTTGACCCCCAGTTCGGCCGCGGCGCCCACTGGGTTTCGCGTGAGGCGAACCGATCTCGGCGTGTTCAGCAACTGCGGGAGGTGACCCAGCCGCCATCCACGGAATGGTCTGCCCGATGAGCCTCTCGATGGCAGCCACACTTTTTGTTTCTGCAGGAGTCACCACGGTTACCGCAGTGCCACTCCTCCCCGCCCTTCCCGTCCGCCCTATGCGATGCACGTAATCCTCGGCGTGGTGGGGAACGTCGAAGTTGAAGATGTGACTCACCGCCGGAATGTCAAGCCCACGCGCGGCAACATCGGAAGCAACCAGCAGGGTCACCTCGTTGTTGCGGAACTGATCGAGCGCCGCCGTGCGCGAGGATTGGTCCATGTCGCCATGGAGGGCAATGGCGGAAAAGCCGTGGCGTACAAGCGACCGATGCAGTGCTGCCACTTCGCGTTTGCGATTGCAGAAGATGATCGCGTTGGTGAGGCCTTCGGCCGAGCGGATGAGGTTGCGCAACGTGTCCCGCTTCTCGTGCGGCTCGCGGCCGGTCCGCACCAGAAGCTGTGTGGTCGTCGAAAGGGTTGTAGCGGGGCGCGAGACTTCTACCTTCACTGGATTGTGCAGGAACTGCTCGGTGATCCGCCTGATCTCCGGCGGCATGGTGGCGGTGAAAAACAGGGTTTGTCGCGTGAATGGGACCAGTTTGCAGATGCGTTCGATATCAGGAATGAAACCCATATCGAGCATGCGATCGGCTTCGTCGATCACCAAGAGCTGGACTCCGGTCAGGAGCAGCCGCCCCCGCTCGAAATGGTCGAGCAGCCGGCCCGGTGTGGCGATGAGGACGTCGACCCCGCGCGTAAGCTTTGCGTCCTGGTCATCGAAGGATACCCCGCCGATGAGCAGCGCGACCGTGAGCTTCTGGCCGGCGCCGTATTTTTCGAAGCTTTCCTGCACCTGTGCCGCAAGCTCACGCGTGGGCTCGAGGATGAGCGTGCGGGGCATGCGGGCGCGGGCGCGGCCATGTTCAAGCATCGTGATCATGGGCAGCGTGAAGGCCGCGGTCTTGCCGGTGCCGGTCTGTGCGATGCCCAACACGTCCCGCCGCGCGAGCACGTGGGGAATGGCCTGTTCCTGAATGGGAGTAGGGGAGGGGTAGCCGGCCGCTTTCACAGCGGCGAGAACTTTGGCCGAGAGGCCGAGCTTTGAGAAAGGCATGTCACCTCGAATCCGGCGCGCTGCAACCTGACCACGCTACATGGATCACGAATGTGGCTGAAGGGCGCGGAGGAGGAACGAATTGGCGTTCCTCATGTGAGCGGAAGATAGGCCGAAAACCCCGAAAGTCAATCCTGCTGCATCGCAATAAGTGCCCTGAATTCCACTTGTTTTCGCCTAAACTTCAATAACTAGCTAGCCCGGATGAGCGACCCGCCTCGCTCGCACTGCGAGCTGCGGCGGGCTCGAATCCGCCGAAGCGCCAAGCGCGAAAGCGGAAGCAACATCGGGTTAGGCCTCCCCCATATCGCTGCCGCTCATGCGGGCTACGGCGAACCCCGGGTTTCTCCATGCGGGCAAAGTATCCCGTCGGGGAGATCGTGTTTTTTCGCTCCGCGGCTGCCGTCGTGCCGGTACTAGTGATCTATGCGTGGCGCAATGAGCTTGCCGCGGCCGTGCGCACCACGCGCCCATTCGGACACGTCGCGCGGGGCCTCATTAGCGTGTTCGGGATGTTCTGCAATCTTGCGGCGCTCGCGCGTATTCCCATCGTGGACGCAACCGCAATCTCGTTCGCCGCTCCACTTTTCACGGTGGCGCTTGCTGCGATCGTCCTCAAGGAACGCGTGCGCATCTACCGATGGTCTGCCGTGATCGTGGGGTTTCTCGGCATCCTGGTGATGCTCGCCCCCCATTTCGATCCTGTGTTGTACACGAGCGGGGCCCCCAGCACGGTGGGTGTGGCGCTGGCAATCGTGCGCGCGGTGTCCAATGCCGGTTCGGTCATTCAGACCCGCCGCCTGACGGCGACCGAGACGACCTCATCCATCGTCTTCTATTTCTTGCTCATTTGCGCAGTTGCAGGGCTCGTGACGTGGCCGCTCGGCTGGACTACGCCGAACGGTCCCGAATTGGCTGCGCTCGTGGCGGTCGGACTATGCGGCGGTCTCGCCCACATTCTCCTCACCGAAAGCTACCGCTTCGCGTCGGCTTCGCTCGTGGCGCCTTTCGACTATACGGCCATGCTCTGGGCTTTTCTGCTCGGCTATTTCTTCTTCGGCGAGCTGCCCTCGCGTTTTATCTTCATCGGGGGCGCGATCGTCGCGTGGGCCGGCCTGTTCGTGATCTGGCGCGAGCGCCGCTTCCCGCGCGTGCGCGCCGCCGAAGGCACACCTGGATGAACAATGGTGATGATCACTGGTAGTGGATCGTGATCGTCTCCACCTGATTCCCGCAATGGCGGTCAATGAAGCCAAGGAAGGCCTTGAGCAGGCTGCCTTCATCATCCGGCGTGCTCGAGCGGATTTTCGCGCTCACCTGCTCGGTTCCCTGCCGCTGAAGTTTGACCGTACCCTTGAAACGCTTGTGCCTCCAGGTGGCGGAGCCGGCGCGCATGCGGCCTTGGCGCGCAAACGTTCCGCGACCTTTTTGACGAATGTCTGCCTCGCGCTTCACCAGGGCACCATAGAGCGGCGCCTTACGGCGTGGAGTAATCTCGACAAGCTTCATGGGCGTCCCCCATGTGATGATTGAGGTCAAAAGGCCTTGAACGTGATGATCGTGCGGGTGTCCTGGATGCCAGGAATGGTCTGCACCTTTTCGTTTACGAAATGCCCGATATCGGTCTTCTCATCGACATAGAACTTCACCAGGAGATCGAAATCGCCGGCCGTTGAGTAGATTTCCGATGCAATTTCGGCATCGGCAAGCTTGTTGGCGACCTCATAGGACCGGCCGAGCTGGCATTTGATCTGGACGAAAAATGGAGTCATGGGCCTACTGAGTCGCTCGCTGAAGTTCAGCAAAATCGCATCAGGTTGACAAGGTCAGGGCGAAGCCGCTCACCTGGGAAACGCAATGAGAATTGGTACGGGCAGGTCAGCTGCCAAAGCGCTTGATCTCAGATTGTATGCCATTGTGGATCCGGAGCAGACAGGGAACTGCGCCGAGCTAGCGCGGCAGGTTGGACTGGGCGGCGCTACGCTCGTTCAGTTGCGCGACAAGCGCAGCCGCACGCGCGAGATGATCGGCCGGGCCAAGGAAATCAAGGCTGCTCTCGCAGGCGTTTCCTTTCTGGTCAAT
Source organism: Xanthobacteraceae bacterium (assembly GCA_040510075.1). GTDB lineage: Bacteria > Pseudomonadota > Alphaproteobacteria > Rhizobiales > Xanthobacteraceae > VAZQ01. Next base: position 44,893 of record JBEVJT010000001.1, on the reverse strand, counting down.
GATCGCGTCGACGTCGCAATGGCTGCAGGCGCGAATGGCGTGCATCTCGGGCAGGAGGACATGGCCGTCGCGGACGCGCGTCGGCTGCTTGGACCCGCAGCCATTATCGGGCTCTCGGTGAAGACAGTTGCAGAAGCTGCAGCTGCGCCGCTTGATTTGCTCGATTACGTGGCAATAGGCGGGATATACGCCACCTCATCCAAGAATAACCCGGGTCCGCCCATTGGCCCTTCCGGGCTTACGCGCGTCATCGAAGCATTACACGCAGCTGACTTCCCGGTCTGCGCCATTGCGGGGATCGATTTGGCGAACGCGGCTGAGGTGATCGCCGCTGGCGCAGATGGCATAGCCGTGATTTCCGCTCTCGCGCAGGCGCCGGATCCGCACGCGGCAGCGCGGGGGCTGCGCGCCATCGTTGATGCTGCCTTGGGCGTCCGCGATCGACGATGAGGCCTGTAGCAGTCACCATCGCGGGCTCGGACCCTACGGGTCGTGCCGGAATCGCGGCCGATCTGAGAACTTTTGCGGCGCTCGGCGTGCATGGCGCGTTCGTCCTGACCGCATTGACGGTGCAGACCGACAGGGCCGTGCACACAATCCATGCCCTGGGGCCGCGCCTTATCGGCGCGCAATTAGATGCGGTGTTTTCTCAGTTCCGCATCGATGCAGTGAAGATCGGCATGGTATGGAAACCCGCGGCGATAGAAGAGGTCGAAGCGGCCCTCATCGACGCCGGCGCGGAAAAGGTCGTGCTCGATCCGCTCTGGGCGGCGAGTTCGGGGCGGGCGCTGATTGACGACGATGCGCGCGAGTCCCTCAAGGAGCGGCTGTTTCGGCGGGCTCTGCTCCTTACTCCGAACCTCATGGAGGCGGCGGTTTTTTCACGCAGCAAGTTCAGCGCCCAAACCGAGGAGGAGATGCGCGCACAGGGAGAGCTGTTGCTGGCGATGGGCCCAAAAGCGGTGTTGGTGAAGGGCGGCCACGCAACAGGCGCGCAATCTGTCGACATCCTGGTCGAGCCCACGGGTGTGACCCGGTTTGTGGCAGAACGGATTCCGGGGCGTACGCTGCGCGGCACCGGCTGTATTCTGTCCTCAGCCATAGCGGCGGGGCTTGCGAAGGGATTGGGGCTACACGATGCGATCAGGGTTGCAAAAGCCCATGTCACCAAGGCACTCGCCGCAGCGTAGGCAGGGTTGTTTTCTTGGGCTCGCTATTCCGCTCAGCTTTTAGATTTCACGACTTTTTGGCGCTGCTCCCCCAGCCCATCAATGCCGAGCGTGACCACATCGCCCGCTTTGAGGAATTTGGGCTGCGGCTTCATTCCGAGTGCCACGCCCGGCGGCGTTCCGGTGATGATCACGTCGCCTGGCTCCATGATGAAATATTGCGCGCAGCACCATACGATGGTTTTGCAATCGAAGATCATGGTGCGCGTGTTACCGCGCTGGCGCTTTTCGCCGTTCACGTCGAGTCACATGGAAAGATTCTGCGGATCCTTCATCTCGTCCTTGGTTACAAGCCAGGGTCCGAGCGGGCCGAATGTCTCGCAGCCCTTGCCCTTCGTCCATTGTCCGGCGCGCTCGATCTGAAACACGCGTTCGGAGACATCATTGGCGAGGCAATATCCGGCAACGAAATCGAGCGCCTTGTCCTTGGAGACGTAGCGCGCACGCTGGCCAATCACGATGCCGAGCTCCACCTCCCAATCGAGCTTGCTCGATCCCTTCGGGATGATCGTGTCGTCGTTCGGCCCGCAAATGCATGACGGAGCCTTGTTGAAGATGATCGGTTCGGCCGGAACAGGCATGCCAGCTTCCGCCGCATGGTCCGAGTAATTGAGCCCAATAGCGATGAAATTGCCTACGCCCGCGACGCACGGTCCGAGTCGGGGTTTGCCCCGCACCAGCGGGAGCTTTTCAATGGACTGCTTGCGAATTCGGGCAAGCCCCTTCGGCGACAATGTCTCTCCGGCCAAGTCGGGGACCACGCCTGACAAGTCGCGAATGCGCCCCTGCGCATCGAGGATGCCAGGCTTTTCGCGACCAGGCGGACCGTAACGGACGAGCTTCATAATTTCTTCCTTTCGGCCTGCGAGATGGGGGGTGTTCTTGGGGCACGGTGCGGCGGGTGTGAGGAGCCCTTATTAGCGCTATTTCACGTCCTCGCATCAGGAATTTTGCCCGACGATCAGCCTGCTGCCGTACAAGGTGTGGCATATGCGTCCGGGCAATTGAAGTAGTGTTGCGGCAGAGCAACTTGAAAGAATATACCGCTACGGGGACCAGCCAATGGGCATCTTTCGGTTTGCCATCAGGCGCAATTGCCGGCACCATGAAACCCATGCACCTAGCCCGTGCGCCGAGCTGCAAGCGACCCGGGCTCAGGGAGCGATAAAAGGGCAGGCCTGCTCCTCGGGGCTGCCCAAGCTGATTACGGGGGGTAAACGAGGCCGGCGAAAGCCGGCCTTGTTCATTTTACTGTTGTTTGCAGATGCTCCGGATCAGCGGCCGGTTGCCGGAAGCGCAGATCACAAGACACCCGGGTAAGCGCCGCCGTCAATCAGCAGGCTCTGGCCAGTGATGTATCCGGCTTGTGCTGAACAGAGAAATGCGCACGCGGCACCAAACTCCTCTGCCGTGCCGGCCCGTTTCGCGGGAACCGTAGCCACGCGCTCGGCTTTTGCCTGTTCCACGCTTATTCCTTTTTTCTTGGCGCCGGCGGCGAGATTACTTTGGAAGCGGTCGGTATCGAAAATGCCGGGAAGAAGAAAATTGATGGTGACGTTCGACGCTGCGACCGAGCGCGCTACGCCGGCAAGAAAACCGGTTAGTCCCGCGCGCGCGCCTGAGGACAAGTCAAGGCCGGCGAGCGGCATTTTGACCGACCCGGAGGTGACGTTGACGATGCGTCCGAATTTCCGGCTCGCCATCGGGTCGATCACCCTCTGAATGAGCTCGATCGCGACGACCATGTTGGCAAGGACGCCGTCGATGATCTGCGCGCGCGTGAGCTCGCGGAAATCCCGGAACGGCGGACCCGCATTGTTGTTCACGAGAATATCCGGCTCCGGGCAGGCAGCGAGAAGCTTGCGCTGTCCATCGGCAGTGGCGACGTCGGCTTCGACGGCCGTGATCTTGGCTCCGGTGACGCTGCGTAATTCGGCGGCGGTCGATTCGAGCGCTTTGGCATCGCGTCCGTTGATCACCACGTCGCAGCGCGCCTGCGCGAGCGCCAGGGCACATCCGCGACCCAAGCCTCTGCTGGAGGCGCAGACAATTGCTTTCCGGCCGGCAATTCCCAGGTCCATGCGTCCTTGTCTCCGTGCTGTTGGTGCCAGTTTTGCAGCAGTTGACATTATATCCGAGGCGGGGCGCCGTGGGGGTTGCCGCTTGAAATCAGCCCGGATAGCGTTCTTTCCATGCCCGGCATCTCGCCTGCCGATCTGCCGACCGCCGCGGACGTAGATGCCGCGGCGCGACGATTGGCGGGAGTTGCGCTGCATACGCCATTACTGGCTTCGCCCATCCTGAACGAGCTCACGGGCGGGCGGGTTTTTCTCAAAGCCGAGATTCTTCAGCGCACCGGCTCTTTCAAATTCCGCGGCGCCTATAACAAGCTTTCCTCCATCCCGCCCTCTGAGCGCACCCGTGGCGTCGTTGCATACTCTTCAGGCAATCACGCCCAAGGTGTCGCGGCCGCAGCGTACCTGCTGGGCATGCCCGCCGTTATCGTGATGCCAAGCGATGCACCGCGACCAAAGCGGGACCGAACGGCGGGATGGGGCGCCGAGATTGTGCTGTACGATCGTGTTCGGGAAGATCGGGCGGCCATCGCACAAGAGCTTGCAGCAAAGCGCAAAGCCGCGCTGGTACCTCCCTATGACGACCCGTTTATCATCGCCGGGCAGGGCACTGCGGGCCGCGAGATCGCGGACGATCTCGCCGCCCAAGGCCTGGCGCCCGATATCGTGGTGGTGACCGCGTCGGGCGGAGGATTGACCGCAGGAATTGCACTCGCGGTGAAGGCGCGGTTCCCGCAGGCAAGTCTGTTTACAGCAGAACCCGAAGGTTTTGATGATCACGCGCGATCTTTCCGCAGCGGCGAGCGTGAGAAAAACACAGCGGTAACAGGCACAATTTGTGACGCGCTTATGGCGCTGACGCCGGGCGAGCTGACGTTTGCGATCAACCGCGAACTGGTGGGGCAGGGGAGCGCGGTGAGCGATACAGAAGTCGCAGCGGCGGTGGCATTTGCGTTTCGGGAATTAAAACTTGTGGTGGAACCGGGCGGCGCAGCGGCCCTGGCCGCACTGCTGTCGCGAAAAATAGACGTGAGTGGAAAAACCGCAGTGGTCGTTCTCTCCGGCGGCAACGTCGACCCAGAGCTATTCGCGCGCCTGGTCGCCTGATTAAGTGAACAGCGCGATCCGCTCCTCATCCGTCATGGTTTTGATCGCGGCAAGCGGATCGCTCGCTGCCGCGCGTGCCATCGGTCGGCCTAGCCCGCCTGATGTCCTGACAAGTGCCGCTCCGCGCGATGACATGGCCGCGGAACGCCGCGCGGCTGGTGGGTTCTAAGGTGGCACGGGGGCCCTGATTTGCGTCGATGCGGCATTCTCCGATCCAGAATGACCGGTGCGGCCGGCTCCTAACCCCTCTCTGGGCGGAGCCGGTTCCGGCAGGGGATGCGCTTGCAGCGTGTAGCGCGTTGGCGCGAATAACTCCATGGGGTCAGGCTCCTGCGGTCCAACGGACGATGTCGCTGAGAGCGGTGGTGCGCCTAGTTGTTTTGACTCTCGGCCAGAGAGAGCGTCCGGCTGCTCGCTGCTGATTTGCCGGCGCGCCAGCACTTCATCCAAAGGCTTTGATATCTGGAACATCCACGCGCTGGAGAGCGTTCTCAATTTCTTTCTCTGCGGATTCCGCCTTTTCCTCGGGGAGTTCGCGCTCCACTTTGTGCACTGCAGGTTGGGTTTGCTCCTGTTCCTGCACGTCGGCGCCGAATTTCCGGACCGGCAGAGGCTCGAGCGTCAGTCTTTCCGACTCGCTTTCTTCGCTCGCAGGCCCCAAAACGACACCAGCTTTCCCGAAGAGCATCGCAAAACGATAGAGCGACGCGGGAGCAGGGAGGTTTGTGCGGCCGCTGTTGGACTCGCTTTCGCTCTCAACCCTTCCGGCCGCGAACGGCAGAGGAGTTAATTGCGGTTCTGCCGCTTCCGCTTTACGCAGCTCTTCGGCCCGTTCAATCTGCTCCGGCTGGTCCGCCGCAGGCGTCATTTCAAATATGAGCTCCTGTCCTTCTGGTTCGCCATTTTCGCGCGCTAACGTTTCGGAAACTGACGAGGCGGCCCGAAGAAGGAAAGCGAGCCGCGACTCCAGGTCAGCGACGAGCGCGGCCAGCCTGTGCGCACGATTTTGGTCATCGCTGGATGACGTGAATGCGGTGGCGGATGACTCGATGTCGGTGCGGGCCTCCGCTATCGCCTTCGTCATGTCCAGAAGCTGCGCATAAAGGCGCGGAGGGGTTTCTTCGCTCTCGTCTGAGCTCAGAAAACGTTCAAGTTTTTGAATCGCATCCAGCAGGAGCCGTGTATCGGCAGCGCGGTGCCGCCGAGCCTATTCCTGCAGAAACCAGCGGCCGTGCGTGCTTTCCGCAACTGCGTCATGCAGCGCCTCGTATTCTTGCTCCGAAGGGTCCGGAGGCGAGTGTCTGGAAAACGCGAGAGGCTTTTCCGCCATGGCGCCCGGCAATCTCCACGGATAGTGATGCGCAAAACGCAACCGCACCATGCCGTCGAATCAGCACATACCCACAGGCAACGCTTTTGCGTGGCGGCTTGCAACCTATTATGCGGCGCTGTTCGCCGCGCTCGGGGTCCAGGTCCCATTTCTGCCTGTTTGGTTCACCGCAAAAGGATTTGATGCCGCTTCGATAGGGGTTGTGCTCGCGGTGCCCATGGCCGTTCGGGTGATTGCGATTCCCGTCGCGGCCCGCTTGGCGGACCTGCACCAGGCGTTGCGGTTGGTGATCGTTGTGGCATCGCTCGCCGCCGCACTCGTTTATGGTTTGCTCGCGCTCGCGCAGGCCGCCGGGGCGATCGTGGCAGCTTATGTGCTGGCGTCAGCCTTCTACACCCCGCTGATGCCGCTCGCGGATGCCTATGCACTACAGGGACTCGTGCGCGAGCGTGCGGGCTACGGGCGTGTGCGACTCTGGGGTTCTGCAGCATTCATCTTCGCGACGCTGGGTGGTGGCGCATTCCTCGATCTCTTTGCGAGTCGTGATCTGATCTGGCTCGTCGTCGCGGCGACGTTCGCAACCGCCGCAGCGGCGGGCGCCCTTTCTCCATTGCCAGTCCATTCAGGGCGCGCGATCTCCCGCAACCAGGGGCCGCCGCTCCGGGACCCGCGCCTTTTCTGGATCGCCATTGCGGCCGGCCTCGTCCAGGGTAGCCATGCCATTTATTACGGCTTCTCCACGATCGCATGGCAGGCGGCCGGCTTTTCCGGCCCCAGCATCGGCGGCTTGTGGTCCATCGGCGTGCTGGCGGAAATCGCATTGTTCGCCTGTTCTGCGCGTTGGACAGAAAGCCCGCTGCGCCTGCTTTTCGCCGGTGCTGCGGGTGCTGTAGTGCGGTGGACCGCCATGGCATTGGATCCGCCGGCAATCACCTTGCCCTTTCTCCAGTGCCTGCATGCGCTGTCATTTGGCGCAACTCATCTTGGTTCTATTGGAGTTTTCGCGCGCTTGGCCGCGGCGCAATCGGGTGCAAGCGCCCAAGGCTATCTCGCCGTGGTGGTTGGACTCATCATGGCGGCCTGCATAGCGGTTTCCGGCTTGCTCTACGCTGAATTGCGTATGCAGGCATACTTTGTCATGGCCGCCATCGCCGGCCTGGGAGGCATAATCTGCTACGCCGCCTCAGGACGGGTGCGGAGGCATAGAGGGAATTGAGCGGAGGCTGGAGCAGGATGACTTTTCTTTCGCACCTGCTCTTCGGGATCCTGCTCTAGTCGCAGTTCTGCACAACGGAGGCGAGTTCGCGGCCGCTCAGATACATCATGCGGGGCGAGAGCCCACCGCGCTCCTTGATCCAGTGGCGCACACGCTCCGGATAGATGTCCATAAGAAGCTTGGTGGCAGCTTTGCTGGTCACCTGTCTGCCGTTCTCGCCGGGATGCCAGGCCGCATGGAAGCCCAGCCGGGCGCGAGGAGTTGCGCAGAGGCGTTCCGGCGGGATGACGCCAACTATCATTGTACAGGCCGAGAGGCAGGGACCGTCGATAATCACGCGCTCGCCAGAATCGCGTAGCGCCACGAGACTTTCGAGATAAGGACCGATCTGGCCGCCCGGGTCCTCTTTGATGCGCACCGCAGACTGTGCAACCGACACCGTCAGCGCCGCCATAGCGGCGCCGAACAGGACTGCAGCCAATCGCATGCTTTCCCCCCGTGTGCCCCGGCGCTCATCCCCATCCCGAGCGCCGCCCTCACACGAATCCTGAATTCAAATGTGGGATAAAATGTGGAGCTTCTCAGTCGTTCAGAAGGCAGAAGCTCTCGTTCACCCCCACAGCTCTGACCCGGCCGGGTGGACAAGCCCGTTCTCGTACACGAGGCCATGCATGCGGTCGCGCTGGAGCAGCAGCGCCCCATCGAGGTCGACGAAACGCGCGCCTTGCGCAACGAGCATCGCCGGAGCGATCGCCAGAGACGTCGCAACCATGCATCCGACCATGACGTTAAATCCCCGCTCCTGCGCCTCCTGGGCCATCGCGAGCGCCTCCGTGAGCCCACCTGCCTTGTCGAGCTTTATATTCACGGCATCGTATTTGCCCTTCAATGCGGGCAACGATGCGCGCGTGTGGGCACTTTCATCGGCGCAGATGGGTATCGGATGGGGAATGAACGCGAGTACCTCATCCCGATCGGCGGGTAGCGGCTGCTCGATCAATGTGACGCCAGCTCGCGCGCACGCCTCGAGATTTTCCGCGAGATTCTCGGGTTTCCAGCCCTCATTGGCATCGACGATGAGCTCACAACACGGGGCAGCGCTACGCACGGCGGCGATCCGGTCAACATCCCCGATGCTGCCCAATTTTATTTTGAGCAGCGGTCGCGTAGCAGCTTTGGCTGTCGCCTCCGCCATCTGCGTCGGCGAAGCCAGAGAGATCGTGTACGCGGTAATGAGCGGCTTCGGCGCTGACAGGCCGAGGAGTTCGTGCACCGGCCGCCGCATGCGCTTGGCGGCAAGGTCCCACAGCGCACAGTCAAGTGCATTGCGCGCGGCGCCTGGCGACATCGCATGCTGCAGGCTATCGAGATCAAGACCCTTGGCCAGCTCGTCCGCCTTGGCCTCAATCGCCTGCGCGACCGCTTCCGCAGTTTCGCCGTAGCGCGCAAAAGGCACGGCCTCACCGCGGCCGCGGTGTGCACCCTCCGAGACTTCGGCGGTGACGACAGCAGCTTCCGTCTTGGTTCCGCGACTGATCGCGAATGCTCCTGCGATCGGCCAACGCTCGACTCGCACCGAGAGGCAACGCTGCGCCACGGGAATTCTCGCGCGTTCGCCGCCCGAACTGGCAGCAGCAGTATCACGCGCTCTGCGAGAACGCTGTTAAAGCATGATTCCGAAAAGCGGGAATCGGTTTTCGGAAAGGATCATGCGCTAAAAAAGCTAGAGCGGGATGACGAGTCATCCTGCTCTAGTTGCTTGAAGTTCCGAAGGGCCGAAGCTTTGGCTCATTCGAAACGGCCAGCGGCATGCGCGAGCATCGTATAGACCTTGCCGGTCTCGGACGTGAGATACGTCCGCGCCACGACCTGACCGCGATCATCGCGTGATACTTCCTCAAGCAGCCGCTCGAATTCGCCGATGTAGCGATCCACCGTACGCATAAAGTCGCGGTCGCTGCGATACTTTCGGCGAATCTCGTCGAATGCCTTTTGCCCTTGTGCCGTGTAGAGCCTGCTGCGCCCGAAGATATTGCGCTCACCGCGGTTATAGCGGTCCCATAGATCGGCGGCGGCATCATGATCGATCATGCGCGCGATGTCGACCGCAAGTGTATCGAGCGAATCAATGCTGTTGCGGTCGGTACGGGTGGGTTCCTGCGCGCCCTGCCGCGAGACCCCCTCGCGCGGTGGTTCGCGGTCGGCTGTACCCGCCTCTGCGTCCTGAGATGCGCGCGTGAGAAGCTCGGACAGCCATCCAGAGCGTCCACTCGTGGCGGCCTGCCCAGGCGAGAGCGCAGGCGCATCCCTCCGTGTCCCGGCCCCTGCGGAATTAATGCTGCCGCCATCCCCCTGCGGCCGCTCGGCACGCAGCCCGCCATTGGTCATCGCCGGCTCTTCTCGCATCCTCCGCGGTGCAACTTCCACCGGCTCTGCGCGGCGCATGGGAGGCTCCACCGCATCGATGCCTCGGTTGTGCCGGGCCACGATGCGATTGAGCTCAGCCAGGGCCTCGATCTGATCCACAATGACCCGGCGCATCTGCGCAGCGCTGTCGGCGGTTTCCTGCGGCAGTTCGAGAATGCCACGGCGCAGTTCATTGCGCGTGGTTTCCAGCTCCTGCTGCATCTCGCCTGCCATTCGTTTGAGGCCCTCGATGACGTCGCCAAACCGCTCGGCAGCCTGCGTGAACAGCGCATTCGCCTCCTCGGTGCCCTGCTGGTAGATGCCATGCAGTGCCTCGGCCATGCGCTTGCGCTCCTCCTCGGCGTTGCCGCGGATGGCTTCGAAGCTCTCGGCAATGGCTTGTGCGCCTCCCGTGGTTGCATCTGCCGTAAGCCGCGCAATTTCGCGGGCCCGGTCAGCCGCGCCCTCCAGCGACTCATCGAGCGCGCTCGCAAATCGGGTGAGTCGCTGCTCGAGGTCGTTGCTCTTGCTTTCAAGCGTGGCCACGAGCTCATTGAGACTACTGCGACGTTCCGCAACGCTGCCCTCGGTGCGGCGATTGCTGGTATCGATCAACGCAACTGCTTCGGCGAGCGAGCGACCATGCGCGTCGAACTGGCCTGCCAAGGTGGTAAGGTCGTTGAGGGTGCCCCCAGCCATCGTCTTGAATTCGGCAATGTGCCGTTCGATGTCGCTGTTCGCGAGGCCTGTCTTCTGCACCACGTCATTCATCGAGGAGACAAAGTCGCCAACGCGCGTCACCAGCGTATTCTCGACCTCACTCATGTTCTCGTGCGCGCCGCTAAGCACCTCCTGCAGCAAAATGTTGGCTTCGCGCAGGCGCTCGAACAGGGCCGTCGTGTCCGACCGCAGCATGTTCTGCGTCTCCACAATTTCGGAAACCGCGGCTGTAGCGCTCTGCTTCGATTGGTCGATTGCTACGGAGGTCGCTTCCTGCAACTCACGCATAGTGCGCGTGATGGTCTTGCCGGCGCTCTGCGTCGCCATTTCGGCGATTTCGCGCAGCTCCTTTATGGACCGATTGACGGCATCGGTCGTAGCCTCCGTCGCGGCGATGTGGCTGGTATGCAGCTCCTTGAGCGAGTTGTTCACCGCGCCCGTTGCAGTTTGGCTGGCCTCGTTTATCAGGCGGGAGATCTGCTCGCTGTTGTCCATCATCGTTTGCGTGAAGGTGAAGCCCTTGGCCTCGATCGCCTTGACCGCGTGATCGGTCACCCGGCTCACTTCGCCTGCGAATTCCTGGCTCTTAGCGCTGAGCGCAACGAGAAGGCTGCTGGATTTCTCGTCGACGATGCGTGTCATCTCGTTGGCGCGCTGGCTCACCGCCGTCGAGATCTCGTCCGCCTTGCCGACGAAATTGCGCGCCACCTCGGCACTCACCGAAAGCAGGGTTCGCTCCACTTCGCCAGCGTTCTGCTTGAGCACGTTGCTCACGCCCGTGGACATCCCGCTGAGCAGCCTTTCGGCATCGTGCGCGCTCGACCGGATGGCGCCGCTCGTATTGGTGGCCAAGGAGGTGAGCAGCCGCTCCGCCTCTATGCTGTCGTTCTTGATTGTTTCGCTCAGTTGCTGCAGCCGGTTTCCGATCATTGTCGTGGCCGCAGTTGTCAAATTGCCGATGGTGCGCTCGGCTTCGCTGCTGGTCGCTTTGATCGCAGTTGTGAGCTGCTCGGCTCGCGCACCAAGTATTTCAGCCGAACCGGTCGTGAGCCGCTCGATTGCCTGTGCCGCTTCGCCTGCGGTGCTCTTGATCGTGCCGCTGAGATGCTCCGTGCGCGCGACCAGCAGGTCGGCAGCAGATTGGCTCCGCGTTTCGATTTCACTGGTCACTGCCTCAGCACGTCCGATGAGCAACTCCTCGAAGCGCCCGATGCGAGTGTCGAGGCTGCTCGCCACTTCCATGGCATGAACGCCGAGCGCCTTGTCGATCTCGTCGATTTTCTCTCCGATGTTCTCCGCGAGCTTGGCGCCACGCACGTTGATGACGTTGGTGACGTCGGCAATGCGCTTGTCGAGAGCGGCGACAACTTCCTTGCCGCCCTCCGCCATGGTTTTGGCAATATCCATGACGCGGGTACCCAGCGCCTCGTTCAGCGTGTGCGTGCGTCCATCAAGCGCGTCCCGAAAGCGCGTGAATTGCTGATCGAGGCTTGTGGTAATCTCGGCCGATTTGGTGGTCACCCGCGTATCGAAATTGTCGAGGTAGTCGCGCATCGCGGCGGAAATGTCTTGGGTGCGCTCGCCCAGCCGTTCGACCATTTCGCCGCCATAGGTTTTCACCGTTCGGTCGAATTCAGCGAGATGTCGCGTGATCAGATTGCCTAGAGTGGTCGAATCGCGGGCGATCCTCTCCGCCAGCTCCGCCCCACCATGATTGAACATGTCCTCGAACGACTGCAGCCGGGCCGCCAGCATTTCGCGAACGGCGTCGCCGCGATTGCCGATTATCTCCGAGACCGCCTCCACACTGTCTTGGAACTGCTCAGTCACGCGCTGGCTGCGCTGGACGATTGTCTCGGTAATCCGCGCCCCGGTCTGCTCGAGCTTTGAGACCACGTCTCCGCCGCGCAAACTCAGATCGAGCACCAGCGAGTCACCGGTGTTCTTCAGCGTGGTATTTACCTCCTCGATTCGGCTTGAGATCGTTTCGGAGAGATTGTTTCCGCTCTCGATCACCAGATCCGTCATCTCCTGCGACCGGTTACTCATCATGTCGAGAACGGACGCCGCCTTCTGCGCAAAGCCCTCGGTCACGCGGTCGAGTCGCGCCGACATCATGTGCTGGAGGTTGGCGGTGATCTCGGTGAATTCGTCGCCGATGTGATCGGTCTTGAAATTGAGGGTCGAGGTGAGACGGTCGCTCGCCGCCGAAATCGCCTCTGTGGTGTCTTTGCTGGTGCTCTCCAGCCGTTCAAGCAGATCGCCCCCGCGCTCGCCCAAAGTCGCGATCATCGAATCGCCCGCGTGTTCGAGAGCGCGGGTGATGTGTTCGCTTTTCTCCGCGAGGGTATGCGTGATACGCCGCGAAGCCTCATTGACCTGCTCGGCGACGAGTTCGCTGATCTGCGAAACGTCCTGGCCGAGGTCGAGATGCACGCTGTTGATCGCATCCCGGATCTGCTGCGCCTGGGTCACCAACGTGTCGCGCTGACCTCCCAGATCCTGCAGCAGGGCGCGAATGCGCACCTCGTTGTCGTTATAAGCATGTTCGAGCGCGGACACTTCGTTCGCGACCAGCGTTTCAAGCTCTGCCGCGCGCGCCAGCGCACGCTCGATGCCGTCCCCCATCGCCGCGACTTCGCGGCGCACGGCCTGCCCTACGATCACGATGGATTCGCGCGCGACCGTTTCCGGCTCACCCAACCGCATAGCCACCCCTGCCATGGATTGGGTGATCATGCGAAGTTCCTTCGAGCGCCAAGCCATGTGCGCGAGCACGTAAAAGAAAATGACGGGCGTGAAGAAGATCGCCGCCAAAATCACCAGCATTGGTGTCGTCAGGCCGGTCGAAGCGAGCGCAGCATGTAACGGCGGCAGATAGATCCAGCCGAGCATAAGCCCCGCAAAGACCCACACTGCAGCGAACGCCGTTGCAACGATGTACGGTGTGCGCGCAGGACGCTGCTGCAACGTGCGCAGAATGGCGCCAATGGATTCCCTGTCGTCGTTGGCAGGACGGCCCAGTGCCGCTTGCGCATCTGGTTTGAGCAGCTCTTCCTCGAGCGCCTGCTCGAGCTCGGCGGCCGAGGGTCGGCTGCGCCAAGCCGGCTCGCCCAAACTCTCGCGGGTGTCTTCCAGAGCATGCAGGGAAGCGGCTGCCTGCGTCCCGGTAGCGGCGGCAGGCGCACCTTCTGCTTCCGGCGGAGTATCGCGCACAGCCAGCGCGTCCTGAATGGCGGACAGCGCCGCTTCGGTGGGATCGGTGATCTTTTTCGGGGTGTTCGCCATCAGGTCGTCGCCTCGTCTACGCTGAACCAAAGCAGCGGCAGGAAAACTCCTGACCACGCCACGAGCGCGTTAGCCAAATGATCGCCTTCGGATCCCCCTCCGGCAGTCGGCAGTAACGCGCCGCACACTAAAGTTGCACTGCCGCTCGATTATCCTATCGATTTGGCGGAGCAAAGAAAACCGGTTGTTAAGCTGTCTTTAATCATCGTTAACGCCGAGCGCGCAATGGACCCCTCGCGCGGCCGCAGCCCTAGCTCAGCTCCCTTGAACGGGCCATAACCCGTCCAATTTGTGGCGGCCAATTACGGCTCCCTTGCGGCTAAACGGGTTCAGCCGCTCCCGGACCAGAAGCCCCGCTGCTCCAGACGGCTGGCGGTTAACTATTTATAGAACCACGAGGAATCCGGGCAGAGGCGCCCGGGAGGGGGTGGCTATGTCCCCGCCATCTCCACGGGGGGCCTGAAATTCGGCTCGCTTTGTTCCCGGCAACGGAAGGCGCCCTTTTTTTCGGCACGGACCTCCATGGAGACATTTACCGCTTCTTCCATCATCAGATGGATAAGGGGAACATGACCCAATGGAAACAAACCCAGGATTACGTCGCGGAAACTCCGCTTGATCTTTCTCATCTGGAGCAGAACACGCTTGGCAATGTGGAGGTCGCGCGTGAGGTTCTGACGCTGTTCGAAAGGCAAGCCTCCCGAGTGATCAGGGAGATCGGTGTATCTCTTCGCGGCCGCGGCTCGCTGCGCTGGCGCACAGCCTGAAAGGCTCTGCGCGGGGAGTTGGTGCCTCGAAAGTCGCGGCCGCCTCCGAAGATCTCGAACGAGCGGCTGAGGTTCGCGATTCTCACGCGCTCAAGCAGACCATAGCAACCCTTGCAGCAGCACTTGAGGAGGCGCGCCGAGCGATTGACCTTCACTTCTCACAGATTGCCTCTGATTGAATGCTCGACGCGAGCAAGCTCGCTAGCGCGGTGTCACATGAGCCGCTATAGACGCCCCGTTTTCCCGGGCCGTCCTCCCGCATGCCGAAGATCACATATATCGATCGCGAGGGCGCCGCGCGCACCGTAGAGGGGGAGATCGGCTCGACCGTGATGGAGACAGCAATCAAGAACAATATTCCCGGCATAGAGGCGGAGTGTGGTGGCGCCTGCGCGTGCGCGACCTGTCACGTCTATGTGGACGAAGCGTGGCGTCCCGTCGTCGGAGAGCCTTCGGCGATGGAAGAGGACATGCTCGATTTCGGCTTCGACGTGAGGCCGAATTCGCGGCTTTCGTGCCAGATCAAGGTCACGGCGGAACTGGAAGGCCTCGTCGTGCGAACACCCGAACGCCAAGCTTAGTGCGGCGGCCACATTCGCATGCAAGAGCACGTAGGAGAGGGTGAAATCCTCGAGGCGGGCGTCATCCGCACTGACGTACTTATCATCGGCGCCGGTCCCTGCGGCCTGTTCGCAGTGTTCGAGCTCGGCTTGCTCGATATGAAGGCGCACGTCATCGACATCCTCGACAAGATCGGCGGCCAATGCGCCGAGCTCTATCCGGAGAAGCCGATCTACGACATTCCCGCCCTCCCTTACGTCACCGGGCAAGGCCTGTGCGACGCCCTCATGGCGCAGATCAAGCCGTTCGGAGCAGTGTTTCACCTGGAGGAGATGGTCGAAAGCATTGAGCGCACCGGCAATCCGCGATTCCGGGTCAAAACCGATCGTGGCAAAGTCTTCGATGTAAAGGCAGTAGTGATTGCCGCGGGTGGCGGCTTGTTTCAGCCAAAGCGGCCCCCGATTCCGGGAATCGAAGCTTACGAAGGCTCGTCGGTTTTCTACGCGGTGCGGCAAATGGATGCCTACCGCGGCAAACGCATTCTTATCGTCGGCGGGGGCGATTCCGCGCTCGACTGGACTCTTAATCTCGCGCCGCTCGCCAGCCATTTGACGCTGTTGCATCGGCGCAGCGACTTCCGCGCTGCCCCGGACAGCGTCAACAAGATGATGGCGCTGGTGGGCGAGGGGAAAATCGATTTCGTCCTGGGCCAAGTGTCGCGACTGGAAGGTACCGACGGTCAAGTCGGCAAGGCCATCGTGCGGCGCAGCGATGGCTCGCATTTCGAGATTGCCTGCGACGTCATGCTCGCGTTCTTCGGGCTCACAATGAAGCCGGGCCCGCTCGCGACCTGGGGAATGGAGATGAAAGATGGCGAATACATCCTGGTCGATACGGCGGCCTTCGAATCGAGCGTTCCGGGTATTTTTGCCATCGGCGACATCGGCTGGTACCCGGGCAAACTCAAGCTGATCCTGTCAGGCTTTCATGAAGCGGCGCTGATGGCGCAAAAGGCGCATCGCTACGTCTTCCCGGACAAACGCCTGGTGTTCCAGTACACAACTTCATCGACCAGCTTACAGAAAAAGCTGGGCGTGGCTTAGTACGACTGCGTCACCGCGCATGATCCCAAAAAATGGAAACCAGTTTTTGGAAAGATCATGCTCCATCAAGAAGTGGAGCGGGAGGGCGCTTCGAAGAAAGGCATCCTGCTCTAGCACCAGCGCGGCTTGACCGCAGGAGAGCTGCCGGGCGCGCGGTCAGTGCACCGATGGCGGGGGCAGCAGATTGGCGGCCGGCAGGGGCTCGCTATTCACTTGAACCGAGGGGGCAGCGAGGCCGAGCGCCTGGCGAAGAGCGGGCAGGGCGGCATCGGCCATCGCGGCGTAGCCCTCCGCGGTGGGGTGTATGACGCCTCCGTAAACGACGGCCAGAATGCCCCAGATAGCGTCGTGCAGGTCGCTCGGTTGCAGGATTGCGGGCAACCCCTCAGGGTAGCTCATGGCGGCGAGATAGCTGTCGTTCGCCGTTCGGATCCATCGTGCGCGCGACGCGTAAGGGCGAAATTCGCTCGCAGGCCTGCCGCAGGACATCGGATCGGTTGCCGCAGTAGTGGTGCCGCTCCGGAACGCTTCGCCCTTTCCTGAAAAACACTGGCGGTCAAAAACGGGATCATCATCGGCGCGCGCACAAGCGCCGTGCAACTCAAAAGCTGCTTGATGCCCGTCGACGAACCTCATCGAATTGCTCGAAGCATCGCGGCAGCTCTTATCAGTGCAGAGCGCGAGCGCCTTGACCCGAGGCAGAAACCGCTGCGAAACGAATTCAACGGTCTGACGCAGCCGCTCGCCGTCTGCGCCGAACGCCGGGTGCACGTCAAAGCCCTCCCGTCCTCCAGAACACGGCCTATTCGGGGCCGCCATGGCCGGATTTCCGTATGTGACGAACACCACGCGCGAGAGATCTCCGCCTACGAACGGCTTGAGCGCAGAGCGCACTCTGGCGAAGTTGCCCGGCAAGTCGTTCTCAAGGATTTTTTGAGATCCTTCGACGGACGCGATGTTACCGGCCCGCATGAGTAGATTGCGCTCGGTGCTGGGCTCGACGATCACATTGGCCATCAACCCGGAGAAAAGTACATCATTCGCTCCAATCGTGAGCAGGACGGCGTCAAGCGCCCGGCCCGGCGCATTCCCCATCACCTCCCCCAGCGCGGAAATCTGGGCGCGCGTGGTCTTTGCACATGCGCTTCCGGAAGATGGGCATTCAAGCGCGCGGAGACTGCCGAGGAAGCCGATGTCCACGGTAGCGCCCGAGCAGCCGAGCGGAACGAAGGTGACGGCGATGTGCGGGTTCTCGATCGCGATCGCGAGCGTTGCCCGCGTCTGATAGCTGTATAGGGAGCGATGGCACGCTCCGCTCATCCAGCGCGCGCCGTGGCGCGCCCATTCAGTGGAGGCGTAATCGGCTGACGTGCTGCAGCTCTTGTTCCCATTATAGCCGGCGCGTCCCGGCCGATAATATTCAACACCGTTGAAGCGCTTGAAGCAAAAACCCTCGTCGGAGAGCCGGATTGCGCGATCGGGATTGCCCTCACCGGCGGCGATGGAATCGCCCATGCCTGCAATGAAGAGATCGCGTACTGCAATATCACTCACCAGGCGTTGCGCAGTCCCGTCGGGCAGCACAACGTCCACGCTCGCAAGTGTTTTCCGGCCATAACGAACGCGCAGTTTGACTTCGTCAGTGCAGGCCGCATTCACCGTGCGCTGCGCACCATCGCCGTCATCGAACGTCCAAAGGCAGCCGCCATTCGTGGGCAGGCTGCCGGCCAGCAGAACTCCAATGCGGTGATCGCGCGGAGCGAGGTAATGCTCGCGCTCGCCATCGCGTTCGCAGGTTTCCAGAAGATTGCCGGCCCGATCCACGCACAAGCGTTCCACGAGGTCGCGAGCCCAGCCGCGGCCGTCCGTCTCGCGCGCAAGCCGCTGCTCCGCCGCGAGCACGCTTTGCCCCCGCGCGGCGCTTACATGATGCTGGAAGTCCGTTTCATTGCGGAAAAGTCGGAAACGGTTTTTCACCTCCCATTCAATGCGCAGTGCCCCGCTGCTCCGCGGTTCACTGAATGCGGGCTGCCCGCCCCATACCGCGAGCACAAGCGTGGAGATGACGAAGAAAAGACGCATGCTGCGGCCGTCAATCAGCACGTGAACGACGCCAAGCGTAGCACGCGGGATGCGGCGGAAATGTGAGGCGTTCTCGGGTCCGCAGGGAACGTTCGCGCGGTCGAAGGCGGTTCACCCCCACCCGGGGTGAGGCGGACGTCTACAGCTTCTCGGCGAGAAACTTCAGGATTTCTGCCGATTGGCGATTGATCTCCGAGCTTGCTCTGCCGTCAGCGTGCTGATCCTCAGCTTCCGCCTGGATAGCACGCGCGACCGCTTCGTCCAGAATGACGCGCGCCGCTTCCTCTCGGGTGAATACGCCCTTCGCTATGAGCGCGCGAAAAAGCGCTACGAGCGCGCTCAGCGCGGCCATCGGGTATGCACCCTCATGCAGAGACTTCATATCTCAAGCCTACCAGCATCAGAAAGAAATGCCGAATCGAAGGCCTTTCCGCGCCTATTAATAGCTCGATTGTAAGGGAGTCATCCAATCAAACAGTGGCAATCGCGTGTGACGCCAAAGCCACACGTGCTGCAAATCGCCCCGGCAACACACGCGGGCTGCTTGAGTTAGAGCCGGTTCGAACGATACTCGTGTTGCGTGGGCGTGAAATATGTGTGTTTGGGTGCGCGTAGCTACAGCGTGTGATGTCGTCCTATGCGAGATATTGCCGCGAGCAGGCGGGGGACTGTGCCAGGCGCGCACGACTAGCGAGTTCGCCGCAAGTGGCGGCTAACTACCGGAGCCTTGAAAGACGCTGGCTCAATTTAGCGGAAAAAGCTGAACTTGCGACTGTGGGAAAGCCGTTGTCGAATGCGCGGACTTTCTGAGTCGCGGTAAGACTGAGCTTCGCAGATTGCTGAATGCGCCGCGCTTTTGTAGCTCAAGCTGCCGTGCTCATCACTGCTTGCTCGTAATCGCCGCTTCCCATCCCGCTGCCGGCGAAAATGCCGTGATCAGCAATCCATTTGAACGTCTGTTCGTATACCTCCTTCGTATACGGCTCAAAAACCAACCGCTCGCCCGGTCCCCAGCGCCGCGTATCCATGATCCTGTGATATCGCGCAGGGAATTCATTTTTGTAGTAGTGCGTATAAAGATCCGGCCGCAGATCGAGATCCCGTTGTGCTCGTCTGAGCGCGCGAAAAAACTTGCGCAAGTCTTCCGGATCCGGATCGCCCGTCACCATGGTTGCGATCATGAATGTGGCATCTATGATTTTGCGAAAGCCCAGCTGCTCAGCCAGGTAATAAGGTCCGCTGAACAGCGCAGACGCCTGCGCCTTACCCGATATCAGCTGATCGAGCCGGTGGAACAACATGCCGTCGGCAAACGTCAGAACAATCTTGTCAGCGGGCAAATATTGCTCAAGCGCCTGGATGCTGGAGTAGTGGCTGCCGGATTGATACCCGACCGCGATGGGCACGCCAGCAAGATCTTCGGGACTTCTAACCGGTGAATCAGCGGGAACGAATACTCCGGCCGGAGCGACGGAGTAGACATCCGCATACAGGCGACCCTTCCCTGTCGATGCGGCAACACCCACCGTCCAATGACAGGCGCAGCTCACGTCAGCTGTCCGTCCGCGCTCGAAGGACTGCATCGCGCCGACCTTATCTCCGCGGTCGTGATGCGCGCCGTCCGTCGACCTGATCAGCTCCTGAAATACGTAATCCAGGTTCTCGTCCTTGAAATATCCTTTCTCCTCGGCGATCCATTCCTGCAGTCGGAAATGCGGTTCGATGATGAACTTATGCTTGCCCACGAACAGTCCCTCACTTTGTGGCTCGGCGCACGTTTCATAGGGTGCGGCTCCTCACCCGTGGGTCATGTTAGCACGAGTCTCAGCAGCCCGGAGCGTTCGGGCCCATCCCCAGTGCTGGATCATTTATGATCCGCGGAGTTCCAGAAACGGCCGAACCCGGCGGGCATCCTGGCAGTGTGCTGCCGCCCTGAAGGTTTCCGCGGCCGGTCGTGGAGGGCCGTCCGGAGGATCCTCCAACTTCAGGAGGCAGAAAGCGTGAGGGCAAATCCGTGGACCGGCCGTTGCCATTCTTTGGAGGCAATGTGGACGACTGGCCCGGCGTCGGCGCCGCAGGGCGGCCGCTCGGAATAGAGCTTGCGCCAGCTACCCGTGCCGCCCGTCCCGCCCGTAGCTGCCGAACCTGCTGATCCGCTCGTTCCGTCGCTGGTTTGGGCGATTGCCGCCGTGCCGGCGAGCAGTAGGAGTCCAGCGATAATTGCAGAACGATTGCACCTGCCGATGCATGGGTGCTGCATGGCTCGCCTGTAGAACTGATGCGGGTACATTTCTGCCTCAACGCGGCGCCGTGGCTGGCAGTTCCGAGTGAGCAGGACGCTGGAGCGCGTCCTGCTGTATCTCCTAGTTGCTCGGCGTTCCTACCCAGCGTCCCATGCGCAGAACATGGCGAGATATCGCCACGTCGGTCACTCTTCCAATTAGGTGCGTGACCGGAATCAAGCCCTGCACGGCGCTGTCGCGGCTATTTGCCTTGCTCGCTCGGTTGTCGCCCAGCATGAATACGTGGCCAGCGGGTACGGGAATTTCAGGCAGGTCCGCCGAGGGTGACGCTACTGATGCAAGCTCCGCATAAGGCTCCTCGACGTACATTCCGTTCACGATTGCATGGCCATTCTTTACGGCGATGCGATCACCCTCGACTGCCACGATCCGGTTTATGAAGTGGCTGTCCGGTTGCAAGGGATGCTTGTAGACGGCAACCTCGCCTCGGCTCGGCAGGCGAGTTCGATAGTAAGTTGCATCGGCAAGAACGTATTCCCCGGTCTCAAGCGTTGGCTCCATGCTGGAGCTCTGGGCGCTCAACCAAAGCAGCCGACCTGATGCTTTCGCCTGCAGGGCGTATATGCATGGCGCTGCAAAGACGAGGCAGGCCAAGAGGAATGCACCTGCATAAATCGTCCAGCGACTGAGTGATTGGGACATATCCAAAGGGGTGCGCCGAGCACGCAACACAGCGTCGACCAGGATGTAAAGCCAAAGTCCGAAAAGCAGACCACCGCTGATGGCAAACATCCAAAATCGCGCCAGCACTCCCATCATTGCGAACATGAGCAATGTGTCCGCGATCATAACGAGAGCGAATAGGAAAATGCCGCGCTTGGGCTGACCGATGTACAGATGACCGAGACCAGGGGCGAGCAGGGTGAGCAGGCCGGCAACCCAAGGCGATGGGCTACGCTGTTCCCGAGTTCTGGCAGGTGCGTAATCGGCCGCCAATGCCATCAAGGTCTCCGCGCTTGTGCCGGTCAATAACGCAGGACTGCACGTCTCGGAAGCCGCACCACCGCTCGATTTAGTCGGGGGACGGCGCGCTCAGGTTCAAACCCTATACCACAGTTCCGTGCCGAGCTGGTAATATTGAACCACAGAGGCAACCTCACCGCTGCACGGTAAAATAAGCCCCGCACAGCGCTAGCATGCTCGCGATACCCAAGGCTACCAAGCTGATCGCTGTATTGGCGGCTGTGTAAACGGGGTGAATAGCCGCCGATTCCTGTCCCAAATGAGCCAGCAGGAGCACGAGCGCGATGCCCAAGATCCAGCGCGCGAACCGAAATCGGCGCAGCGGGAACGAAATCCGGCTGAGGGCAGCTGCGACGACACCACTAATCAGAAATGAGATCCCTGCGATTGCCCACCACGGCCCCGTCGTACGCAAATCCAGAACCCGCCCAGAAAAGAGGCTGTCCCATAGGGGAACTAGGCTGAACCCAGTCCCAGCGAGATAGATCTGCAGCGCGACGGCAGACAACACGCCACAGGTCAGCCCAGTGGCGTAGACGAGCAGCGCCGGCAGTTTTCCAGATGGTGCTCGCTTCATGCTGCTATACGAATGCCACTGACGCTCACGGCGCAAGCCACACAAACGAATGCCCGAGCCTGGGCTCGGGCATTCCACAGAATTTTCGAGGAACGTGTATGGAGCGCTTAGGTGCGGCGCTCCGCCTGCCAAGTGCCTGAGCAGACCCCATTGCCGCCGGTCCAGTTGCCGGCGCCCTTCGTTTCAGCGAGATGGCCGGTGCCGATGGCTGTCTTGTCTCCCGAACTGACGTTCACGACGACCGCACCGTTCTTTCCCACCCGTCCGCTGATCTGCACGCTCGCTTTGCCGGCATTGACGAGATGACCATTCATGATCCGAACAGGATAGCGGTATGAAGGCTCGCAGAGACCGGCCCTCGTCACGATCACCACGCTCCACAATCCATCGTAGCTTGGCACTGCCTCGGCCGGCCGAAGCGCGGGGACGGCTGCCATTAGCGCCAGACCCGCACCTGCCAGCAGCCGGTGCATCCAAAGCAGTCTTCGGCAATATGTCATTCGAGCCCCTCCTGCAAGCCTGGCCCGCCGGTCTGACAGCCGGTACGGCAGGGCCTCTTCTCCCACCGCGATTAGTCGCAATGTGGCAGGAATTGGTTCAAATACGGTTGATGCACCCGCGGCTGGATTCCCGGTAAAGGAACCGTTGATCGGGGGCCGCTCGGCGCAACGCGGGGAGGTAGGTTCCGTGGGTGCTCTCAGCCGACAAGGGCCAGCAACGCCTGCAAGTCCTTAGGAACCGTCCTCGGGTTCCGCCGTTGCAGAAGTAAGGGCGGCGCGCACCTGCAGGGGTGAACGCGCATCCGCTCCGATCTTCCGCAACAGAGACGAAAGGCCGAGGCCATGGGATTGTTTTCGAAGGACATCAAAAACATGAACGATCTGTTCGCGCACACATTGCGCGATATTTTTTATGCAGAGAACCAGATCGTGAATTCCCTTCCCACGATGATCGAAAAAGCCAGCGACGCATCGCTCAAGCAGGCGTTTCAAACTCATCTTGGCGAAACCAAAAATCACGTGAAACGCCTCGAGCAGGTATTCCAGCTCGCGGGCATGACGGCGAAGGGCGTCGATTGTCCCGCTATAGACGGCATCATTGAAGAGGCCGAGGACATCATTGGCGACACCGAGGACAAGCAGGTGCTCAATGCAGCGCTAGCTGCTGCCGCACAAGCAGTCGAGCATTACGAAATGACACGCTACGGCACCCTGGTTGCATGGGCAAAACAGCTGGGCCGGAATGACTGCGCGGCCTTGCTGCAGAAGAACCTCGACGAGGAAAAGGCTGCCGACAAGAAGCTGACCGAAATTGCCGAGGCGAAACTGAACCTGAAGGCGGCAAGTTAAAGCTGCAGTCGACCAGGCGGTCACTTCGGACCGAGGCTCTGGTTGCCACGAGCGTTCCCGCCGCGGGAATAGTCCTTAGCGCCCGCGGCGGCTGACACCGTTAGCTTGGCAAGCGCGGGGGAAGCTGAAATCTATCTGTTACCGGGCACTGGACCGGCGCAGGTAAACGCTTGCGCCATCCTCGAACGCCGCCCCTTTCTGGCCAGCGGCATTTCCAAATTCGTAGAGCGCCTGCATGTACTTACCGTCGAACGGTCCGCGCGACGGATAAGTGAAGGCCGTATCAATATGCGCGATCTGCAATGCGAAACCGATGCGCTGGGACGCGACGCTGAGCAAGGATACTTCGGAGCGCAGAGCAGATGTGAGCGCGACTCCGATAGAACGGCCGAGCACGCCCGCTACGTTGTTCTCAGCCATGTTGAATTCCGGAACGAGCTTTGAATTTACAACGACATAAAGTTGTGTGAGTGGCGGCCTGGAGGTGCCATCCGCTGCGAACCTGGTTTGCGGCAGAACGAAGAAGGGCGCGGTCAGCGTTCCATCTCCATGCATCTCCTGGAAACGCTTCCCCTTTGCCTCCACGGCGATCGCAACCGGAGAAAAGAATCCGGGAATGCTGCAGGATGCAAGCAAGACTTCTCGGAACAGCTTGAGCGCGTTTGCATCTCCGTGCGCGGCGATTGCGCCCATGTCCCAGATTACTGGACGCCCGGAGTCGAGGTTGGTTGTGACGACAAGCAAGCGCCTGCCGCGCCCGTGCTCGGCCGCTATTTCGCCGAGCAATTTGGGGGTCATGCGCTGTTCGATGAGGCGCTTTAGCGGCCAATAATCGAACAAGCTGTCGCGGGTCGGCTGATCTTCGAATATGTCAGCCGCTGCAATGGTCGTGAAATTCTCGCGCAGCTTATCGTCATAGCGCGAGCCGAGAAAGGCAAACGGTGCGATCAGAGCGCCGATGCTTGCTCCAGTGACGACCGCAAAATCCGGCCGGTTTCCCGCCTTCGACCAGCCAGCCAGAACGCCCGCCCCAAACGCGCCATCGGAGCCACCGCCGGAGATTGCCAACCAGGGGCCTGCTGCCAGCGGCAGCAGGCGCGCAAAGTCGCTATCGGAATCTCCCCACGCGCGCGCTTCGGGAAAGCCGATAACGATTGCTGCTTCTTCGTCCTCCTGCGTGAATATGGCGCGCTCTTCCGGGCCGCGCTTTTCGGCCTTCGCGGCCGGCTTTCGTTCGGCTCCTTTTTTTGTTTGTGTGACGCTTTGGGCGTGCGAGCCGTCAATGGGCACGCCGATGATCAGTGCAGCGCACACCATAAGTGCGGTTGCCGAACCGGTGAGTTTTGGGAATGCGGGCAACTTTCTCTCCGCTGTACGCAGTCCGCGCTTCTCGCACAAATCCAGCATTTCTAGGGCACGCATCGGTGCGGGGGGGTCCAGACATCGCACCAGGCGAGTTGCAGGAGCACCTCGTGAAGCTCGGCGTGGTTACGCTGAGCTTGCTCTCGGTTGCCTGACAACGAGAACGGAGCACTTGGCATAACGAACGACTTGGCCGTTATTGGAGCCTAGAAAATACGAGCGGACCGCATGCCGGTGCGGTTGCTGCGACGTCATTACGATAAGGTCTGCGCCGACGCTCGCCGCCTCCTCCAGAATTTCCTGATACACGCCGCCTTGACGAACAACCGCGGATACGCGTCCGGAAGTTAGCCGCAATTCTTCCACCATTCCGGCGAGGGCGGCTTCGGCCGTTTTTCTTTGTTGCATTTCAAAATCGGGCGGAACGTATTCTGCAAGCATCACAGGCGTGAGCGGCAGCACGTGCACCAACCGGATGCTGCCGCCGGATTGGTCAACCAAGGCTCGGGCGGCGCCAATTGCGGCACGGGCGCGCTCCACCTCCTCGAGCTCGATCGGCACCAGGATGTTCTTGTACATTCTTCGGATCGTGCGCTTTGATGGGCGACTGCCATGGATGATGACTACACCCGATCGGCCGTTGCCAAGGAGCGGGGCGTCACGAAATGCTCAAGCCGACCGCCATGGAAGTGCAGATCGCGCCACTGCGCGCCTGCCACTCCGATCACCGCCAGCCCGGCAGTAGGCAGGCCTTCGCGCAGCAGCTCTCGCTCCTCTATATCGCCAGATGCGATCACGCTGCACGCAAACTCATGCAGGCCCGGATTGTGACCGATGAGCATGAGCGTGTGTGCGCGCGCTTCGATCCCTCTGATGACCTGTAAGATTGCTTTTGCATTGGCATTGTACAGGCGGTCGTCAAAACGCGAGGCGGGCGCAACTGAAAATTTTTGTGCGATTACTTCCCAGGTCTCTCGCGTGCGCTTTGCCGTCGAGGAGACGGCAAGCTCAGGCGCAAGTCCATGGCGAGACAGATACGCGCCTATACTGGCTGCGTCGCTCTTACCACGCGCATTGAGTGCGCGTTCATGATCACGCATGTCTGCGTCGGCTTTCTCAGCCTTGGCGTGTCGGAGCAGCATCAGGCGCATAGCACGAAGATCGATTTTTGCGGCGAGGCAGACTAGCATAGTCCAGTGCAATCCGGAGTCCCAGTAACGCAGAACCCAGCCGAGGCTGAACGCGCACCCTATGGTTTCAGCTGGTACAGCGCGACCATGATCACGGCCCCGCAAAGGGGCCGCCTCACGTTCGACTTGGACATTGATGTGTGCGTGATCGGCGGGGGCCTCGCCGGCTTGACCGCCGCGCGCGAGATCGCCCGTCGCGGCTGGAGCGTTGCGGTCCTGGAAAGCCGACACATTGCCTGGAACGCATCGGGCCGCAACGACGGCTTCGTGTTGCCGGGCTTCGCCGAGTCACTGGACAAGATTATCGCGCGGGTCGGCCTCGATCATGCCAGGGCCTTGTGGGAGCTGTCAGAGATGGGGCTGCGCTATGTGCGCAGCACCATCACGGAAGCGCAGATGCCGGGGGTGGCTCCTGTTGCCGGCTGGCTCAAACCTTCAAAAGTTGATGATCGTGATCAGCTGGCGGCCGATCTTCTTCTGTACGAGCAATTAGGCGCGAAGCTGGAAATGTGGACCATCGAGCAGGTCCGCGAGACGCTCAAGAGCCGGCACTACTTTCAGGCTCTGCACTGGCCAGACGCATTTCACATTCATCCGCTCAACTACGCTCTGGGCTTGGCCGAAGCAGCCGAACGAGCAGGAGCGCGGATTTTTCAAGATACGCCTGCCCTGTCCCTGGACGCCGGTGGAGTGCGAAAACGCGTCACGACACCGTCGGCGCGCGTGCGCGCAAGCAAAATCGTACTCGCGTGCAATGTGCACCTGGGATCTCTCCTGCCCCGCGTGACTGGCACGCTCGTTCCCATATGGTCCTATGTCATCGTGACCGAGCGCTTGGGAGGCCGGTTGCGCAATGCGGTGACCTATAGCGGCGCAGTCACCGACACCGACCTTGCCGATAACCACTACCGGGTTATCGATGACGATCGACTGCTGTGGTCCGGCAGATCTACGACATGGCAAGGCGACGCCCGGCGCTATGCCGGCGACCTCTTGCGCGACATTGGAGAAGTCTATCCGCAACTGGGCGCCGTAGAGGCGGAATATGCCTGGTCGGGCGTTTTGGGGAACCCGCTCCATCGCATGCCTCAAATCGGTGAGCTGTCACCTGGGCTGTGGCTGGCAAGCGGGTTCGGCGGACACGGACTAAACACCACCGCCATGGCAGGCGATATTCTCGCCCAAGCCATTGTCGAAGGGGATGACCGCTGGCGACTGTTTGCTCCATTCGAACTGGTCTGGGCGGGTGGGGCTCTCGGGCGAGCGGCGATGCAGGTCTATTATTGGTGGTTTCATTATCGCGAGCGCTCGCTCGCTCGGCAGGCCCGCGCACGTGAGGAGGAATTGCAACGTAACGAAGAGCTCGCATTGCTTCGTGCGGGTGACGAACAGGAAGAAATCGAAGCTAAGATCGGTGCTGTGGTACCGCAGCTGCCAAAGGAACCTGTGCTTGCCGAGTTACCGGACGATCCACAGCACGCAAACCTTCCAGTCGAAGAGGCCGATGCTGCGCGCGGGAACTCGGCCCCCGCCGAACTGACGACGGCCGGGGAAGGATCGGGTGACGGTCGCTCACATGGAGCGTGAAGGCGCTTATTGCTGTTTGCCGGCCAGAGCCCGAGATGTGTGAACAGGCGAGAAAGCGCTCTGATTGCTGGCGCGCGAGGACCAATCTGAAGGTTGTTGTCGGGTTCCGCGTGGCCCGATATAAGCTCGCCGCCCAAGCTAGGGGGTGTGGTTTCCAAATGGGGTTTCAATGTCCTCGCAGAAAAACGGCGTAACTGCATTTGGCAAGAGCAAAAACTATAAACCTTCTGACAAAGAGCCCTTCATGAACGAGCGCCAGCGGGAGTACTTCCGCCAGAAGCTGCTCAACTGGAAGGAGGAAATTCTCAAGGAGGCCAAGGAAACGCTGGCCCATCTGCAGGCGGAAAGCGAGAACCATCCTGACCTTGCAGATCGAGCTTCATCGGAATCCGATCGCGCCATCGAGTTGCGTGCCCGCGACCGTCAGCGAAAGCTGATCGCGAAAATCGATGCGGCCCTTACGCGCCTTGAGGACGGCACCTACGGCTACTGCGAGGAAACTGGAGAGCCGATCTCCCTCAAGCGGCTCGAAGCGCGGCCAATTGCGACGCTCTCGCTCGAGGCACAGGAACGACATGAGCGCCGGGAGCGCATTTACCGCAACGAATAATGGTTAGCGGGGCGCTTGCCTCCGCCTCAGGCTTTGCCTGGCCGTCCCAGTAAACTGGCCATTTCCTGTTCGAGGCTGTCGTAGAGCGAGCCGGGCGCGGCTTTGGGTTCACTGCGGGTGACCCTAGCCTCTGAGCGGGGTGGCTTCGGCGGCTCCGAGACTGCCGGCCGGTGCGGTTGTGCAGCGGGTATGTGCGCCTCGACCTCACCTTCTGCGGCGGCGGGTTTGCCATTACCCGTGCGCGTGGCATCGTCTCGTGCAGGGCGGCGGAGCGCGGCCTCAAGCCGCTGTGCCACATCGGCCAGGCTCTGGTCTGCAGAAGAGGGCGCGCTCGGCTCTGAAGCCGCAGCGGGTGCGGGTGTGCTTGCGGGCCTCATGCGGGGCTCGCGCCGCGGAGCCGGGCGAGGCGGTGGAACGCTCCTTTCATTTTCGCTGGGTAGAGGCGTGCGCGACTGCTCTTCGGGCACCCCGGTAAGCGCCTCAGGCCGTATGCGGCGTTCCCGCAGCGCCGGCGGCGGAGGTGAGGGTATGTTGGGTTCTGACCGGTCCGGACTTTCTTCGCTCGCGGATGGTACTGCTCGCGCAGGACGAGCGGGCGCCTCGGGCCGAAGGCTTGGTTCAATTCTTGCCGCAGGCTCGGGCTGCAACGGCCACATGGTTCCGTCGTTGAGCGGTACGGGTCGCGGCAGGGTTTCGCCACCTGAAATGCGGGACGCGGGAACTTCGCGTGCAGCCCCGGCCGCACGCACGATATGTGGCTCAATGAGGACATCTGTTGGGCCGCCGATCATCACGAGATGCTCCACGTTGTCCCGCCGTATCAAGAGGAGCCGGCGACGGCCATCGACGCCGGCCGAGTCGACGACGGCAAGTCTCGGCTGTCGACCACGTGCGCCGCTATTGTTAAGACGTTCGCCCCCGAACCGCCGCAAGACCCAGAGCGCGAGTGCCAGCAGCCCAAAAACGACTATGAAGGCGACTACCATCTTCAAGGCGTATTGGCCTTCGCCGAACAACATGTTGAACATTACCTCTTCCCCACTGCCGCTGCCGCAGACCCACTCTGAATACTAACAAAAATCCAAGCGGCATAGCCCCCTGAGACCCTCGATTTGCAATGAGGATCTTCGGCGGTAAGCGGGCGCTTTCGTGGCCGTGCATCGGTCCCGGCATGTTTCCCGCCCGATCCGACTTCTGCAATTAAGTCTGTGACGGGAAACACCGTGCGACAGGGTTGAGCTTGCCTGGACTCACCCGCTGAGGCACTGCTTGGCATGAGAATCGATTCGTCCCTGGAGGAATGCAGCTGCGAACATCTCAAGCACCGATTCCGCTCGATCAATCCGAGGTCAAGCAGGCGGGCGGCAGCATTGGCCTTGTTGTCCTTATAGGGGTGATGCTCGCGAGTGCCGCCGCCGGGGTTCTTTTTGTCGGCCGCGCCAATGCTCAGACCTATATTCTGGGCTTGCTTGCCCTGCTCGCCACAATGGGGGTCTTTCTGCTGTTTGCAGTGGCGGCCGGCATTCTGCGCGCGGCGCGGCCTGACTCGGTGACTCCGCTATTGGCGCCCCTGGTAGGCGGTGCAAGCGAAGGCATCCTGGTCACCGACACAAATGGACGCGTGGCATACGCCAATGCAGCTTATCTGGAATTGATCGGAGCTTCCGGTCCAGACGAAGTGCGCCCAGTCGAGCGCGTATTCATCGGGGACCCCGGAGTTTCGGAATCGCTTTATCGATTGCTCAGAGGGGCGCGCGAAGGCCGCCGCGCTCAGGAGGAGGTACGGCTCGGCGCGCATAAAGGTGAGGAGGGACGCTGGCTGCGCATTCGCGTGCGCCCCCTCGGGCAGGCAAGGCGTCAAGCTGGCATGACAGTTTGGTCAATCAGCGATGTCACGCGCGAGCTTGAGCGGCATGAAAACGTATTTCAGGAACTGCAGCAGGCGATCGATTATCTCGATCACGCCCCTGCCGGTTTCTTTTCGGCGGACGCAAACGGAAGCGTTGTCTATCTGAATGCCACGTTGGCCAATTGGCTCGACTACGACTTGGCGCAGGTTGGGTCGGGGGGGCTCAAGCTCGACGACATCATTGCCGGGGAAGGCGCAGCTTTGCTCACCGCAATGAGTGCGGTACCTGGCGATGTGAAGACGGAAGTCCTCGACATCGATCTCAAGACCCGCAGCGGTCACACCGTTCCCGCGCGACTCTTTCATAAAGTGGCGTTTGGCGCAGATGGTGCCCCGGGAAGCTCCCGCACGCTCGTGCTCAACCGTGCCCGCGACGATGGCAGCGATCCACAGCGCGCGGCCGAGGTACGGTTCATGCGGTTCTTTCAGAATACGCCGATGGCGATCGCAACGGTGGACAAGCAAGGACGCATTGCAGATTCGAACGCGAGGTTCGCCCGCGTGTTCAACAGCCTTTTCAAAGGCGAGGCCTCGCCCGATCGTTCGATTCTCAGTGTCGTAATCGAACGGGACCGCAACGCGCTTGAAGCTGCCATTCGCAGGGGGGCGGAAGGACAAGGCGAAATCCCGCCCGTGGACACCGCCTTGGCGGGGGCCGGCGACCGGTTTGCCACTTTCTTCGTAACGCCCATTGAGGACGAGCAGCAGCGCGAAAAGGAGGCCGCGATCGTCTACGCGCTTGAGACCACGGAGCAGCGCACGCTGGAGAACCAGCTCAATCAACAGCAGAAGATGGAGACGATCGGGCGCCTTGCAGGCAACATCGCCCACGATTTCAACAATCTGCTGAACGCAATCATGATGGCGACTGACTTTCTGCTGAACGCACACAGGCCGACGGATCCCTCGTTTCAGGACATCATGCAGATCAAACAGAACTCCAACCGGGCGGCGAGTCTGGTGCGTCAACTGCTTGCGTTCTCGCGCAAGCAGACCCTGCGCCCGCAGGTGAT
This sequence comes from Xanthobacteraceae bacterium, assembly GCA_040510075.1. Taxonomy (GTDB): domain Bacteria; phylum Pseudomonadota; class Alphaproteobacteria; order Rhizobiales; family Xanthobacteraceae; genus VAZQ01. The sequence goes on along the minus strand of JBEVJT010000001.1, from coordinate 14,146 downwards.
GGACCTGGGGGAGGCACTGTCCGATCTCACGGTGTTGCTCCGACGTCTGATCGGCGAGAATGTGACGCTCGAGGTTCCCCAGGTCCGCGATTTGTGGCCGGTTAAGGCGGACGTCGGTCAGTTCGAGCAGGTCATCATCAATCTCGCGGTTAATGCGCGCGATGCAATGCCGTTCGGCGGTAAGCTCACGCTGCGGACTTCCAACGTGCGCGCTGAGGAAAGCGAGCGACTGCAGGCGAAGGGAATGCCGCTCGGGGAATATGTGCTGGTAGGTGTGGAGGACACGGGCACCGGAATTGCGCCGGAGATCATGGACAAGATCTTTGATCCTTTTTACACGACCAAGGATATCGGCAAGGGCACCGGACTTGGTCTTTCCACCGTCTACGGTATCGTCAAGCAGACGGGCGGATTCATCTATGTCCATTCCGAACTCGGCAAAGGGACCCGGTTCCGAATATTCCTGCCGCGGTACGTTCCCGGAGCGGATGATATCGAGCCGGCGCGCCTTCCCGAGGCGACGGCGCCTGCCATTGCGGGCGCTATCTCGGCTGCCGATGAAGTCATGCGAACGGCCGTCAGCGACCTTACCGGTCAGGGCACGATACTGCTGGTCGAGGACGAAGAGGGACTGCGCGCACTGAACGCGCGGGGGCTGGCGTCGCGCGGCTACACGGTTCTGCAAGCCGGAAACGGGAGGGAAGCGCTGGAGGAACTCGAAAAACACGGAGGCACGGTGGATCTGGTGGTCTCGGACGTTGTCATGCCGGAAATGGACGGACCCACCCTCATGCGAGAACTGCGCAAGCGCAATCCAGGCATCAAGATCATTTTTGTCTCCGGCTATGCTGAGGATACGTTCGAAAAAAGCCTCCCCGATCACAGTCAGTTCAACTTTCTGCCTAAACCTTTCACGCTGAAGCAACTCGTCACCGCCGTGAAGGAGAGCATAGCGAGCTGAAGCGTGAACTATTTGATGCAAGAACCGGAACAAAGCGGAGTGGAAAGTGCGAGCGAGAAGGATCGCCGCAACGGGAATATCGTGCTTTTGCTGTTTTTGGTAATCCTGATCGGCGGCGGGATATGGCTGATCAACGCCATGATCGAGCAGCGAGCGATTGACAACTGCTTGGCTCAGGGCCGGCGGAATTGCGCGCCGGTCGAGGTGCCGGCGCGCTGATCAGTGCGGTGCGTTCCGCTTAACCACTCCCATGGCCTGACCGCCGCCTACGTAAGGACCTCATCTTTGCCGCATACCTTGCCCGCCGCGCCGCATTGCGCTTTTCCCGGCATTTGTTGCATTTGCATCCGCTCCGCTTGATCACGTTCAGCAGATAGTCGCGTCCGTAATCGTACGTGATCTCGTCGCCGGGTCTGATCTTCTTGATCGCCCGCAGGATCACCTTTCCCTTGGTAAAATGCGATTCCGCATTCGGGCGGCATGAGTGGTTGGCATAACGGCCGAGATTCTTGCGCGTCGTGCCGTCGATAGTCCAGCGGCTGTTGATTTCGTACAAATAGCGATTACCGCGCGTCTCCAACTTTTCCGCAACTTCGTTGCTGATGCGCCGCCCCCTGTACTCCACGATGAAAGCTAATTTGGGAATCTCCTCGGTAGCGAACAAACCGAGTCCCGTACGCGACCGACCAATCCGAAATGGCTTTTTCCGCGGCATCGCAGGACGTATACGAAGATTCGGTCTTGGCGAACAACGGCCTGCGCATGCGATTGGCCGAATGTCGAAAGCGCAGGCGATTTACCGAGGCGTATGATAGAGCAGGTGCGGAGAACAGGATCGGAGCTGAGGATGAACGCCCCTGTCGGCATAACCCCGCCCTACCGACATACGCCGCTTTTTCCGCTCGAGAAGGATCGTACTCCTTACCGCAAGCTTTTCAGCACTGGCGTGCGCGTTGAAAAGGTTTTCAACGAGCACATGCTGGTTGTCGAGAGCGAGGCTCTGCGCACGCTCTCGGAAGCCGCGTTTGTGGACATCAACCACCTACTGCGGCCCGGCCATCTTAAGCAGCTGCGATCGATTTTCGAGGATCCGGAAGCGAGCGCGAACGACAAGTTCGTGGCCTTCGATTTCTTGAAGAATGCAAATATAGCGGCTGGCGGTGTGCTGCCCATGTGTCAGGACACAGGCACTGCAATCATCATGGCAAAGAAGGGCCGGCTGGTTTTCACCAGCGGCGATGACGAAGCTGCGCTCGCCGCGGGGGCGCGTGATGCATACCTCAAACGCAACCTCCGCTATTCGCAGCTTGCGCCGCTATCGATGTTCGAGGAAAGGAATACCAAGTCCAACATGCCGGCGCAGATAGAAATCTATGCAGCTGGCAAGGACGAGGAGGAGGAGAGTTACAAATTTCTCTTCATTGCCAAGGGCGGCGGCTCCGCCAACAAGGCGTTCTTGTTTCAGGCCACTCCTGCGATCCTGACGCATGATCGTATGATCGCGTTTCTCAAGGAAAAAATACTGACGCTCGGAACGGCGGCCTGCCCGCCCTACCATCTTGCCATTGTCATTGGCGGCACGTCGGCGGAATTGACCATGAAAACGGTCAAGCTTGCCTCCTGTCGTTACCTGGATGATTTGCCCAAGCTAGGGTCCGAGGACGGCCACGCCTTTCGCGATCTGGCAATGGAAGAGGAGGTGCACAAGCTTACGCAATCGCTGGGTGTCGGCGCGCAATTCGGCGGAAAGTATTTCTGTCATGATGTCCGCGTCATTCGCCTACCGCGGCATGGAGCCTCCCTTCCCGTTGGGCTAGGCGTATCCTGTTCGGCGGATCGCCAGGCGCTGGGCAAGATCACGCGCGAAGGTGTCTTTGTCGAAGAGCTCGAACGCAATCCGGCCAAATACCTGCCCGATATCGATCCGGCACAATTGGGTGGCGAGGTCGTGCATATCGATCTGCGCAAGCCGATGAGAGAAATCCTGGGACAGCTCACAAAGCATCCGATCAGGACGCGACTCTCACTCAGCGGCCCCCTGATCGTCGCGCGCGATCTGGCGCACGCCAAGCTGCGCGAGCGGCTTGAGAGAGGGGAGGGGCTGCCCGACTATTTCAAGAACCATCCGGTCTACTATGCCGGTCCTGCGAAGACGCCCGAAGGCTATGCTTCGGGCGCATTCGGCCCCACCACGGCCGGTCGCATGGATTCCTTCGTACCCGAGTTCCAGGCCGCAGACGCATCCATGGTCATGCTGGCGAAGGGCAACCGATCACCCCTGGTGAGGGAGGCCTGCCAGAAATACGGCGGCTTCTATCTCGCTTCGATCGGGGGCTCGGCTGCCAATCTGGCCGAGCACTGCATCAAAAAAGTGGAGACCATCGAGTATCCCGAACTGGGTATGGAGGCGATCTGGAGAATCGAGGTGGAAAATTTTCCCGCCTTCATCGTGATCGATGACAAAGGCAACGACTTCTTCAAGGAGCTCAACCTGGGCTGAGGTCCCATAGGCATGGCGCAGAACATCACTACGCACGCGGCTTCGCTGGTCGAAGCGGCCGAACGTGAAATCGAGACGATCTCCCCGCAGGAAGCCATTGCGCTTCATCAGCGCGGGGATGCTATTCTGGTCGATCTTCGCGACATCCGCGAGCTTCAGCGCGAGGGAAGGGTTCCCCGCGCGTTTCATTGCCCGCGCGGGATGCTCGAATTCTGGATTGATCCCCAAAGCAAGTACCACAAGCGTGTTTTTGCTTCCGATAAGCGTTTCGTGTTCTTTTGTGCGGCGGGCCAACGCTCGGCGCTGGCGACCCAAACGGCGCAACGAATGGGACTCAGGCCGGTAGCCCACATTGCCGGCGGGTTTGCCGCGTGGAAAACGGCGGGAGGAGCGGTGGAGACGGCCGAAAAGACCAAATGACGTTTGGATGCGCGCTTGATGACGCTGAAGCTGATCATAGGCAACAAGAATTACTCCTCCTGGTCTTTCCGGCCATGGCTCGCCATGAAAGTGGCCAAGGTCGGGTTCGATGAGGAGGTCATCTGCCTCACCGCCTCCGAATTCAAACCGCGTTTGAACGCAATCGGCGGCAGCGGAAAGGTACCAGTTCTCATTGACGGGCCGGTCCGGGTCTGGGAATCCCTCGCCATTGTCGAGTATCTCGCTGAGCGCTTTTCTGGCGCAAATCTCTGGCCTGCGGATGCCGCCACGCGCGCCGAAGCGCGGGCCATTGCTGCCGAGATGCATGCCGGCTTTGGCGCGCTGCGCCGCGAGCTGCCAATGAATATGCGACGGGTGCCGAAGGCCCGGACGCTCTCTGCTGAAGCGCAGCAGGATGTGCGCCGCATCGAAGCGATCTGGGCCCTCTGTAGAAGCCGTTCCAGCAACGCTGGTCCCTTTCTGTTCGGGCCGTTCGGTGCAGCGGACGCGATGTACGCGCCGGTGGTTTCACGTTTTCACACCTACGGAGTAGACGTAGGCCGCATCGCCCAGGCCTACATGCAAGAGGTGATGGCGCTGCCTGCCTGGTCCGAGTGGCAAACGGCCGCGCTCCAGGAGGCCTGGATTCTGCCCGATGACGAGGTGGACTGACGGATGTCCCTGGCTTATGCGCGGGATAGTTCAACAAAAGTTAATCGCCCGGGTATTGAAACAAGCGCTCCAGCACGACAAAAACGTATCGATCTGCTTTCTCAAGCGAGGGGGGCGGTGAAGGTAGTTCTCGCTATTCAATCTTTCCCAACCGGTTTTGGAGCGCTCATGATGCGAGGTCGTTTTGTTGCGGTGTGCTGGGTTCTATTTGTCGCCGCCGCTTTTTGCTCCTCCGCCTATGCGCAGGACACAAAGACCGATGTGAAGGGGCTGTTTCTGCTGACGGACTACCCAGCCATGACCTTACGTCCGGGGTCCACCTCATCCATCAATCTGAAACTGCAGAATTATGGACTGCCGCCCGAGCGCGTCGACCTGTCGGTTTCCGGAACCCCCCCGGGATGGACGGCGACCTTGATCGGGAACGGCCAGCCGATTGCTGCTGCGCTCCCAGCGACGAATTCGAGCGTATCATTGGAGCTCCGCCTCGAAGTGCCCAAGGATGCTCCAACCGGCACCACCACGCTGAACCTCGAGGCGAAAGGGCCGACAGTAAGCGCGACGTTGCCCATTGCGGTGACGCTCGCCACCGAAGTACCTGCGAAGCTCACGCTGAACCCGCAACTTCCCGAGTTGCGGGGGACCTCGAAATCCAACTTTGAATTCGAACTCAGCATCAAGAACGACAGCGGCAAGAAGCTCACGGTGAGTCTTTCGGCCCAGGCGCCGCAGAATTTTGATGCCACCTACACCGAGCGATATGGCAGCCAGGAGCTCAACGCGCTCCCTCTCGATCCCGGTCAGTCCAAGGACGTGAAGCTGAAGGTGCGGCCGCCGAACACCGTCGCTGCCGGCAAATACAAGGTGATCGCCAAAGTGTCCGCGGAGGACGCTACGGCAACCTCTGAGCTTGTCCTCGACATCACCGGCCAGCCCAAGATCGACATCACCGGCCGGGAGGGTCTCCTCAGCGCGCGCGCTTCCGCGGGCGTCGAGACGTCGATTCCCGTGGTGCTCACGAATACGGGCACGGCGGCGGCAGATCAGGTCGAGTTGTCCGGCTCGGCCCCGACCGGCTGGAAGATCAATTTCGAGCCGAAGCAGGTAGACCGGATTGCGCCGAACGAGAGCAAGGAGGTGCAGGCGCTGATTACGCCTACGGCCAAGGCGATTGCCGGCGACTATGTGACAAGTGTGCGCGCGTCCGCGCGCGGAGAGTCCGCTTCGCAGACGTTCCGCGTAGCGGTCGTGACCTCCACGCTCTGGGGAATATTCGGTGTGGGGATCATCGGCATCGCGCTACTTGTTCTCGTCGGCGCGGTGGCATGGTTTGGGCGGCGATGACCGAAAACGTCATCGAAGCGCAAAATCTCACGAAACGCTACGACGGGGTTGCTGCGGTAAACGGCGTCTCGTTTGCGGTCGCTCGGGGAGAGATTTTCGGGCTGCTCGGCCCCAATGGTGCGGGCAAGACCACGACGATCCTGATGCTCCTTGGCCTCAGCGAAATCTCGGACGGCAAAGCACGCGTGCTCGGACATGATCCGGTGCGCGAGCCTTTGGCTGTCAAGCGCCGGGTCGGTTACCTGCCCGATCAGGTGGGCTTCTACGACAATCTCAGCGCGGTCGAGAACATGCGCTACACGGCGCGCCTGCTTGGCCTGGAACGCGGGCAACGGGACGAGAAAATCGCGCTTGCCCTCGGCCACGTGGGCCTCTCGGACGTAATGAACAACCGGGTCGGAACGTTTTCGCGTGGCATGCGCCAACGACTTGGGCTCGCCGAGATTTTGATGAAGGACGCTCGGATCGCCATTCTCGATGAGCCGACGTCCGGACTCGACCCGCAGGCAACGGTCGAACTGCTCAGCGTAATCCGCGACCTCAAGCACCGGGGCGTGACCGTGCTCTTGTCCTCACACCTCCTCGAGCGCGTGCAGAGCGTGTGCGACCGGGTAGCGCTGTTCAATGAAGGCAATCTGGTGCTCATGGGCACGGTGCCGGAGCTCGGACGCCAGGTTCTCGGCGGCGGCTTCCGCGTCGAAGTGGAAGCGGAAGGCGCCGGGCTCGCGGAGCGTCTGTCCGCCGTTCCCGGCGTGCAACGCGTCGAGCGCGTAGGCACGACGCGTCTCCTCCTGATGGCGCAACGCGACGTGCGCCCCGAAGCTGCCGCCGCAGTTGTGGAGGCGGGCGGTCGCTTGCTGCACCTTGGCGTGGCCGAGCCCAGTCTCGAGGCTATCTACACGCGTTATTTCCAGGACAGAGAAGGAACGAGGCATGCCGCGGCGTGAAGGCTCTGCGTTGCAGGGGGTCGGGGTCGTTATGCTCAAGGAGCTAAGCGACCACCTCACGAGCGTGCGAATGCGCGTGCTCGAATGGCTGGTGGTGTTGTTTGCGCTGGCCGCGCTTTACGGCGCGATCCAGCAGGTGAAAGACGTGACGGCTGAAGACCCGTTCCTGTTTTTGCGCCTGTTCACCACCGCCCGCGAGAGCATCCCGGTTACCTTCGTTTCATTTCTCAGCATCCTGGTGCCGTTGATGGCAATCGGGCTTGGATTCGATTCGGTCAACAGCGAGTACAACCGCCGCACGCTCTCGCGTATTCTTTCCCAGCCCATCTACCGGGACGCGTTGCTGTTCGGAAAATTCCTCGCGGGGCTGTTCACCATTTCGATCAGCCTGGTCGCCCTCTGGCTTCTCGTGGTCGGCCTCGGTCTGTTGCTGCTGGGCGTGCCGCCCAGTGCGGAGGAGATAGCGCGCGCCTTCATTTTCCTGCTCGTCACGATCGCCTATGCGGGGGTTTGGCTTGCTCTCGCTTTGCTCTTTTCAATCGTCTTTCGTTCCGCCGCTACTGCGGCTCTTGTGACGCTTGGGCTGTGGCTCTTCCTGACGTTCCTTTGGCCATCGGTGCTTTCCCAGATGGTGGCCGCGACGATAGCGCCGCCCGATCCGCGCTATGTTGCAGCGGGACTGCCAACGCCAGCCACGCTCGAGTGGGAGCAGGTGCTGGCACGGCTGTCGCCGAGCACGCTCTTCGGCGAAGTCGCTCTCGCACTCCTCAATCCAGCGCAGCGCGCGTTGGGGCCAATCTATTTGGTTCAGCTCCAGGGAGCAGTGCCAGGCGCCCCATTGCCGTTGGGGCAAAGCCTGGTCATCGCCTGGCCGCAGGTTGTCGGGCTCATCGCCGCAACAATTCTGCTGTTCATCGTCGGCTATATCGTGTTTCAACGGCAGGAAGTGCGCGCCTGAAGCTGCGCGCTCATCTCGCATCGCTAGCCGGTGATCCTTTTCCAGCCCTGCCGCGCAAGGGCGGTCACCGCATCGACATGGTTTGCGACCACGTCCCAGTTCACCATGGGCTTGTTTGGAGCATGTACAGCATCGGCAATGTAGGCGCCGGCCACCGTCAGAACGCAGCCGAGAATGAGGCCCAGAAGGAAACGCATCTCGATCTCCTGTGATCCCGAGGTGTGCGCGTAGGCCACGATCGCGGCGCGATTGTGTTCCGGCAGCTGTTCACCTGCCCCGAAATCCGCGCTCGCGGCCCAAAATGCAGCTGAGGTAGCAGCTTGGGGTCGAGAGCGGGCCGCTAAGTGCCTTTCCCCATTTCACTTTCCAGGTTTGGCAAATCTGGCGGAAAAGTGGCAAAAAAAAGTTTCTTTTGCGATTGGCGAGCTGTTCCTGCTATAGTGCATGCGGATCGGAGGGGGCATCGCTGAAACAGCAAGCAGTCTGCAGTTGAGGAGAGCCCCGTTGAGACACCACAAATTCACTGTCGGTCAAACTGTGCATTTCACTTCCCGGCTCATCGGTCACATGCAGGCGAACAGCACTTATGAAGTCGTGAGATTGCTTCCCTCAGACGGTGCCGATTACCAGTATCGGATCAAGAATCCGCGGGAAGCCTTCGAGCGGGTGGTCAAGGAAAGCCAGCTCGACTACTCGAACTAGCCGCATCTGGGCTTCCTGCCCTAATTGCGCTTACAAACAGCTTTAATGGACATACTGCGCTGCTGAGCGCCTAGGTTTGGTTTTGCCGTCGCTGAAGAACGCGCCGGCCGAATTAAACGAGCGTGGAGCTGTCGGGTTTGTAGCGTGGGCGTCAGGTGGACGGGTTCATTCCTTGTGCCCAAATGGGCATGCGTCCTTGTTGCCGGGGCGCTGCTGCTATTTGCGCCGCTGCTGGCCACTGTGGCAATCACCGCGATCGAGCAGCTTGCTGCCTTTGATCGCGCAGCCGAACGGCGGCTGCTCACGCTCCGGGCATCCCAATTGAGCATGCAGGCAATGGCGCCCGGCTCCCCCCTGACCTGCCTTGGCACCGTTCCCGACGCGCCGCTGCAGGCGTCCTGCGAAAAAGCGCTTTTCAGCAGTGCAGAGGCGACCATGGCGGCGCTGTCCTACGTTGCCGCGCAACTCTCTCTGTTGGATGCGGCCAAACATTTGCGTGCAACCGACGACGTGCTGGCTGATGTGCGCCGCTCCGTCGAGGCCGACCTGTTTGGCGTGGCAGCCCATGTGCTAGCCACGTCGCATGGTTGCACTCCGCAATCATGCGAGCGACTGGCTTTGCTCAGCGACCCTCGCCGTGTGAAGGCAAATCTCGCGGAAGGACTGTTCGCGCGGGAGGTCAGAAAACATATGGCGGAATCGCCGGTGCCTACTGCGGCTCTCCAAACACCACCGTCCCCAGTTCCACCGCCCAAGCCCCCGAGTAGCAATATCTATATTCCTTCGGCCGCCTCGATTCCGCCCGTCAGCATCATGGCCTCGGAACCAACGCGTAGAGACGAAGCGGAAGCATCGGCAACAAGTACATCACGCAAACCAGCGGCGGGAAAGGAAGAGGAGCGAGCCGCTGGAACCGTGAACAGCGGGGGAATTCGCGGCGGGCCGTTGCAAATTTCGCCTGGCGCGCAGTAAGCCGAAGCTGCGGCCGCCGTCCCGGGGGCGGAGGCCCAGGCTCCTTATTAACTTCCGGAAAATCTCTTTGACCCTTCATCTCCTAAAGCTGTGCGTTGGCTGCGATTCCGTCGAGGAGCTGGAGCATTGGATTGCGTCGAGGCTCAAGGAACGGCGTCGCCGCGGCCTTTCGCGCGACCACATCCACACGACCCGGATGGTGCCAAAGCGAGCCGACGAGCTGCTGCGCGGCGGATCTCTCTTTTGGGTGATCCGCGGCAATGTGCTTTGCCGGGAGCGGCTCCTGGACGTTCGCCCTTTCGCCGACAAAGCGGGCGTGCGCCGGTGTCAGCTGGTGCTCGAGCCGACACTTGTATTGGTCGAGCCACGCCCTTGGCGCGCTTTCCAGGGGTGGAGATATCTTGAGGGCAAGGACTGCCCGAGAGACCTCGACCGGGCGGCACCGGGTGCCAAACACATGCCCGAGGCGCTGCGCAGCCAATTGCGTGAGCTGGGCCTTTTATAAACTCGGAACACAACGCGGAAGCATGATCGCCAGCAGCGCGATGCCCAGCTTCTAGCTTCCTGGAGCATGGCATTGCCCGAAAACGGTTCCCACGTTTCGGGATCATGCTCTAAACACCAACATTGTCGATCAGGCGCGTCTTGCCCAGGCGCGCCGCAACCAGGAGCCGGATGGGCCCCTGTGCATGCGATGTTATGGGCTGCAGCGTTTTCGCATGCCGCGCCTCGAGGTAATCGAGGGCAAACCCCCCATTTTGAATTGCCGCAGCTGCTTCACCCAGCACGGACTCGAGTTGCGCGCCCTTGGCTATTTTCCGCGCGCATTCCTTGAGCACGCGATGCAGGAGCGGCGCCCGCTCACGCTCGCTGGTCGAAAGGTAAAGGTTGCGGGACGAGAGTGCGAGGCCGTCCTTCTCCCGTACGGTAGGTACGGCAATGATCCTGGTCGGAACGTCGAGATCTCTCGTTATCTGCTCGACCACCCGGAGCTGCTGATAATCTTTTTCACCGAACATGGCGAAGTCGGGCGCGCACTGGATCAGCAGTTTTGCCACAACGGTAGCAACTCCGGTGAAGAAATGCGGCCGGAAACGGTCCTCAAGCCCCACGGTTGCGGCTCCTCCCGGAAGCACCCGGGTTGCAAAGCCGGCTGGATACATTCGTTCGACCGATGGAGTCCACACCGCATCGGCTCCGAGCTTGCGCAGCAGCTCCAGGTCGGCGTCCCAGGTTCGCGGATAGGTGGCTAGATCTTCATCCGCCGCGAATTGCGCAGGATTGACGAATATGGAGACGACTATCCGCTTTGCGCGCCGCCGCGCGCTTGAAATCAGCGCCACATGTCCCGCGTGCAACGCGCCCATGGTCGGCACGAGCGCAATTCGAGCGTCCGCGGCTCGCCAACACTCGACGGTCCGGCGCAAGCTGCCGATCATTCGCAACACGGAAACGGGCTTCGCCATGGCTCGAAATTTCTAAAATTCGCAGCCGCCACAGCACGACGAGCGCGGCCGCGTGGCCAACTAACGCGTAGCACGCACCATTGCACGATCAAGCACTCACCGGGCTAATCTGGTGCCAACGATCTACCGAACTGCAGTAGTTTATTTTCATGTTGGCGGCCGCTGCCGTTCAAGCTTAGAAGCCGCTGAAATTTGAATTGTTTGGCGGAACTGCGAGCGGGCTTTTTCACGCATTGTGGCTTTTGTGCTATTCCGTGCTGTGGTTTCGTAGTTATGGTGCCGCCCGACGTGCAATGCTTCTCAAGCAGGGGGCACCAATGACCAAGATTCTCGCCGCTTTACTCGCAACTCTCATCGCCGTAAGCGTGGCTGGCTGAGCTGGCGTGGGCAAAGGCAAAGCTCCTCCGGTCGTGACCAAGGGTTGATCTGAGCTAACCAAGGGCCGAGCTGAACCAACTCTGCCCATGTGTTTCTGCTAGATGGCGGCGCACCAACGCTTGGCGTTATGGCGCAAGTCGGCGATCGTCCATCCGGAACACGGAAACGGGCTTCGCCACGGCTCGATATTTCTAAAATTCACAGCCGCCTTAGCACGACGAGCGCGTGCCTAATTAATGTTAATCGATCGGCTGCGACGCAATTGCTTTGCTTCGCAAGGGTTGACCGGTAGGAAATGACCCGGAGGAGGTGGCGTCATGTCGGTTGAACCGAACACGCGCGGGGCCACGTCCGCCCATGTAGTCGTGCTTGGCAATGAGAAGGGCGGAGCCGGTAAATCGACGGTGGCCATGCATGTCGCCGTTGCGCTGATGAATGTCGGCCAACGCGTGGCCACGATCGATGTGGACTCCCGGCAGAGAACGTTTACCCGGTACATGGAGAACCGGCGGGGTTGGGCGCGCAAAACGGGTCGCGAACTCAAGGTGCCGACGCATTTTTGCGTCGCGCGCGGCTCTACCCTGCGGTTAGATGAAAACGAGGCCATCGAGTTCGCCGGATTTGCCGAGGCGGTCGGGGCGGTGGAACGGTCGCATGATTTCGTCGTCGTGGATACGGCCGGCACCGACAATTACCTCACCCGCCTCGCCCATTCCATGGCCGACACCTTGGTCACGCCGATCAATGACAGTTTCGTGGACCTCGATGTCATAGGCGTTATCGATGCGAGCACTTATGCGGTGATCGGCGAGAGCCACTATGCCGCCATGGTGCGCGAGGCGCGCCGGCAGCGTCGCCAAATAGATGGTGCGCGCATGGACTGGGTCGTGGTGCGCAACCGCCTGTCCATGCTGGGCTCGCGCAATAAGCAACTGGTTGGCGAGGGTCTGGCGGAATTATCTGCCCGGCTTGGATTCCGCTGTGTGGACGGGTTTGCCGAGCGGCTGGTCTACCGCGAGTTTTTCCCACGCGGCCTGACCGCTCTGGACAATCTGGATCAGGTGATGCTGGGGACGCGTCCAAGCCTTGCCCACGTGACTGCACGAGCCGAGGTGATGAGCTTGATCGAAGCGCTGCGGCTTCCACTCGATGCCCGGCCGCGGCGCGTGCCGAGTGGTTTGCTGCGCTTGAAAATCCTCTCGATGTGCACGACCTAGTCCAGGAATAGCCAAGCGCGCGCCTTGTTGCTCATGTGGGTGCAGGCGCGGAATCACGCAAGCGCGAAGAACGCGAGCCCACGCCGTGCCCATTGCGTCCCTGCCGCCATATGGCCACTTTAGGCATGGCAGGTTTTCCGAGCTGAGCTCCATGTCCGACGATCGTCGCGACGCATCTTCGTCAAAGCAGACCCCGATCGCGCCGTCCGCGCGCTCGGAAGTCGAAGCCTTTCTCGATCAGGTGAAAAGCATGGCGCCGGGCCTCGAACCCGGCAGTCGCGGCAAACTGATTTTTGCACTCGATGCGACGATGAGCCGCCAGCCGCTGTGGGACACCGCCTGTACGCTGCAGACCGAGATGTTCCGCGAAACGGCAGCGGTGGGCGGCCTCGACGTTCAACTCGTGTATTACCGCGGGTTTGGCGAATGCCGCGCATCTCAATGGCTCTCCCAGCCGGAGCGCCTCTCGGCCTTGATGAGCGCGATCGACTGCCGAGGTGGCCACACCCAGATCGGCAAAATCATCGCGCATGCAAAACGTGAAACAAAGCGCCACAAGGTGCAGGCGCTGGCTTTTGTCGGCGACGCCATGGAGGAGAAGCTCGATGAGCTATGCCAAGCGGCGGGCGAGCTTGGCTTGTTGAATGTGCCTGCCTTCATGTTTCAGGAAGGCCATGATCCGATTGCGGAGCACGCCTTCCGCGAGATTGCACGGCTCACGCATGGCGCGTATGCCAGATTCGATCTCGGTGCAGCCCACCAGCTCGGTGAGCTATTGCGAGCCGTCGCTGCCTATGCCGCGGGCGGCATGCGCGCACTGGCCGATTTGTCCGCGCGGCGTCAGCCCGGCGCCATGAAGCTGATCGGGCAGATGAGATCGTGATGGCTTCGCTCGTTTTCGGTATCGTGGTGCTCGCGCTGGCGCTGTGGGCGCTCAATGCCTTCACAAAGGTGAGTCCGCACCATGTGGCGGTCGCGCTCAAGACCGGCGGTGGGTTGGGCGCGCTCGCTTTGGCAGGAGTTCTCGGCATCCGGGGCCGGCTGGACGTTGCCATACCGCTTGGGATCACCGGACTGGGGCTTCTCGGCTGGCTGCCGTGGAGCGTGCCCGGTTTTGCTGCACGAACGCAGAAAAAACCTGGACAAATCTCGCGTGTGCGCTCTGCCTTTGTCGAGATGGAGCTTGATCACGACACAGGCGCAATGCGTGGCCGCATTCTCGCGGGCGCGCATGAGGGAACCTCGCTTGATGACCTGGATGTCGCCACGCTGGCCGGCTTTCTGGCCGACATCGACGAGGAAAGCCGCGCGCTACTGATGGCTTATCTGGACCGCAGGGCGCCCGCTTGGCGTGAGCACGCGCAAACGGATACGACAGCGGGGGCGGACCGCGGTGTGCGCGCCAGCGGCAAAATGACGGAAGAGGAGGCCTATCAAATCCTTGGCCTGCAACTTGGGGCGAGTGCCGAGGAGATTGGCCGCGCCCACCGGGCGCTGATGAAGAAACTGCATCCCGACCAGGGGGGCTCTACGTACCTCGCGGCTCGCGTTAATGAGGCGAAAGAGGTCCTTCTGCGCAGGCATCGCTAAACTCCCGTACTCGATACAT